>NZ_JBILUK010000316.1:0-2967 GCF_044371015.1 Phenylobacterium sp.
GCGCGCCGCCTGGGGGTGGAAGGGCGCATCGGTCTTGAACCAGTTTGCGGCGATGGTGCGGGGGTTCGGAGTCGGTCGACTGGCCGCCATCCTGGGCGTCGCCGCGGGCCTCGCCGCCGTGGCCGCAGCGATCTTCCTGAATCTCGGCCAGCCCAAGGCGCTGCTCTATTCCAATCTCGATCTCAAGGAAGCCGGCTCGATCACCCAGGCGCTCGATCAGGCTGGGGTGAAGTACGAGGTCAAGGGCGACGGCTCCACCATCATGGTGCCGCGCGACGAGGTCGCCGCCACCCGGCTGATGCTCTCCAGCAAAGGCCTGCCGACCGCTGGATCGGTCGGCTATGAGATCTTCGATGAGGCCAACGCGCTGGGCCAGACGGACTTTGTCCAGCAGCTCAATCGCCAGCGCGCCCTGGAAGGCGAGCTCGCGCGCACGATCCGCAGCCTTGAGGGCGTCACCTCGGCGCGAGTCCATCTTGTGCTGCCCAAGCGCAACCTCTTCGAAGCCGAGGCCGAGCAACCCTCAGCCTCGGTAAGCATCGGCGTCGGGGGCCGAGAGCCGGGCGCCGATCAGGTTCGGGCGATCCAGAACCTTGTCGCCGGCGCGGTGCCGAACCTCAAACCTGACCGGGTCACGGTCGTGGACCAGCACGCCAAGACCCTGTCGGGGGGCGACGTGGGCCTGGCCGCCGAGGCCGACGGCCGCAAGTCCGAGGTCGAGCAGCGCATCGCCAAGCAGGTGAAAACCCTGATTGAGGGCATGGTGGGCGCGGGCAAGGCCCGCGTGAACGTCTCCGCCGATCTTGAGATGTCACGGGTGACCGTGCAGCAGGAGACGTTCGATCCCGACGGTCAGGTGATCCGCTCGGAGTCGACCACCGATGAAAACAGCCGCGAGGCGGACAGCGCAGGCTCCGGCCAGGCCTCCGTCGCCGCCAACATCCCGGGTGGAGACGCGCCGGACGAGAATCTCAACAGCTCGACCAGCGGCCGCCAGGAATCCACGACCAACTACGAGATTTCCAAGACGGTCCGCACCGAGGTTCAGGAGCCCGGCACAGTCAAGCGCCTCTCCGTCGCTGTGGCCGTCGATGGCGCCACCGCGCCGGCCGGAGCCGACGGCAAGCCCGGCGCCTACACGCCCCGCTCGGCGGAGGAAATGCAGCGCATCGAGCAACTTGTCCGCACCGCCGTGGGCTTCAACGCCGAACGCGGCGATCAGGTCAGCGTCGTCAATGTCCGCTTCCCCACCGCCGACACTGCAGGCGGCACCGAGGCCGCCAACCCGCTCATGGGCTTCGACAAGAACGACATCATGCGGGGCGTCGAATTGCTGGTTCTGGCGATCGTCGGCGTCCTGATGATCTTCTTTGTCGCCCGTCCCCTCCTGGGAGCCGGCGGCAAGGGCGGCAAAGGCGGGGTTCCCGCCATCGCAGGCGATCCACAGGTCACCCGCATCGTTGTGACTCCAGATGGCCAGCAGATGCAGATCGCCGCCGACGGCAGCATCACCCGGCTGGCTCTTCCCGGCCCGGACAACGGCGCGACCATGGACATCGCCCGTGTGGACGGACAGGTCCGGGCCAACACGGTGAAGAAGGTTAGCGACTTCGTATCGGCGAATCCCAATGAGTCGGTCGCACTGCTGCGCACCTGGCTGCACGAATCCACCTGATGTCTGAAAAGCCAGAGAAAAACATCGTCGACCTGGTACGCCTCAACGGGGCCGAGAAGTGCGCGGTCATCCTGCTGGCGCTCGGCGAAGACCACGCCAAGATCTGGCAGGCGCTCGACGAGGAAGAAATCAAGGAAATCTCCCAGGCCATGGCGTCGCTGGGCAATGTCTCCTCAAGCGTGGTCGAGGAGCTCCTGGTCGAGTTCCTTACGGGCGCGTCTGGCTCCGGCTCCATCATGGGCTCCTACGAACAGACCCAGAAGCTGCTTGCCTCGATCATGCCCGGCGACAAGGTCGACGCCTTGATGGAGGAGATCCGGGGGCCCGCCGGCCGCACCATGTGGGACAAGCTGGGCAATGTCAGCGAGTCGGTCCTCGCGAACTATCTGAAGAACGAATACCCGCAGACGGTCGCGGTCGTGCTCTCCAAGATCAAGCCCGAGCATGCTTCCCGGGTCCTGGCCTCGCTTCCCGAAGACTTCGCGCTCGAATGCGTCATGCGGATGCTCCGCATGGAGCCGGTGCAGCGCGAAATCCTCGACAAGATCGAGATGACGCTCCGCAACGAGTTCATGTCGAACCTGGCGCGCACCTCCAAGCGCGACAGCCACGAAATGATGGCCGACATCTTCAACGCCTTCGATCGTCAGACGGAGTCGCGCTTCATAACCGCTCTGGAAGAACGCAACCGCGAGGCGGCGGAACGGATCCGCGCCCTGATGTTCGTCTTCGAAGACCTCTCCAAGCTGGACCCCGGCGGCGTTCAGACCTTGCTGCGCACGGTGGAGAAGGATCAACTCGCCCTGGGCATGAAGGGCGCTTCGGACGCTCTGCGTGAAATGTTCTTCTCCAACATGTCCGAACGCGCCGCCAAGATCATGCGCGACGACATGGAGAGCATGGGCCCTGTCCGCCTCAAGGACGTCGACCAGGCCCAGATGTCGATCGTCCAGACCGCCAAGGATCTCGCCAACAAGGGCGAGATCATGCTGGCCGGCTCCGGCAACGACGATGAGCTGATCTACTGATGAGCACAGCCGTTCAGAAATTCGGGTTCGACACCGTGTTCGGGGCCACCGGGGACATCGCCCGCGCCGCGCCGCGCCCGCGCCGGCTCTTCCCGGCCGAGGAAGTCGAACAGCTCCGCACTGAGGCCCGCGCGGAGGGTGAGCGCGCGGCTCTGGCCAGCGTCGCCGCGCGGCAGGCTGAGGCGCTGGCCCGGATCGCCGACGCCTGCGGGCGCGCCCTGCCCAGACTGGCCGAGGTGGCGCATGAACATCGGCTCGGCGCGG
>NZ_JBILUK010000101.1:0-10908 GCF_044371015.1 Phenylobacterium sp.
AGGCCGCCGATGTGATCGCTGTGAAGATGGGTGATGAAGATGGCCTTCAGCGCCGCCACCGGCGCCCGCATCCGTTGCAGCGTCTCCGCGCCGCCCGAACCGGTATCGATCACATAGAGGGCGTCTCCCGCCTGGATCGCCGTGCAGGGCTCCGCCCGGTCAGGGATCGGCAACGGTCCGCCCGTTCCGCAAAAGAACACCTTCAACCCATCAAAGGCCTGGGCGTGAGCGGCCGGACTTGCGAAGGTCAGCGCCAGGGCGACGGCGAGCAGGCGGATCATCCAGGTCTCCGAAAAAGAGAATAAAGGTTCGCGTTTCTATGATAGCCGGTCGCCGCCGCAAAGCGGTGATGTTCGGGGAGGATATCGACCATGACGCTCAGCTACGACCTCTATTGGTCGTTCCGTTCGCCCTATTCCTACATGGTCGTACCGCGTCTGCTGGCGCTGGAGGCCGAGCACGACGTGGTCTGCCAGGTGAAGCCGGTCTATCCGCTCGCCGTACGCACGCCGGAGTTCTTCGAGACCCGCGATCCGCTCTGGTTCCGCTACTTCATGACCGATGTGTTCCGCGAGGCGGCGTTTCTCGGTCTGCCGTTCCGCTGGCCAAGGCCCGATCCGGTGCAGCAGGCGCCGGAAGTCGGATACCGGATGCAGCAGCCCTACATCCACCGCCTGACCCACCTTGGCGTCGCAGCCGCTGAGGCCGGTCGGGGTCTCGCCTATCTGCGCGAGGTGAGCCACGTGATCTGGAGCGGCGAGGTCGACAACTGGCATGAGGGCGATCATCTCGACCGCGCCGCCGAACGCGCCGGGCTCGATCCCGCGGCGCTCAACAGGGCCGCGGACGAGGAGGCCGGACGACTGGCCGCCGTGGTCGAGGCCAATCAGGTCGCCCAGCGCGCTGCGGGCCACTGGGGCGTGCCGATGATGGTGTTCGGCGGCGAAGCGTTCTTCGGCCAGGACCGGGTCGATCAGATGGTCTGGCGGATGCAGGGTCAGGGGCTGGCGCGACGCTGAGCCGCGCGCTCGAGCCTTTCACGTTCAGATGGAATCATCTGAACGGGGTGGAAAAGGCTCGAAATCAAAAAGTTAGAGCGTCTCTTCGTCCGAAAACCGGTTCCCACTTTTTGGAAGACGCGCTAGGCTGACCGAACGGTCGGGAGGTTATTCATGTCGCGTCTTGGACTGATTTTGCGCGCGGGCCTGGTGCTCGCCTTTGGCGCCGCAGCCCCTGGCGCCGTAGCGGTCAGTGCGCAACCACGACCGCCGAACGTGATCGTGATCGTGGCCGACGACCTGGGTTATGGCGACACCGCAGTCTACGGCAGCAAGATCATCAAGACGCCCAACATCGACGCGCTGGCGGCCGATGGCGTGCGCTTCACCCAGGGCTATGTGACCCACCCGGTGTGCGCGCCGTCCCGCGCGGCGATCATGACCGGCCGTTACCAGACCCGGTTCGGCTATGAGTTCAATCCGGTCGGCCGCGACCGCACCGGCGGCGTGGCGCTCTCCGAGACCTTCATCGGCCAGGTGATGAAGTCCGCCGGCTATTCGACCGGCATAGTCGGCAAGTGGCACCTGGGCGAGGCGCCCGGCTACTATCCGCTCGACCGAGGCTTCGACAGCTTCTTCGGTGTCACTGCCGGCGCCACGGCCTTCATGACCACCTTCGGGCCCGGCGACGAGCTTTACACCCATCCGGGTTCGGAAGGGTCGTATGGCACGGCGGAAGGCGGGCCCGCGGCACGCGGCACGCCCGCCGAGCAGATGCCCACCATTCGCGCTCGCGCACCCGTCCGCCAGGGTCGCGAAGTGGTCGAGGTGAAGGACTATCTCGCCGACGCCTTCACCGACCAGGCCGTGCGGTTCATTGGCGAAAACAAGGACCGGCCGTTCTTTCTCTACCTGGCCCACATGGTCCCGCACACGCCTCTGCAGGCGCCCGCCAAATACATTGATCGCTACCGCCACATCCAGAATCCGGGCCAGCGGGTCTACGCCGCTATGGTCGCCTCGCTGGATGACAGCGTGGGCGCCATCCGCGCCAAGCTGAAGGCCGAGGGCCTCGACAAGAACACCCTCATCGTCCTGACCTCGGACAACGGCTGCGCCGGCTATGTCGGCGACGCCTGCACGAATGCTCCGCTCAACGGCTATAAAGGCAGCCATCTGGAAGGGGGCGTGCGCGTGCCGTTCATCATGGCGCTTCCGGGACGTCTGCCGGCCGGCCGGGTTGAGGAACGGGTGATTTCGACTCTCGACATCCTGCCGACCGCAGCGGCCCTGGCGGGCGCGAAGCCACAGTCCAAGCTCGATGGCGTCAACCTCATGCCCTATCTGGCGGGCGGCAAGACTGAGACCCCCAACCCGACCCTTTACTGGCGCTCGGGCCCCAATTTCGCGATCCGCGACGGCGACTGGAAAATGTGGATCGTCAATCGCGCCGATCCTTCGGAACAGGTGCGCGTCGGTTCGGGCGTCACGCCCGACGGGGTGGTCGCCGAGGTGTCGCCGTTTGGTCAGTACGCCATGCTCTACAACCTCAAGACCGACCCGGGCGAGAGCCGGAATCTGGCCACGGCGCGGCCCGAGGTGGTGGCGCGCCTCAAGGCCAAGATCGCAGAGTGGGACAAGGCCAATGTGCCCGCCCAGTGGACCAGCATGCGCCAGAGCGTCCGCGAGTTCGAAGGCCAGCTGCTGAAAGTTTATCCGTAGGAAGGAGCGCCTTATGGCCAGCCGCAGAGACGTCATCCTGGGCGCGGGGATCGCCATGGCGGCCGGAGCTCCGGCGCTCGCCGCTTCGGTCCCGCCGCCGCCGGTGCGACCCGAGCACGCCGCCTTCGCCGCCGAGATCGCCGCCGCACAGGACCGCCTCGACGCGTTCATGTTGGCGTTCAACGCGCGCGACATTCCGGCCTTTGAGGCCAGCTTCAACTTCCCTCACATCCGGTTTGCGTCCGGAACGGTGACGGTGATCAATCCCGGCTACCACAAGCCGGAGATGTTCACGACCGGCTCGCTGGCCGAGTGGGACCGCTCCGCCTGGGCGCGGCGCGAGGTCATCCACGCCGGGCGCGACAAGGTGCACATCAACACCCGCTTCGCCCGCTATCGCAAAGACGGCTCGGTGCTCAACGAATTCGACTCGATCTACATCGTCACGCGCCAGAACGGCCGCTGGGGCATCCAGGGCCGGTCCAGCTACGCCCCCTGATCAGGGGGCGGGCGGAACCAGCAGCGTGCTGGCGCCCCAGGTGTCCCGCGTCAGTTGCTGGCGGCGCGTGAACGCGGCCCAGGCTTCGGTCGAGGGATTGCGCGACGCCTCCCACACGCCGTGACTGCCGTAGCGCGTGATCAGCAGCAGGCGGGCGGTTCCATTGGCCGTATCCTCCGGCGTCGGCGCGGCGGTGAACAGCCCGAAGATCCGGGTGTCGAACCGGGTCTCGAAATCGCGCCAACCCTCGACGGACAGCGCCACGAAGGCGTCGAGGTCCGTCCGTCCGATAACGAACCAGCGATGCACGAAAATGCCGCCGGCCGGCGGCCGGTCGCCGGGCGCGGGCCTGGCCGTAGCGGTCAGCCGATCGCGTCGCGCTGACCTGACGCCTGGCGCCGCGGTCAGCCGCGAAACAGCCGCCTCGCGTCCCGCGCTCTCGCCGGTCCAGCTGATCAGCACCGCCGCCTGACGAGACGTCCAGCCAAGCTGCGGCGTGAACTGCCCGACCACCGATCCCCCGGCCGCCTTCAGCGCCGGACCCTCGGCCGTCAGTCGGGTCGCCAGGTCCCGCGCCGGCGCCTCTGACGGGGGCAGGTCCAGAAACAGATAGTCATAGGTCATCAAAGCCCCCTTCGCGCTCGTCGCCGCTGCTGCGGCGGCGGCTCCGATCATCCACGTCCGTCGATCCATTTGGCTCATGTAACCCCTCCACCCTCCGGCGACATTCCGCTAGCCTCGCCCCTATGAGCAAGTCCCCTCGTCTCACCGCCTCCCGCCGCGCCGTGGTCGGGGGCGCATCGTTGCTCGCCGGAACCACGACCATGGCCCAGGCTGCATCAGACCCTTCCGCCGAGTCCGAAGCCAGGCGGGTGATGGAGCGCTACGTCAACTATGGCGACAAGGCCTCAGGTGGAGCGGGCGACAACGCCACCGGCGCCTGGCTCGAAGGCGAGTTGACCGAAGCCGGGTACGCATGCCGCCGGCAGATGTTCGACGCCCCCGGCTATGAGGGCGAGGCCGCCACACTGGTCGCCGGCGCCGCCCGCGCCAACGTGATCCCCCAGGCGATCGTCACCTCGACCGGGCCCGGCGGCGTCACGGCCCCGCTGGCCATCGGGCCGCGCGCGGGCGCCATCTCGATTCTCGTGCTGCCTCATGGGCGATGGTCCGCCGTCGTTGGCGAGGTGGAGCGCCGCATCCGCGCAGCTCTGGCCGCGGGCGCCAAGGGTGTGGTGGTGGTCACCACCGGCCCCACCGGCGAGGCGCTGGCCCTGAACGCGCCCATCGACAAGCCGCTGTTCGACCGCCCGGTCGCGGTGATCGGCCCGCGCGATGCTGCGCCGTTCCTCAGGGCCGCCGAGGCCGGCGAGACCGCCACGCTGACGATCCCCGGGCGGGCGATCCGCCGCCCGGCCTACAACCTAACCGCCAGGCTGAACCGCGGCGCCGCGCGCAATCTGGTGCTGTCCACGCCCCGTTCCGGATGGTTCATCTGCGGCGGCGAACGCGGGCCGGGTCTCGCTGTCTGGCTGGCGCTCGCCAAGTGGGCGGCGCGCACGCCCCTGCCGGTCAATGTCGCGCTGGTCTGCACCAGCGGCCATGAATACGACAACGGCGGCGGCGAACACTTCATCCACGAGATCGCGCCGAAACCCGCCGACACCGCCCTTTGGGTGCATCTGGGGGCGAATGTCGCAGCCCGTGACTGGCACGAGCGCGGCGCAATGCTGTCGCCCCTGCCGAGCGCCGATCCGCAGAGGTTCCTGCTGGCCAGCGCGCCGTTGATGGATCGGGCGCGAACCGCGTTCGCGGGCCTTCAGGGGTTGGAAGCGGTCTACAAGGCCGATCCTGCGCTTGCGGCCGGGGAACTGGGCGTGATCCTCAAGGCGGGCTATGCCCCGGCTATTGGCGTCTTCGGCGGCCACCGCTTCCATCACGCGCCCAGCGACGACCTGCGGTGCGTCGTCCCCGCCCTGATCCCGCCGGTCACCGAGGCGTTCAAGGCCGTGATCCAGCAGGCGGTCGCCTAGAGCGTCGTCCGAAAAGTGGGAACCGGTTTTCGGATGAAGAGACGATCTATACTCTTGATTTCGCGCCTTTTTCACTCCGTTCAGAGGGTTCCGTCTGAACCGGAAAGGTTCTAGCCCATGACCACGCCCGATACGCCTCAGATGGCGTCACCGACCTACCGGCTGGCCTCGCTGGACCCCGACTTCATCCTGGGCCCGTCGATGCGCGGGGTTCGCTTCCTCCTGGAATTCGCCAAACCCGATGAGGCGCTCAGGGCCTGGGGCGTCCATTCCACCATCGTGGTGTTCGGCGGTGCGCGGATCCGCGAGGACGGCCCGGGAGAACAGGCCCGCTGGTACGCCCAGGCTCGGGCTTTCGCCGCCCTGGCGTCGGAGCGTGGCGGCGCGCGCCTTTCCTCTGACAAGGGTCGGTACAACGTGATCTGCACCGGCGGCGGTCCAGGGGTCATGGAGGCCGCCAATCGCGGCGCGGCCGACGTCGGCGCGCCTTCGATCGGGCTCAACATCACTCTGCCCCATGAGCAGCAGCCCAATGACTGGTCGACGCCCGAACTCACCTTCCGCTTCCACTACTTCGCCATGCGCAAGATGCACTTCGCCATGCGGGCCGGCGGACTGGTGGTGTTTCCGGGCGGCTTCGGCACGCTGGACGAGCTGTTTGAACTCCTGACTCTGCGTCAGACCGCTAAGGCGCCCCCGATCCCGATCGTTTTGTTCGACGAGGCCTACTGGCGATCGGTGATCCGCTTTGAGGCCATGGTCGAGGCCGGAATGATCTCCGCCGACGACCTTGGTCTGTACAGCTATGCGGAGACGGCCGAGGAAATCTGGGATCGTCTGGTCGCCGGCGGCGTCCGCCCTCACGCTGCGCCGAGCTGGGACACCACCCCCGAAGACCCTTGAGGGGCTTGCCCGAACCGCGCCGGGCGGGCCAATTGCGGGCTAACTGCGAACGTCGCGGGGGCGACAAGAACTTTCGGGGGGACCAACAATGAGCGGAGCGCCGGAGACGGCGGGGCGACCCACGTTCGCCACCGACAGCGTGCATCTGCTGCGAACGGCCCAACAGGTCCAGTACCAGCTGAGTCAGATGGCCGACCAGAAGGCCAACATGGTGCTGGCGGCGGCCTTCGTGATCTTCACGGTCACCATCAGCCAGGCGCACAATCTGGCCCGGCCGGAGCCATTGCTTGTCCTGGGCGCAGCGGCGTTCGCGGCGGCGTTCCTGGCCATCCTGGCGGTGCTGCCCTCGGTGAAGACACCGCCCCGGCCGGACGGCCCGGCCAACCTGCTGTTCTTCGGGTCCTTCACCCAGCTTTCGGAGGACGAGTTCATCGAAAACATCCTGGGCGTGCTGGGTGAGCCACGCACCGTCTATGAGGCCTTCGCCCACGACATCTACCAGAACGGCCGGGTGCTCGCGTTCAAGAAGTACCGCTTCCTGGGCTACGCCTATCGCATCCTGGCCGGCGGACTGGTGGTGAGCCTGCTGGTGTTTCTGGGCCCCTACGTCCTCCCCGGAGTCTTCGGATGAAGTTGGCCGGCATCCTGGGCGCGCTTGCGCTCGCCTCGCCGGCCCTGGCGGCGCCGGATCTGGCGACCATGGGAACCGCGGAACGGGCGGCGTTCCTCAAGGCGTTCCCCAAGGGCGGCGAACTGCATAACCACCTGGGCGGCGGCACGCCCGGGGAACTGCTGCTGGCCTGGGCGATCGAGGACGGCCTCTGCGTCGACGTGACGGAGCTGGCGATCCGCACGGCCTGCGCGCCGGGGCTCAAGCCGGCCGCCGATGTGCTGAACGACGAGCCGCTGCGGTCGGCGCTGATGGACAGCCTGTCCACCCGCATGCCCGGCCACAAGGGTCGCTCGGGTCACGACCAGTTCTTCACCGCCTTCTCGCGCCGGGGCGCGCTGCCCAAGCGCCAGGGCGATGCGCTCGCCGAGACCCTGGAGGGACTGGCGCGGCAGAACACCTTCTACGCTGAACTGATGATCACCCCTCAGTTCGTGGCCTCCCGCGCGCTGGGCGCCCGGGTGGGTTGGCGGGGCGACCCGGCGGCCACCCGCGTGGCGCTGAGCGAGGCGGGCCTCGAGAAACTGGTGCCCAACGTCATCGCCGACACGGACGCGATGGAGGCGCGCGCCCGAGCCGTGATGAAGTGCGACACGCCGCAGGCGACACCCGGCTGCAAAGTCACCGTCCGCTACCTCTTCCAGGCCATGCGCCAGGGCCCGCCCGAGCAGACCATGGCGCAGCTTCAGCTCGGCGTCGCCGCCATCGCCGCCGACCGGCGCTGGGTCGGCCTACAGCTGGTCGCGCCGGAAGACGCGCCCGACGCGGTGCGCAACTACGACGTCCACATGCGGATCGTGGCCGAGGTCACCGACCAGGGCCGCAAGGCGCCCGCGGCGCTGCACGCGGGGGAGCTCACCCTCAAGCTGGTGACGCCCCAGACGCTCAGCCACCACATCGGCGACGCGGTCCGCATCGCCGGCGCCCGCAGGATCGGCCACGGCATCGCTCTGCCGGAGGAACAGGGCGCGCATGCGCTGGCCCGCGAGATGGCGGCCAAGGGCATAGCGATCGAGGTCAACATGATCTCCAACCAGACCATCCTTGAGATCGAGCCCGAGGATCACCCCTATGCCTGGTTCCGCAAGATGGGCGTCCCCGTGGTGCTCTCCACCGACGACTCCGGCATTACCCGCAGCGAACTCTCCGGCGACTATGCGCTGACGGTCCGCAACGGCGCGACCTACGCCGATCTCAAGGCGGCCGCCCGCAACGGCATCGCGTTCAGTTTCCTGCCGGGCGAGGGCCTGTGGCTGGACCCCAACACCTATCGCCGCCCCGCCCGCGCCTGCGCCGGCCAGATCGGCCGCGAGACGCCGACCGGCGCCTGCGCCGCCCTCATCGCCGCCAGCGAAAAGGCCCGCGAGCAATGGCGCCACGAACACCTTCTGGCGAAGTTCGAGGCGGAGTACGTCAGGTAGCATTCTCCCCCTCAAATGGAGAGAGTCGGGCGAGGGCCTAGCCCGCCCCCAGATACACAAACCGCGCCAGGAACAGCGCCGCCAGTCCGTGCAGCAGCAGGTCGCCCGCGAACCTACGCCGGGTCGCGAGTCGGAGGACGGAATAGGCGATCACCCCAATCGCCAGGCCGTTGGCGATCGAGAAGGTCAGCGGGATCGTCGCCAGGGTCAGGAAGGCGGGGATCGCCACCACCGGATCGTCCCAGGCCACCTCGGCCAGCGGCGCCATCATCATCCCGCCCACCAGGATCAACGCCGGCGCTGTGGCCGCGGCCGGGATCGCCTGGGCCCACGGCGCGACGAACACGCAGGCCAGAAACAGCAGACCGGTCACCACCGCCGTAAGGCCCGTGCGCCCGCCCGCCGAGACCCCCGCTGCGCTCTCGATGTAGCTGACCACCGTCGATGTCCCGGCCAGGGAGCCGACCACCGTTGCGCCGGCGTCGGCGAACAGCACCCGGTTCAGCCTGGGGATCGAGCCGTCCGCCGCCACCAACCCGGCCTTCTTGGTCACCGCCACCAGCGTGCCGACATTGTCGAAAAGGTCGACGAACAGGAACACGAACAGGATCTCGATCAGCGCCAGGGTCAGTCCGCCGCCGCCGATGCCGAGCGCGGCCGGGATGTCGAGCTGGAAAGCCGCGCCGGAGAGCGCGTCCAGGCTGTAAGGTTGTGGCGTCCAGACCGCGAGTCCCAGCGCCCAACCCGCCAAGGTGGTCGCCAGGATGCCGATCAGGATCGCGCCTCGCACCTTCAGCGCCGTCAATACGCCCAGCACGAAGAGCCCCAGCACCGCCAGCTGGGTTGTCGGCGCCGTCAGATCGCCCAGGCCCACAAGCGTCGCCGGGTTGTCCGCCACCAGCCCCGCCCCGCGCAGGCCGATCAGGGCGATGAACAGGCCGATCCCCGCCGCGATCGCCGCGAACAGGGCCCGCGGTATGGCGTTGACGATCAGCTGCCGCACCCCGGCGATCGTCAGCAGGAAGAACAGCACGCCGGAGATGAACACCAGCCCCAGCGCCGTCTGCCAGGGCACGCCCATGCCCAGCACCACGGCATAGGCGAAGTAGGCGTTGAGCCCCATGCCGGGCGCCAGCGCGATGGGATAATTGGCGAGGAACCCCATCAGCAGGCAGCCGATCCCCGCCGCCAGGCAGGTCGCCGCCGCCACGCCCGCCACCGGCATGCCCGCCGCGCCCAGGATCTGCGGATTGACCAGAACGATGTAGGCCATGGTCAGGAAGGTGGTCAGGCCGGCCAGCAGCTCCGTGCGCGCGCTGGTCCCGTGGGCGGTGAGCCCGAACTGGCGTTCCAGAAAGCTCATGGCCGCGTCCCCGGCAGGGCTTCGGCATAGCGGTCCCAGCCCGCCACCAGGGCCCGGACCACCGGGCTTCCGACCCGCCAGGCCGCCTCTACCCCGGCGCCCAGCCCGCCGCCCAGGCCGGAATAGACCGGGCTCGCCGCGCTCGGCGGCGCGTGGGCGTAGTTGCTGGCCGTGCGCAGCACCAGCGCCCGGCGCACGTCCACCCGGCCGGTGGGGGCCAGCAGGGTGAGCGCGTCCATCACCTGGTTGTCCTCGCAGTTGGTCATGGCGAAGCGGCCCTGGCCGTCGGTCCAAAGGCTCACCCAGTCCCGGGCCCAGGCCGTGCGGCGCACGCCGTGCCAGAACCGCGCCGTACCCAGGGAATCACCCCGATAGACAAATGGCGGCGCGCGACCCGGCGCCTCGGCGAAGCCCGCGCGGGCGGCCTTGAGCTGGTCGTTGTCCGGCAGAGCCACGCCCTTGGTCAGCTCGAACGCCCAGTCGACCAGACCCCGATCGAGCCGCCAGGCCATGCCGCTCGCCCCGGCGGCCGAGCCCTTGATCCCCGGCGCCCGCGTCTGCAGCGAATAGATTCCCCAGGGCCAGTCCTTCGGCGCCTCGCGATCGTCCATCTCGTGCGCGGCGTCGGCCTCCACCACCCAGTCGGCCCAGGCGGCGCTGCCCACCGATCCGGTCCGCGGATCGACCCCGGCGATGCCCGCCACCAGCCAGTAGGCGCGCCGCGTGTCGAACCGGGGATCCAGCGCCAGGGCGGTGACGCTCTGCCGCGAGCGCGCGTTCATGCCGGCCAGCACCAGCACCACCCCGTCGTCCGAGACCCGCACCGGCGCCTCGATGCCCGGCACGGCCAGCTCGCGGGTGAACGGCCACCGCTCAGCCCAGAGCTGGAACTCGCCCGCCACGTCGCCGGTCGGCTGGCCGACCTCGAACATGGTCAGCACCACCACCTTGACCTGGATCGGTTCCGCCCGCGCCGCCACGGGCGCCAGCAGGACAACGATCAACGCCAACAGCCGCAGCATGCGATCCTCCCCCGAGATGCGGCCCTGATCGTCGCGGCGCCGGCCCCCGCGGGCAAGGCGTCTTGCTCGCCTCTCGGGCGTATTCGCCCTGCCGCCCAGGTGATCCTTGCCCTGGATTGAGGCGCCCCAGGCATGCCGCGCCCGGAAACTGAGCGTCCCCCGCAATGTGCGGTTCCGCATGGGCGGACCGCTTGCAAGCCTGAGCCCCGAGGCGAATTCTCCCCTTGCCCTCTGCGGGCGTTCTCCTTCCTCGACCTCGGGCCGCGCTGCTAGGCGC
>NZ_JBILUK010000317.1:0-2959 GCF_044371015.1 Phenylobacterium sp.
GACAACGCCGAGCTGAACGTCGAGCTGATCACGCCGATCGCCATGGACCAGGGCCTGCGCTTCGCCATCCGCGAAGGCGGCCGCACCGTCGGCTCAGGCGTCGTCACCAAGATCCTCAAGTAGGATCGAGATAAGGGCGCCGCGGACGCACGGAACTCACGGTAGGGGTCTGTGTGGCCGTAGGCGGGCGAGAACCGGCCACGAAAACACGAACAGACACGAAAGGGCGCGCAAGCGCCCTTTCTCTTTGCGGCCGATCCGCCAGGTGGCGCGCATTGCGTCGATGTCGACTGGGGCGCTTTCGTACCTTTCGTGGTTCCTGCTCGTGTTCTGAGAGGTCCGTGAATTTCGGGGTTCGTTATCATAGTCATGCGGCGTTAACGGCTCGCCGCCTATCGCTATGCGTGTAGCGACGCGATGAACCGAGGAGCGGGCCTTGCCGTTGAAGCTTTCACTGAAGCCGGGAGAGCGCTTCGTGCTCAACGGCGCGGTGGTGGAGAACGGCGACCGGCGCACCGTGCTGGTTCTGCAGAACAAGGCGTCCGTACTGCGTGAGAAGGACATCCTCCAGGAAGAGGACGTCAACACCCCGGCGCGGCGCATCTATTTCCCCGTGATGATGATGTACCTCGATGAGGCCGGGTCTGAGCGTTACTACGACGAGTTCGTAAGGCGGTTGACCGAGTTCATGGGCGTCATCGGCAACCCGCAGGTGCTGGCCGACTGTGTCGGCGTCTCCAAACACTGCATGGCGCGTGAGTATTACAAGGCGCTGATGTTGTGCCGGAAACTCATCGAGTACGAAGACGAAAGGCTGGGCAATGTCCCTTCAGGCGTATCAGCAGGCGGCGACGCGGGCTGAGAACCCGCGGGACCTTGAGTATCGCCTGTTCGCGCAAGTCACCCGAGCGCTGATCGAGGCGGCCAAGCTGGATCCCATTACCGATATCGGACGGCGCGCCGATGCGCTCGACTGGAATCGGCGCATGTGGTCAACGCTGGGCGCGGTCTGCGCCGAGCCGGAAAACCAACTCCCGCCACAGTTGCGCGCCTCGTTCATCTCGCTTTCGATCTGGGTGGCGAAGTACACCACGACGGTCATTCGCAATCAGGACGAGATCGAGCCGCTGATCGACGTCAACCGAATGATCATGCAGGGGCTCTCGGGCGGCAGCGCGCAAGCGGCGGCTTAGTCACGCCAGGCAGAGAGCCTCCTTGCGTTCGGAGTCCCCGCAGTAGGTTGGGTAGGGCCGGCTGAGCTGGCTCATATTGGAATGTCGAAGGCCCCCGGGGCCCCATCCGGCGCACGGCGGACCGCCCAGCCAGTCCACAAGCGCCCCCTCCGAGTGCAAGTGGGCGGAGATCCCCGGCAAGTCCTGCCGAGCGGCAGTGAAGAGCTTACCGGGCGGCGCCTATTGATGGGTCGGCGCTCTTAGAAGTTCAACAAATTCAGACCTCAATCGTGACTAAGCGTGGTTAACGCGCTGGCCTGGCGTTTGCGTGACCACCTCCGAACGAAAAATCGTTCGCCGGCGAAAGTCCGGGCAACCCCTCCAGAACGGAAGGCAACACCATGGCCAATTCGGTCAACACCAATGTGGGCGCGATGGTCGCGCTCCAAAACCTCAACATGACCAATCGGGAGCTCGACACCACCCAGACGAGAATCAACACAGGCAAGCGGATCTCGAACGCCAAGGACAACGGCGCTATCTGGGCCATCGCCCAGAATCAGCGCGCGACGTCCCGAGCTCTCGATGCGGTGCGGGAATCCCTGCAGCGCGGCCAATCAACGGTGGACGTGGCCATCTCGGCCGGCGAAACCGTGTCGGACCTGCTCCTTCAGATGAAGGAAAAGACTCTGGCGGCGGCCGATGCTTCGCTCGACTCCAACAGCCGTACGGCCCTGAACGAAGACTTCAAGGCGCTGCGCGACCAGTTGGCCAAGGCCGTGAACAATGCCGACTTCAACGGCATCAACATGGTCAAGGCGGGCGGCACCACCATTGCGGCTCTGGCGAACTCTGATGCCACGTCGAAGATCACTGTGGCTGCGCAGTCGCTCGCTCTGGGCGGCGCGAACGTCACGATCGCTGCGACAGGCTCGATCGGTACGATCACCCTGGCGACGACGATGATCGCGACGGTGAACGCGTCGATCGTCAACGTCTCGACCGCGCTCAGCAAGC
The DNA here is from genome assembly GCF_044371015.1 of Phenylobacterium sp. Lineage (GTDB taxonomy): Bacteria > Pseudomonadota > Alphaproteobacteria > Caulobacterales > Caulobacteraceae > Phenylobacterium. The sequence goes on from NZ_JBILUK010000317.1 coordinate 2,190, forward strand.
TGGGCACCGGTTCGAAGTCGCTGGGGTCCCACATGGAGTTCATCAACAAGCTCCAGGACTCGATCGACGCCGGTATCGGCAACCTGGTCGACGCCGACCTGGCTAAGGAAAGCGCCAAGCTCCAGGCTCTGCAGACCAAGCAGCAGCTGGGCGTGCAGGCGCTCTCGATCGCCAACCAGTCGACTTCGATCCTGCTGGGCCTGTTCCGATAGGTCATGACACCCCGGGCCGGCGCTTGCCCGTCGGCCCGGGGCTCCCTTGTACGCCCCCGGCAAATGGCGCCGGTCCGGGCGCGGCAGAATATGCCCACCGCTTGTCCAGCCCGGCAAATTCTGCCGGGTTCGGATAGGGTTATCGCCCCTATAACGTATATTGTTCAGTGACTTATGGGCTATGCCTAACCGGGTGTTGATGGCCTGGTGTTTGCTTCCCGATGGGTGGGGCAAAACGCCCCCTGGCCGCCAGAATGGCTGCCGGACACCGTCACGAAGGACGAATTCATGCCGAATAGCGTGAACACCAATGTGGGCGCGATGGTTGCGCTCCAAAATCTGAACGCCACCAACAAAGACCTGAATGTCACCCAAGCCCGGATCAACACGGGCAAGAAGATCGCCAGCGCCACCGACAACGGCGCCGTCTGGGCCATCGCCCAGAACCAGCGCTCCACCTCCCGAGCTCTCGATGCGGTGCGGGAATCCCTGCAGCGCGGCCAATCAACGGTGGACGTGGCCATCTCGGCCGGCGAAACCGTGTCGGACCTGCTCCTT
>NZ_JBILUK010000102.1:0-10862 GCF_044371015.1 Phenylobacterium sp.
AATCGACGCCCGCGGAGCGCATGTCGTCCATCACCTGCATCACCTCTTCCTTCGCTTCGCCAAGACCGACCATCAGTCCCGACTTGGTGAACTGCAGGGGATCCCGTTCCTTCACACGCTCGAGCAGGCGCAAAGAGTTGTAGTATCGCGCGCCGGGCCGGATGCTGAGATAGAGACGCGGTACGGTCTCCAGGTTGTGATTGAAGACGTCAGGCCGCGCATCAATCACCTGATGCACCGCCGCCACCGGCTTGCGCAGAAAGTCCGGGGTCAGGATTTCAATGGTGGCGCCCGGCGCGGTTTCGCGGATCGCGTTCACCACCGCGGCGAAGTGACCCGCCCCGCCGTCCGCCAGATCATCGCGATCCACCGAGGTGATCACCACATGCTTCAGGGCCATCTTGGCGACCGCGTCTGCGACACGCTGAGGCTCGGTGGCGTCCACCGGCCCCGGCTTCCCGGTCGCCACATTGCAGAAGGCGCAGGCCCGCGTGCAGATCTCGCCCAGGATCATCATGGTCGCGTGGCTCTTGGACCAGCACTCCCCGATGTTGGGGCATGCCGCCTCTTCACAGACCGTCACCAGCCCGTGGCTCTTCACGATCTCGCGGGTGGCGTTGTACCCGGGCGAGCCCGGGGCGCGGACCCGCAACCACTCCGGCTTGCGCAGGATCGGCGTCTCCGGCCGGCTCTGCTTCTCAGGGTGGCGCACGCGCGGCGCGCCAAGGGTGTCGATGACCACAGCCATGCTCCTAGATCGGCCCTTCGCTTCTCCGGATCAAGCGTCCGCGTCCCAGGGCCCGCCCAGTCGACACCGCCTGACCCACCAGCGCGGCGCCATCGCCTCCAAGCGTTCGGCCAAGGTCTCCGCAGCGATGTCGTCGGCGCAAAGCGCAAAGCAGGTGCCGCCCGAGCCCGAGACGCGCGCAAGAAGCGTCTCCGGCTCATCTCGCAGGGTCTCAAGCACTGCGCCGACCGCCGGGGCCACCGCTATCGCTGGGGCCTCCAGATCGTTGCGCTGCCCCAGAAGCCAACCGGACAATTCCTCGGCGCTCTCGAAGGCTGAGGGCATCCGCGGCGGCGCCACATCGCCGAATGCGCCACTTGCATCCAACTGCCGGTAGACCAGCGGGGTCGAGACCGCCACGCCCGGATTCACCAGCACCGCATGCACGTCCGGCAAGGCAGGCGCGGGCGAGAGCCGCTCACCCCGCCCCTCGGCCAGCACGGGTCGTCCCCAAAGGCAGGCCGCGCCGTCCGCTCCAGTCTGCGCGGCGATTCGCTCCAGACGGGCATCATCTACGCCCGGCGCAAACACGTTCCGAATCAGCCGCAAAGCGGCGCCCGCGTCACTTGAACCGCCCCCAAGTCCGGCCGCCACCGGCAGACGCTTCACGAGATTGAAGGTCATCTCATCAATTGGCCGGCCATGGTCGGCCACAAACGCGCGAACCGCCTTCAGGATGAGATTGTCGACCGGATTTCCAAGCTCGCCGGCGAAGGGCCCGCTCGCCAGCACCGCGCCGGGCCCGAGCTTCACCGAGACCTCGTCCCCGACATCGGCGAAGGCCATCAGGCTGCACAGTGGGTGGTACCGGTCCGCAGCAGGCGGCCCAACGTGGAGAAACAGGTTCACCTTGGCCGGCGCGAAGGCCCGGGCCACGGCTTAGGGTCCAGCGACGCGCGGCTTCGGCCCCAGACCGCCAGCGATCTTGGCCTCAGCATCGGCGCGCATCTTCGCATCCGGATCCAGCGTCAGCACGCGCCGCCATTGAAAGCCCGCTTCGTCCTTGCGCCCGACCATCCAATAGGCATCGCCCAGATGGTTGTTGATTTCCGGGTCCCCGGCCTCCAGTTCGACCGCTTGTTCCAGCAGTTCGACCGCCTTGGCGTAGTCACCCTTACGGAAATAGGCCCACCCCAGGCTGTCCACGATGGCGCCTGAACGCGGATTGGCCGCAAGCGCCTTCTCGATCATGCCCTTGGCCTCATCGAGCCGCTCGCCCCGATCAATCCACGCGTAGCCGAGATAATTGAGCAATTCCGACTCATCCGGCCGCAACGCCAGCGCCTTGGAGAGGTCGGCTTCCGCGGCCGTCCATCGGCCGCTGCGCTCATTGGCCTGGCCACGCGCATAGAAGAGCCGCCAATCCGGGCTCTTGGCCTCGTTGATCAGGCCGGTCAGGATTATGATCGCCTCGTCGAACTCCGAGTTGGCGCGCAACAGATCAGCCAGAGTGGCCCGCGCCTCAAGGTCTCCCGTCTCGGCCCCGGCCCGCGCGAGGCGAATCGCGGTCGTCTTGTCGCCGGCGCTTTGGTGGCTCCAGGCAAGCTTCGCCTGGGCCGACGGATACTCCGGCGAGTTGGGTTTGGGCTTGGCATAGGCGGCGCGGGCGCCTTCAGAGTCGCCCCGTTGTTGCAGCACGTCGCCCAACATGAGCCAGGCGTCATTGCGCTGAGGATCCAGGGTCAGCGCCAGCCGAAGATAGGCCAGAGCAACCTGATCCTGCTTGGCCGAAAGCATGGTCGCCGCAGGCGCCAGCAAGGCGAACGCCGCGCCTTCCTTCAGCGATGGCGCGTTGGGCGCCCCTCGCCCTGTCGCCGCCCGGGCGCGCGCCTGGGCAAGACCCAGACTGGCCGGGTTGCGTCCAATTCCCGCGTCATAGAGCGCTAAGGCCTCCGGTCGCCGTCCGCGCCGCTCCAGAAAGGCGCCATAAGCCAGCACCGCCAGTTCGCTGGGCGACCCACCGCCGGTCACCGCCTTGAAATCTGTTTCCGCCTCGTCGTAGCGCCTTGCCCGTTCGAAGAGGTGCGCCTGACCGATCTTGCCGAAGTAGTCCACGGCCGCATCGCCACGAACCTGCGGCCGCACGACAGCGCCTTCGGCGTCTCCGGCTGCCGCAGCGAACCAAGGACCGAGCAATGCCGATACGCTCCGATGCGGGAATCCGAGCGGCTCAGAACCCAGCGCCTCCCGCGCCGCCGCACCCTTTCCGTCCGCCAGCGCCGCCACGGCCTTCACCAACCGCCCGAGACGGCGCGCTGGCTCCGAGACCTCAGCGCCTTCCGGCGCAATCGCAGCCGCCGTCTTCACATCTCCGGCCAGCAGCGCCGACGTGAAGGCGCGCTCGACGATGGCCGGATCATCGCCACCCCCGGCGCGGGCCAGTTCAAGGAACCGCGCCGCCTCGCTATTGCGTCCGGCGTTCATGGCCGCGCCGCCCGCTAGGAACAGGCCATAGGCGCTCTCACCCACCACTGGCAGGCCCGTCGCCGACGATGGCGGCGGCGCACCTCCGGCGCACCCCGCGAGCAGGAGTGCGGGCACAGTGGCGATGAGGATCAAACGACGCATGGGATGAACCTTACGGCCGCTTGTGGCGCCCGCAAGGCCGCCCGCGTCACATATTCGGATAGTTCGGCCCGTCGCCCCCTTGGGGCGTCGTCCAGTCGATGTTCTGAGACGGGTCCTTGATGTCGCAGGTCTTGCAGTGGACGCAATTCTGGAAGTTGATCTGGAACTTGGGGTTGGAGCCGTCGTCGTCGGTCAGCACCTCATAAACCCCCGCCGGGCAATAGAGCCGCGCCGGCTCGCCATACTTCGGCAGGTTCACGCTGATCGGGACGGATGGATCCCGCAGCCGCAGATGCGCCGGTTGCGCCTCGTCGTGGTTGGTCGACGACAGGAACACGCTGGAGAGTTTGTCGAAACTCAGGACCCCATCCGGCTTCGGGTACTCGATCTTCTTGTAGTCCTTCGCGAGCCCGGTCGATTCCGCGTCCGACTTGCCGTGCTTCAGCGTGCCGAAGAACGAGAACCCGCCGAGCAGGTGCGTCGTCCACATCTCGAACATGCCCAGCGCGCCACCTATGGCGGTGCCATACTTCGAGAGGATCGGCTTGGCGTTGCGGACAACGTGCAGTTCCTTCTTCAGCCAGGAGGCGTCGAAGGCTTCGCCATATCCGGCCAGTTCATCGCCGGCGCGTCCTTCCGCGATGGCAGCGGCGGCGGCCTCCGCGGCCATGATCCCGCTTTTCATCGCCGCGTGGCTGCCCTTGATCCGCGGCACGTTCACGAAGCCCGCGCTGTCACCCAGCAGCACGCCGCCCGGGAATGACAGTTTCGGAATCGACTGCAGCCCCCCCTCGCTGATGGCCCGCGCGCCATAGGCGATGCGCTTGCCGCCTGCCAGATGCGGCGCCACGTCGGGATGGTGCTTGAAACGCTGGAACTCATCGAACGGTGAGAGCCACGGATTCTTGTAGTTCAGGTGCGTAACGAAGCCGATCGACACGTAGTTGTCGCCGAAATGATAGAGGAAGCTGCCGCCGCCGGTGGCGTTGTCGAGCGGCCAGCCGGTCGTGTGCTGAACCAACCCCGGCTTAAACACCTCGTCAGGAACCTGCCACAACTCCTTGATCCCAATGCCGTATTTTTCGACATCGCAATCCTTGGCGAGCTCGTACTTCTTGCGCAGCACCTTGGAAAGCGAGCCACGCACGCCCTCGCCGATCATCACGTACTTGCCGCGCAGTTCCATGCCGGGTTCGTAGTTCGGGCCCGGCTCGCCGTCCTTGCCGAGGCCGAACTCACCGGCCACCACGCCGACCAGCACATCGCCCTCGAACACGGGCGCTGAGGCCGCCATGCCCGGATAAATCTCCACCCCTAGCGCTTCGGCCTGTTGCGCCAGCCAACGACAGACATTGCCCAGCGAGGCGATATAGTTGCCGTGGTTGTTCATGAACGGCGGCATGGCCCACATCGGAAGCGACAGGCTGCCCTGTGGTCCGAGCAGCAGGAACTTGTCCTCGGTCACCGCCGTCTCGAGCGGCGCGCCCTGAGCCTTCCAATCCGGGATCAATTCCGTCAGGGCCTTCGGGTCGATCACGGCGCCCGACAGGATGTGAGCGCCAACCTCGGCGCCCTTCTCCAGCACCGCCACGGTGAGGTCGGGATTGATCTGCTTCAGCCGGATCGCCGCAGCAAGGCCTGAGGGCCCGGCCCCGACCACCACGACGTCATACTCCATCGCTTCCCGCTGGACGGCTTCGCTCATCGACGTCTCTTTCCTTCGCGCGGCGGCCGGCCGGACCCCGAGCCCGTCGCCGCCATGTGACCGCCTTATCCGAAGGTCTCGCAGGGGCGGTCAAGCGCCAAGCGCACTCCGATCAGCGTGGATCGCCCGTGATCACCTTCACCTTCCGTCCCGGTTCCAGGGGCTGACCTGGGTCGAGGGCGTTCAGCATCAGGAACAAGGGCAGCTTCTCACGCACCGACATCCGCTGCGCCAGCTTCTCGATCGTGTCGCCGCCGCGCACGGTGAGCAACTCAATCTTCTGTCCCGAAAGTAAAGCCGCTTCGCGCTCCGACAGCCGCCGCAGCGACCCATAGAGCGTGTCAAACACCCGGCCCCGCCCGGCCGGGGCCATGGAGACGAACTGATAGGCCCGGCCACCGCCGGCGCCATATGCAACCGCCACCAGATCCACCGGGTTTCCCTGCGAGCGCGCCCGCGACGGAAGGATCACGGCATCCAGCCCATTGATCCTGGTGGATGTCGGCTGGCCCCACTGAACCTGGGCCTGCCCTATGATTTCCCGCAGTGTCCGTGACGCCCGATCCTCCAACTCTCCGTCCAACGTAGCCATAGAGAACTCCGCCCGAAGTCCCCCGGCGCCCTCGATTCGCACCGCGCGCTGGCCGTTGACGAGCCGGAACCCCTCAGGCGCCTCGAAGGCCACCCTCAGACTGGGATGAATGAACGACTGGCCGACGATGACGCCCTGGTCCAGATCCGGCCCATAGGTCAGGCCGTCCATCGCCGTAAGATAGGGCGCCACCCCGGTCACCGGGTCGCCGAAGGTCACCTGTCGTCCGGCCTGTTGGGCCACCCGACGGATGCGGTCAGTGGTCAGCGGGTGGGTGCGCGCCCACACCGGCACGGCGTCGGTCGGCGCGGCCCCGCCCCTGGCGCTGTACTGATCCTCACGCTGCAGGCCCTCCAAGACCCGCGTGAGCCCCTGGGTGGCGTACCCTGACGCCGCCAGGTATCTCAGACCCAGGCTGTCGGCTTCATACTCCTGGTTCCGCGAGTAGCTGAGGGTCCCCAGCTTCGCCACTTGCCCCACTAGTCGTCCGGCCTGGTCGGACTTCGCCACCGCGCCGACGATCATCGCCGCAAGACCCGCGCCCACCTCGGCGTTTCGCTGCTTGCCCGCGTGGTTGGCTGTCACATGACCCAACTCATGGCCAAGCACACCAGCCAGTTCGGCTTCGGAATTCATGATCGCGAGAAGGCCGCGCGTCACATAGATGTAACACCCCGGAGGCGCGGTGAAGGCGTTCACCGTCTCGGAATTCACGACCGTGAAGGTGCATCGACCGGGCAGTCCGGCAGCCGCCGCCACCCTTTCGCCGACCCGCGCGACATAGGCGCCCTGCGGACCGTCATAGGCCCCGCCGGCGCTTTCCAGGATCTGCGCCTGCTGACGCCGCTCCGCCTCCCGGGCGCGCTCAGACTGCGCAAACGCCGGCGCCGAGCCCAGCACTACGAGGCCTGCGAGCAGGACCGACAGGGCTTTTGAACGGAACATGCGCGTCCTCGCGATTTGCGGCTGACACCGCGTCGGCTTCCCGCCAAGAGTGAACCAGTCCTCGACGAGAGACCAGATATCCCATGTCGGCCACGCCCGACTCGACACGTGCGATCGAGAGCCTGCTGGCCTTCTGGGCCGATGGCGGGGTCGACGCGATGCTGCTCGACACACCGGTGGACCGGATCGCCGCCGGGCGGGCCTTGCCGCCCCGCCCCGTCGTCGCAACCGCGGTCGTCTCCCCAAACCCGGTCCGGCGACGCCCTACAGCGATAGATCCTGACATGACCGTCGCCGTCGCGGCGGCGCGCGCTCTGGCGGCGGACGCCGGGACCTTGGAGGCTCTGGCTGAGGCCATTGCCGGATTCGAGGGTTGTCCACTTCGCTTCGAGGGCGCCGCAACCCAGGCCGTCGTCTACCGTGGCGAACCCCGCGCCCCGGTTCTGGTGATCGGCGAAGGTCCCGGTGCCGACGAAGACCGCCAGGGCCAGCCCTTCGTCGGCCGTTCAGGCCTACTTCTGGATCGCATGTTCGCGGCCGCCGGGCTGACGGACCGGGTCCTGATCACAAACACCGTCTTCTGGCGTCCACCCGGAAATCGCGAACCGACTCCCGCCGAACAGGCCGTCTGTGCGCCCTTCCTTTCGCGGATGATCGCCATTGTCCGGCCCCGCGCCCTGCTGCTGATCGGCGGCCCTTCGGCCAAATCGATGCTCAAACGGGACGAGGGGATCATGCGGATGCGCGGCCGCTGGGCGGAGTGGCGATCGGAGGATGGCGAACAGGTTGTCCCGGCGCTGCCGACGCTGCATCCCGCATTCCTGCTGCGCAATCCTATCGCCAAGCGAGACGCCTGGGCCGACATGCTGACCTTGGCGACGGCGCTCGACAGTCCGTCAGGTCGGGTCGGTCAATAGCCCCAGCACCGCGTCGGCGGCCACCTCATCGGGATGCCGCTCCGCCTTACCCATCAGCGTCAGCGCGGCGGTCTGGCGAGAGATCTGGTCGCGCCGTCGCGTCTGATCATCCAGGCGTAGAGCCACCTCGCGCGCCAGGGCGCGGCCGTTGCAGTCGTCCTGAATCAACTCCGGCGCTACGAAGTCCTTGGCCGCGACATTGAACAGTGTGACCCAGGGCGTACGGATCAAACGCTTCAGGATCGCATGGGTCAAAGGCGCCAGCCGATATCCCACCACCATGGGGCAACCGGCCACCGCCAACTGCGTCGTCACCGTGCCCGAACAGGCGAGCGCGATCATGGCGGCGCGCATGGCGTCGAGCTTGTCGGCCTCGCCCTCCACGACGTGAACCTTGAAGGGCCATCTCGCCGCGTGGGCCTTGACGGCGTCAGCAACAGTCGATGCGGCCGGGATGATCACCTGCAACTCCGGCCGCTCCGCCTTGAGGATGCGGGCAGCCTCTGCGAACGGGGGCAGCACCCGCTTGATCTCAGAAGGGCGACTGCCCGGCGCGATCAACAGCACCGGCGCGTCCCCGAGGCCCAACCGGGTCCGCAACCGCATCGGATCCGCCTGGGAGAAATTCAGATTCAACGTCGCGTCGCCGACGAACACCGTCTTCAGCCCATGCGCCTCGAAAGCCGGCGCATCGAAACGATGGATCGTCAGCAGCAGATCAAAAGCCCGCGCCAGGGTCCGCGCCCGCCCGGGCCGCGACGCCCACACCTGCGGCGCCACATACTTCACCAGCGGCATGCCCGGCCGATCCCGGCGCAGTCGGAGGGCGGCCCGCAACGTGAACCCCCAGCTGTCAATCAGCACGGCCACATCCGGCGTCTCGCGCACGGCGAGCGCCGCGGTTTCCTCCGCCCGGCGAACCACACGGCGCCAGGCCACGAGGCCTTCGACAAGTCCCAGGATCGAGAGTTCAGAGATATCGAAAGGGCTCAGGATACCCTCGGCCGCCATCTGCGCACCGCCGACGCCCACCAGTCGAACACGATCGCCCAGCTTGGCTTTTAGAGCCCTCGCAAGCCCCGCGCCCCGCTCATCCCCAGAGGCCTCAGCGGCCACCAGCATGACGATCAGCGGCGGCCCGGTCACGTCGCCTCCGGTTCGAGACCCAGGATGAACAGCCCAAGCTCGTCGGCCCGCGCCACCGCCGCGTCTCGATCCAGCACCAGGACTCCGCCGGCTGGGCCGGCAACGCCCGCCAGCCCGGCGCGGGCGGCGGCCTCGATCGTCGCCAGCCCGATGGTCGGAAGATCGACCCGAGTTTCCTGGATCGGTTTTGGAGCCTTGGCCAACACGCCCACACCCGCACCCGCCACGCCGCGCAGATGGGCCGGCAAGCCCGCGACCCTGGCCAACATGGCGTCAGTGCCCTCCTGCGCCTCGACTGCCAGCACCAAGCCCCGCGCCACCACCGAACCCTGACCGATGTCCAGTCGGCCGATCTCGCGGGCTACCGCATAAGCCCTTTGTGCGTCGGCCAGCGCATAAGGGTCCGGTGTATGGCGGCCGAGCACCCCCGGCGTCAGAGCCAGATCGCCCATCACTTCATGCGCGCCCTCAACACGGAAGCCCTCGGCCTCGAACTCACCGACCAGCAGCCGCAGCAACGCGTCATCGCCCTGACGAGCGGCGGCAATGGCCCGGGGCAACAGCTTAAGCCCGCGGAGATCGGGCAAGAGCGTCGAGAAATCAGGCCGCGCCACCTCTCCCGCCAGGCATACGGAGCCACAGCCCGCACGCTTGAGGGCCTTGAGGCACTTGCCGATCTCCGCCAGCCCGATCTCTGCGCCGGAAAACCCGTCGAGCCCCTGACCCGCGAAACCTTTAAGGCGCACCACGAACAGCGGCCGTCCCGAACGCTCGCAGTGCCGGGCGATCTCCAACGGCAACCCCCCGCCCCCGGCGATGAGGCCGAGCTTCTCCACCCTAAACCTCGCGCTCCGGCAGGCAGAGCGGCCGGCTGGCGTCGGCGCGGATGAAGTCGATGATCTCCATGACCGGCGCGCTCTTGCCGAATGCGACCTCGGTATCGTCGACGCGTTCCTGGAAGGTGCCCTCTTCTGCGAACATCAGGCGATAGGCCGAGCGGAGTTCGCTGATGGTCTCACGACCGAACTCACGACGCTTCAGGCCCACCAGATTCAGGCCTTCGAGGTGCGCGTGATTGCCCCAGACCATGCCGTAGGGGATCACGTCCTTGGTCACTGCCGCCAGTCCGCCGATGAACGCATAGCGCCCCACGCGGCAGTATTGATGGACCGCCGCCAGCCCGCTCACCATCACGAAGTCGCCAACATGCACATGGCCGCCCAAGGTGGCCGAGTGGGCCAGGATAACGTTGTCGCCGACGACGCAGTCATGGCCCACATGGCTGGTGGCCATAAACATCCCGTCGTTGCCCACGCGGGTGACGCCATCGCCGCCGGGGGCGCCGATGTGCATGGTGACGTGCTCCCAGATCTTGTTGCGGTCGCCGATCACCAACTCGGTCGGCTCGCCCCTGTAACCCGTATGGTGCGGCGGCCCCCCCAGATTGGTGAAGTTGCGCACCGAACAGTCCGCGCCGATCCGGGTTCGGTTCTCGATCACCACGTGCGCCAGCACCTGGGTCCGCGCGCCGATCCGAACGTGTTCTCCGATCAGGCTATAGGGCCCGATGCTGACTCCGTCGTCCAGTTCCGCGCCCTTGGCGACGATAGCGGTGGGGTGGATCTCGACAGCCAAGCGCTCAGGTCTCCACCACCATCGCCGCGAACTCGCATTCCGCAGCTACCTTGTCGCCGACCAGGCACTGGCCGGCGAACTTGAATATGTCGCCGCGATGGCGCGTCACCCGCACCGGCATGCGCACCACGTCGCCTGGCCGAACCGGCGAACGGAACCGGCAGTTGTCAGCACTCATGAAAAAGATCGCCTTGCCGGTCGTATCGACATCCAGCGACTTCGACATCAGCACGGCGCCGGTCTGGGCCATGGCCTCTATCAGCAGCACCGCCGGCATCACCGGATAGTGCGGGAAGTGGCCCTGGAAGAAGGGTTCGTTCACCGTCACGCACTTGATTCCGACGATGGATTCAGAGGGTTTGTAGTCCTCACACCGGTCCACCAGCAGCATCGGAAAACGATGCGGGATCCTGGCCATGACTTCTGTGATGTCGATATCGGTGGCGGTTTCCGCGGTTGGAGCCTTACGGGTCATGGGCGCTCCCCTGTTTTGCGGCCGGCCATCCGCGCGAGCCAGGCCGTCTCCTTCAACCACTGGCGGATCGGGCGGGCCGGCATGCCGCCCCA
>NZ_JBILUK010000318.1:0-2953 GCF_044371015.1 Phenylobacterium sp.
CCCTCGGCCAGGGACCCGGTCGCCGCGTCGTCACGCGCCAAAATCAGCACTCGCGCCTGAGCGGTCGGCGTCATATCCCCATCCAGCGCGCCCCGAAGCGTCCGGCCGGCGGCCGGGACGGGGTCGTTCACCAGCGAGCCTACACCCGGGCTGGTTGCGGAAGCGTTGAGCCGATGAAGGAGAGCGAATTGCCGGGAAGATTGAGCGGATCGACGGCGGTGGTGACGGGCGCCAGCGGCGGACTGGGTGCGCACTTCGCGCGTATTCTCGCCCGGGAAGGGGCCGCAGTGGCGGTGACCGCCCGGCGCGTTGCGATGGTCGAGGCGCTGGCGGCCGAGATCCGCGAGGCGGGCGGCCGCGCGCTGGCCCTGCCGTTGGATGTGGCCGACGCCGATGCGGTTGGGCCTGCGCTGGACAGGGTGATCGCGGAGCTGGGCGGGCTCGATATCCTGATCAACAACGCGGGTGTCGGTGGCGAGGGCCTTGCACTGGATGTGCCTATCGAGGAATTCGACCGCGCGTTCGCCGTGAATGTCCGGGGGACATTCGTCTGCGCGCGTGAGGCCGCCAAACGCATGATTGCGTCCGGGACCGAGGGGCGCATCGTCAACATCGCTTCGATCGCCAGTCACACTGTGCTGCCGGGGCTCTCGGCCTATTGCGGGTCAAAGGCGGCGGTGGCGATGCTGACCAAGAGCCTGGCCCGAGAGTGGGCGCGAAAGGGGATCGCGGTGAATGCGCTCGCGCCGGGCTATATTGAGACAGACATCAACGCGACGTGGTGGCCGACCGAGGGCGGACAAAGGCAGCTCAAGCTGTTCCCGCGCCGTCGATTGATGGACGCCGACGACCTTGACGATGCCTTTCTGCTGCTGGCCGGCCCCTCGGCCAAGCGGATCACGGGCAGCCTGATCACGGTCGACGACGGCCAGTCGCTGCCCGGCGGCGGATGACGGCGGTTTGCTGACCTTGGGGCGCCGCGCTTAGATCAACAGACAAGCTTTGGAGGACATCGCATGCGCCAGGGACCGCTCACCGGCCTGAAGATCGTGGAATTCGCCGGCATCGGCCCTGGGCCGTTCTGCGGCATGCTGCTGTCGGACTTGGGCGCCGATGTCGTACGCATTGACCGGAAAGGGCAGGGCCGAGGCGCGCCGTCGGACGTGACCTCACGCGGCCGACGCTCTGTGGCGCTAGACCTGAAGCGTCCGGAGGCGGTCGAGGCTTGTCTCAAGCTGATGGACGCGGCCGATGGGATCATCGAGGGTTTCCGCCCGGGCGTGATGGAGCGGCTCGGCCTAGGACCGGACGTGGCGTTGAAGCGCAATCCCAGGCTGGTGTTCGGCCGCATGACAGGCTGGGGTCAGACCGGGCCCTATGCTCAGGCAGCCGGCCACGACATGAACTACATCGCCATCACGGGAGCGCTGCACGCCATCGGCACCGATGAAAAGCCGGTGCCGCCGCTGAACCTCGTGGGCGATTTCGGCGGGGGTGCGCTGTATCTGGCGTTCGGACTGCTGGCCGGGATCATCCAGGCGCGGGAGACCGGCAGGGGTCAGGTGGTGGACTGCGCCATGAGCGATGGGGCCGCCTCGCTGATGGCCATGTTCTACGGCATGAAGGGGGCCGGAATCTGGAAGGAACAGCGGCGTTCCAACCTGCTCGATGGCGGGGCCCACTTCTACGATACCTATCAGTGCAAGGGCGGCGGCTGGATCTCGATTGGTTCGATCGAACCGCAGTTCTATGCGCTGTTGTTGGAGAAAACCGGGATCAACGATCCGGAATTCCAGCGCCAGCATGACCGGGCCGCGTGGCCGAGCCTCAGGGCGAAGCTGGCGGACGTGATCGCCACCAAGACCCGGGAGGAATGGACCGAGATCATGGGCGCCACCGACGTGTGCTTCGCCCCGATCCTCGATCTCGACGAGGCGCCCAGGCACCCGCACAACGTGGCGCGAGAAACGTTCGTTGATGTGGCGGGCGTGATCCAGCCGGCGCCGGCGCCGCGGTTTTCGGCGACCCCGGGCGCGATCCAGGGGCCGCCGCCGGCCATCGGCGCACATGATGAGGCGGCGCTGACCGATTGGGGATTCTCTGCCGCCGACATCGGGGCGCTGCGCGGCGCCGGAGCGCTGGCCTGAACCCGACGGTCGACTGACGGTGTCGTTCAGCCTGGGTTCAGCCGAAAACCGCGACAGTCAACCCCGGATCGGACGCCGTGATCTCCCGTCCCTCGAATGCGGCGTCCGGGCCGGATGGGCTCTTTGACCATCGGCGGCGCGTCGGTCGGCACCCCGGCCGGCGCGCCGCTTTGGTTTGAATGACAGACTTGAACGCCTAGATGGAAAGGATCGTGTCTCAGAGGTCCTTACCATGCGTCTTGTGTACCTCGCCCTGGTGGCGAGCCTCTGGAGCGTGACCGCTCAGGCTCAGGCGCCGACGGCAGACGACCCGTTCACCTGGATGCATGAGATCGAGGGCGGCCGGGCGCTGGATTGGGCGCGCGCCGAAAACGGCAAGACCTTGCCCCGTCTGCAGGGCGACCCACGCTATCCGGGTCTCTATGCCGAAGCGATGAAGATCGCCACGGCCACAGACAGGCTGCCGAGTGTGGCTTTCACGGGCCCGGGCATGTTGCGGGATTTCTGGCAGGACTCGACCCACGTTCGGGGACTCTGGCGGACGGTCGACCTCGCCGACTATCGCGGCGGTTCGCCGAAGTGGCGGACGCTGCTGGACGTGGATGCGCTTGCCAAGGCGGAGAACGCCAACTGGGTCTGGAGTGGCGCGCAGTGTCTCGAGCCCGACGAACGGCTCTGTCTTGTTCGTCTCTCCAACGGCGGGAAGGACGCCTCGGAATATCGCGAGTTCGATGCGGCGAAAGGTGCTTTCGTGCCCGGCGGCTTCCGGTTGCCGGAGGCCAGGTCGAACGTGGCCTGGGAGGACG
>NZ_JBILUK010000006.1:0-38689 GCF_044371015.1 Phenylobacterium sp.
GCCGCCTGATCGGCGCCATCACCGACGGCGACCTGCGCCGCCATATCGAGGGCCTGTTTGAGCATGTCGCTGGCGAGGTCATGACCCTCGGCCCCCGCAAGACCGCCCCGCCCACCATGCTGGCCGCCGAGGCATTGGCTCTAATGAGCGACCCGGCGCCGGCGGTAACCGTCCTGTTCGTGGTGGAGGACGCCCTCCCGGTGGGCATCCTGCACGTTCATGACCTGCTTCGAGCCGGGGTAATGTAGGCCGACGCCATTAAGTCTTCCGCAGTGGCCGCCCGTTACAGCCAGGGCTACACACCTGCCGACACGCCCGCCCTTCGGAGCTCAGATGCTTCCACCCCCTCGCGCCGACCTCGTCGCCAACACGCTCGAGTACGAGAGCACGCCGCTGGTGAAGGCCACGGGCTTTCGGGAGTACGACGCGCGCTGGCTGTTCGGGCCGGAGATCAATCTGCTGGGTGTCGAAGCCCTCGGCCTGGGCCTCGGGACCCTTATTCACGAGATGGGCCAGCGGCGCATCGTGGTCGGCCACGACTACCGGTCCTATTCGCTCTCTATCAAGCAGGCGCTGACGGTGGGCTTGGTCGCTGCGGGTTGCGAGGTGGTGGATATCGGGCTGGCGGTGTCGCCGATGGCCTATTTCGCGCAGTTCGACCTGGATTGCCCCTGCGTGGCGATGGTCACCGCCAGCCACAATGAGAACGGCTGGACCGGCGTGAAGATGGGCGCTCAGCGGCCGCTGACCTTCGGGCCCGACGAAATGGGCCGGTTGAAGGAGATCGTGCTTGGCGGCAAGTGGGCGGCCCGGCCCGGCGGCAGCCTGACCCACGTGGGCGGCGTGGCCGCGCGCTACATCGCCGATGCGGCCTCGCGCGTAAGTCTGAAGCGGCCGCTGACCGTGGTGGCGGCATGCGGCAACGGTACGGCCGGCGCCTTCGCGCCTCAGGCGTTGCGCGACATGGGCGTTGCGGTGGTCATCGAGATGGACTGCGAGCTCGATTGGACCTTCCCCCGATACAATCCCAATCCCGAAGACAGCATCATGCTGCACGCCATGGCTGAGGCGGTGAAGACCCACGGCGCGGACCTGGCGCTGGGCTTCGACGGCGACGGCGACCGCTGCGGCGTGGTGGACGACGAGGGCGAGGAGATCTTCGCCGACAAGATCGGCCTTATGCTGGCCCGCGACCTGTCGGCGCTGCACAAGGACGCCACCTTCGTGGTCGATGTGAAGTCCACCGGCCTCTTCGCCACCGACGAGGTGCTGAAGGCCAACGGCGCCAAGACCGTCTACTGGAAGACCGGCCACAGCTACATCAAGCGCAAGACCGCCGAACTGGGCGCTCTGGCCGGGTTCGAAAAGAGCGGCCACTTCTTCATGAACCCCCCGCTCGGGCGCGGCTATGACGATGGGCTGGTGGCCGCCGCGGCGATCCTGGCCATGCTGGATCGCAACCCCGGCAAGAAGCTCTCCGACCTCAAGCGCGCCCTGCCCGTGGCCTGGACTTCGCTGACCATGAGCCCGCACTGCGCCGACGAAGAGAAGTATGGCGTGGTCGAGGATGTGGTCGCCGAGTACGTCGCCTTCGCCAAGGCCGGCGGGACGATCCTGGGGCGCAAGATCGTCGACGTGATCACAGTCAACGGCGTGCGCGTGGCGCTGGAAGACGGCTCCTGGGTGCTGGTCCGCGCCTCATCCAACAAGCCCGAGATCGTCGTCGTGGTAGAAAGCACCCGATCTGACGCGGACATGCGGGCGTTGTTCCACCAGGAAGTAAAGCCACGGCTAGCCAAGCGGCCGCAGGTGGGTCGCTACAACCAGGAAATCTGACGCCGCGAGAGCGGACGCCGAAGAAGAACCAGACCGGAGACATGAATGCGCGTTGCGATGATCGGAACCGGCTATGTGGGGCTGGTCAGCGGGGCCTGCTTCGCCGACTTCGGCCACACGGTTACCTGCATCGACAAAGACGCCCGCAAGATCGAACAGCTGCGTTCCGGCGGTATCCCGATCTATGAGCCAGGCTTGGACAAACTCGTGGCCGTCAATGTCAAGGCGGGTCGCCTGTACTTTGACACCGAGGCCGCCCAGGCGATCCGCGAGGCGGATGCAGTTTTCATCGGCGTTGGTACACCCTCGCGCCGGGGCGACGGCTATGCCGACCTCTCATATGTCTATGCGGCAGCTGAGGAGATCGCAGGGCTGGTCGACGGCTTTACTGTGGTGGTCACCAAGTCCACCGTGCCGGTCGGCACCGGCGACGAGATCGAGGCGATTTTCAAGCGTGTCCGGCCCGACGCCGACGTGGCGATCGTCTCCAACCCGGAGTTCCTGCGCGAGGGTGCGGCCATCGAGGACTTCAAGCGCCCCGACCGGGTAGTGGTCGGCACCGAAGACCCGCGCGCCCAGGCGGTGATGCGCGAACTCTATCGCCCGCTCTATCTCAATGAAACGCCGATCCTGTTCACCAGCCGCCGCACCAGCGAGCTGATCAAGTATGCGGCCAATGCGTTCCTGGCGCTGAAGATCACCTACATCAACGAGATGGCCGATCTCTGCGAAGCGGTTGGCGCCGACGTGCAGCAGGTCGCCAAGGGCATTGGGCTCGACGGCCGCATCGGCGGCAAGTTCCTGAATGCAGGGCCCGGCTACGGTGGCTCCTGCTTCCCGAAGGACACCATCGCCCTGGTGCGCACCGCGCGCGACGCCGGCTCGCCCGTGGAACTGGTCGAGACCACCATCAAGGTCAACGACGAGCGCAAGCGGGCCATGGCGCGCAAGGTGATGAAGGCGCTGGACGGCGACCTCAAGGGCAAGACGGTCGGCGTGCTGGGCCTCACCTTCAAGCCCAACACAGACGACATGCGCGATGCGCCGTCGCTAGCCATCGTACCTGCGCTGCAAGACAAGGGCGCCCGGGTTCAGGCCTTTGACCCAGAGGGCCACGAGGCGCGCGGGCTGCTGAAGGATGTCGACTTCAAGGACGATCCCTATGCGGCTGCTACGGGCGCCGATGCGCTGGTGATTATCACCGAGTGGGACCAGTTCCGGGCGCTGGACCTCGACCGCATCAAGCTTCTGATGAACAGGCCTGTGCTGATCGACTTGCGCAACATCTACAAGCCCGTAGACGTGCGGGCGCTCGGTTTCGACTACACCAGCGTCGGGCGAGTGTGACGGGTCTGGCGTTGTCGATCGGCTGCATTGGCGCGCCCGACATGCTCGCGGCCCAAGTCTATGCCGACGCCAAACCGCGGATACTGTCGGTGCTCCGGCCGCTGTGCGTCGTCCTCGCGGTCTCGCCGCTCGATTTCTTGATCATCCACGACGCTGCGCGCCAGAGTCTACCCTAGTATCCGCCGTGGGCCTGTAGGAGCGTTGTAGCGATCCAAACAGCGCCCGCCCAGAACGCGGCGCCCATAACCGCTACGAACGCCAGACAAGCGATGGATTTAGCCGGCCGCGCCGCGCGGTTCTGAAATGCCGTGATAGCCAAGTCGTGTCGCATGCATCCTCCCAAGATGCCAATGCCTCTCGTTGGAGGCGTCGTTGTCACAGATCGGGTCGAGCCAATCCATTTGTGACGACGATGACACACGATTTCGCTCGCGCCTAGACCCCTCGCGCGCGAGGGGAACCGCGATCAGGCGGCGGCTGACTTCACCGCGCTGGCGATTTCCTTCACCAGCTGATTCACCAACTTCTCGTCATCGCCTTCGGCCATAATGCGGATCAGGGGTTCGGTTCCCGAGGGACGGATCACCAGACGACCCGCGCCGCTCAGCCGCTCTTGGGCGTCAGCGATTACCTTGAGGACCTGAGCATCCTCCAGCGGTTTTCCGCCGGAGAAGCGGACGTTCTCCAGCTTCTGCGGCGCAGGCTCGAACTGGCGGGCCAGCGCGCTCATGGGTTTGTCGCTCTCTTTCAGAACTGCGAGAACCTGCAACGCCGCGAGCAGACCATCTCCGGTGGTGGAGAAATCTGACAGGATGAGGTGGCCGGACTGTTCGCCGCCGAGGTTGAAACCCGCCTCGCGCATGCGCGCCATGACATAGCGGTCGCCGACCTGAGTGCGCTCAAGGGTCAGGTTGCGTGCGGCCAGAAACCGCTCCAGGCCGAGGTTCGACATTACCGTGGCGACGACGCCGCCGCCACGCAGCTTGTCCCGACGGGCCCAGTCGGCGGCGATCAGGGCCATGATCTGATCGCCGTCGATCACTTGGCCCTTTTCGTCGCAGATCACCAGTCGGTCAGCGTCGCCATCGAGGGCGATTCCGATATCGGCGCGGAATTCCTTCACCGCCATTTGCATGGCGGCCGGGTGCGTGGAGCCGCACTCTTGGTTGATGTTGAAGCCGTTGGGCGCGTCCCCTACGCGGATCACCTCGGCGCCCAGTTCATAGAGCGCCTCGGGCGCCACCTTATAGGCGGCGCCGTTCGCGCAATCGATGACGATCCGCATGCCAGAAAGGTTCAGCCGCCTGGGGAAGGTCGCCTTAGCGATCTCAATGTATCGAGCCTGGCTGTCGTCGATCCGCTGCACGCGGCCCAGGTCCGACGGACCGGCGAGGTTCTGATCGAGCCCCTCGTCCATACGCGCCTCGATGGCCAACTCCTGCTCGTCGGAGAGCTTGTAGCCGTCGGGGCCGAATAGCTTGATGCCGTTGTCAGTGAAGGCGTTATGCGAGGCGGAGATCATGACGCCCAGGTCGGCGCGGAGTGATCGGGTCATCATCGCTACGCCTGGTGTCGGCAATGGCCCGAACAGGCGGACATCCATACCTACGCTCGTGAAGCCCGCGACCAGCGCCGGCTCGATCATGTAGCCGGAGAGGCGCGTGTCCTTGCCGATCACCACAAGGTGGCGACGCTCATCGCGCGAGCGGAAGTGCTTGCCGGCCGCCATGCCGACGCGGAGCGCCACTTCGGGCGTCATGGGATGGCGGTTCGCCTGGCCGCGAATGCCGTCTGTTCCGAAATAGGCGCGCTTGCTCATCGAAATATCCGCCGGATCTGCCCGGGAAACGAACCGAAACTCACTGTTTGTCGACGCCCGGCTTGCTAGTGCTAAAGGCGATTCAGGCGCGGGACGTTGCGACGGTCGCCCTTACCACAAAGGAAATCCAGGCCAGATGTGCGGCATTATCGGAATCGTCGGAACTTCGGCCGTCCAGAATCGGCTGATCGAGAGCCTCAGGCGCCTGGAGTATCGGGGCTATGACTCAGCCGGCATAGCCGGGATCGTCGCCGGGCGAGTGGAACGCCGACGTGCCGCCGGCAAGATCAAGGCGCTGGAGGCGGTTTTGGCGGACGCCCCACTCAACGCCACAGTTGGCATTGGTCACACGCGTTGGGCGACCCATGGCGCGCCGACCGTGAAGAACGCCCATCCCCACACCATCGGCCGGGTTACCCTGGTGCATAACGGGATCATCGAGAACTACGCCGAATTGCGTGAAGGGCTGCAGGCTCAGGGTCGGGTCTTCGAAAGCGACACCGACACGGAAGTGATCGCCGCCCTTTTGGACAGCGAACTCACCCCGGGTCGCACGCCCGAGGCGGCAATGAAAGCCACGCTCGACCAGTTGGTCGGCGCCTATGCGCTAGGCGTTTTGATAGCGGGTGAAGATGCGCTGGTCATGGGCGCCCGCCGTGGCAGCCCGCTGGTGGTCGGATACGGCGAGGGGGAGATGTTTATTGGCTCGGACGCGCTTGCTGTCGGACCCTTCACCAATCGCGTCAGCTATCTCGACGAAGGCGACTTCGTCGCTATCGGCCACAATGGCGCACGCATCTTCGATGCCCAGGGCCGACCGGTAGAGCGCGCGGTGCGCACAGTCGCCGCTTCCGCCGCCCTGGTGGAGAAGGGCAACTACCGACACTTCATGGAAAAGGAGATCCACGATCAGCCAGAAGGCTGCCAGCGGACCATCGCGGCCTATGTCGACGCCGTGGAGAACCGGACCGCAGTGCCGGGTAGCGTGGATTTCGCCGCCCTCGGCCGCATCCAAATCGTGGCATGCGGCACCGCCTACATAGCCGGCCTGCTTGGCAAGTATCTGATCGAGCAGCTGGCCGACCTGCCGGTCGATGTCGAGATCGCGTCGGAGTTCCGCTACCGCTCGCCGGCGTTGAGCGCGGACGCCCTGGTGATCGCGGTATCGCAATCGGGTGAGACCGCCGACACCCTGGCGGCGCTTCGCTACTGCCAGGCGCGCGGCATGAAGAGCGCCGCCATCGTCAATGCCGTGGAATCGACGATGGCGCGCGAGGTCGATATGGTCTGGCCGATCCATTGCGGGCCCGAGATCGGCGTGGCGTCCACAAAGGCCTTTACCGCTCAGATCAGCGTCATGATCGCGCTCGCCGTGGCCGCCGCCCGGGCGCGCGGCAAGATCGACGCGGCCGAGGAGGCCCGGCTCGTGCGCCTACTGCTCGAGGCGCCGCGACTGATCGCGGAATCCATTGAGCTGGAGGAATCCGTTCGACTGGTCGCCCAGGAAGTGGCCAAGGCGCGCGACGTACTCTTCCTGGGGCGCGGGCCGATGTACCCGTTGGCGCTGGAAGGCGCGCTGAAGCTGAAGGAGCTGAGCTATATTCACGCCGAGGGCTATGCCGCAGGTGAGCTCAAGCACGGGCCTATCGCGCTCGTTGATGAGGATACGCCTATCGTGATCCTGGCCCCCTACGACAGCTACTTTGAGAAGTCGGCCTCCAACATGAGCGAGGTGATGGCCCGGGGCGGCCAGGTGGTGTTCATCACCGACCCTGAGGGCCAACGCCACGCGCCATCCGGCGCCCGGGTGGTGGTGACCGCGCCGTGCAGCGATCCGCTGATCGCGCCCCTGGTGATGTCAGCGCCGATCCAGCTCCTGGCCTATCACGTTGCCGTTCTGAAGGGCGCCGATGTGGATCAGCCGCGCAATCTGGCCAAATCGGTCACCGTTGAGTAGCGCTTCCCCTGTATCCGGCAGCGCGTTGGGGACCAAGGAGACGACTGGATGACACGGCGGGTGCGCAAGGCGGTGCTGCCGGTGGCGGGGCTGGGCACTCGGGTGCTGCCCGGAGCCAAAACCACGCCGAAGAACATGCTGAATGTCGTGGATCGGCCGATCCTCTCCTATGTGGTCGAGGAAGCACGTACGGCGGGTATTGAGCACATCGTCTTCATTGTCGGCCGCGGACAGGGCGCTATTGAGGACTATTTCGACGCCAGCCCCGAGATCGAGCAGGCGCTGGCCGCTAAGGGTAAGGCAGACATCCTGAACGAGATGCGTCGCGACCTGCCGGAGCCCGGCCAGATGAGCTTCATCCGCCAGATGGCGCCGCTGGGCCTCGGGCACGCCATCTGGTGCGCGCGCGACGTGATCGGCGACGAACCCTTTGCGATCATGTTGCCAGACATGCTGATGATGGCCGAACCGCCGGCGCTGGCTCAGGCGGTGGCGGCTTATGAACGGGTCGGGGGCAACATCGTGGTGGTGGAACCCGCGCCAGAGGGCGAGGCTCACAAATACGGCATTGTTGCGTTGGACGGACGCGACGGACCGCTTAACCGCATGGTCGGCATGGTGGAGAAGCCGGCGCCTGGGACCGAGCCCTCGAACCTGTTCATCTCCGGCCGCTACATTCTTCAGCCGGAGATCTTTGCTATCCTAGAGACGCAGGAACGCGGCGCGGGTGGTGAGATCCAACTGACCGACGGCATGGCGCATCTGATGAAGACCCAAAGCTTCCACGCGCTGGAATACGCCGGAACAACATATGACTGCGGCGATAAGCTGGGGCTCCTGCGCGCCAATGTGGCCTACGCTCTTGCCCGGCCGGAACTAGCGGATGGCGCGCGGGCGGCGATCCGCGCGTTGCTCTGAGCCAAGCCCTTGCGGCTGGCGATTTTCGGCTACGGTTATACTGGCCGCGCCGTGGCGCGGCGGGCGCGAGCGCGGGGCTGGAAGGTGGTCGCAACGTTCCGGCGGATGGAGGCCCGAACGCTGCTGGACGCCGATGGGGTCGAGGCGCTCGATGTATCCGGCCCACTCGACCGGCTGGCCGCAGTTGACGCCTTGTTGATCACCCCGGCTCCAGTGGCCAATGGATGTCCGGCTCACGCCGCATTGTCGGGCGCACTGGCGGACGTCGGACGGCGACCGGACTGGATCGGCTATCTCTCTACAACCGGCGTCTATGGCGACCGTGCCGGCAGATGGGTGAGTGAGCGCTCGACCCTGGCGCCGCGGTCCGAGGAGGCGCAACGAAGGGTGGTCGCCGAAGCCGCATGGCTGGATCTGGGCGCGAGCCTTTTTCGTCTGCCGGGCATCTATGGACCGGGGCGCTCCGCCTTCGACCGGCTCAGGAACGGAACCGCCCGCCGCATCTTGGCGCCGGGCCAAGTATTCTCACGGATTCATGTGGAGGACCTCGCTGCTGGGCTGGAGGCCTCTATCTCTCGGCCCCGCCCGGGCGGCGTCTACAATCTCTGCGATGACGAACCTGCGCCCAATAGCGCGGTGATCGCACATGCGGCTCGGCTGTTGGGCGCGGCGGCGCCGCCAGAGGTGCCTCTCGCCGAGGCGGGCCTTAGCGCCGCAGGGCTACGCTTCTATGCCGAAAGCAAGCGGGTCTCGAACGCGCGGGCCAAGGCGGAGCTGGGCTGGCGACCCGCTCATCCCACCTACCGAGAAGGATTGGCGGCGATATTAGGGTCCTCGGGCTGAGCCATCCTGCCGTGGACAGTCCGCGACGCCTCTGCTACACGCGCCCGCTCTAAGCCGAAGGGGTGACCCTACGGGCCTACATACATTCGCGGGCGGCCATTCGGGCGGCGTCTGCACGACCGGTTTCAGGAGAGTTCGCTCTGGTTCAGATTTTCGTCCGCGACAATAACGTCGATCAGGCCCTGAAGGCGCTGAAGAAGAAGATGCAACGCGAGGGTTCGTTCCGCGAAATGAAGCGGCACGTGCACTATGAGAAGCCGTCGGAAAAGCGCGCCCGCCAAAAGGCCGAGGCCGTTCGTCGCGCCCGCAAGCTGGCCCGCAAACGCGCCCAGCGCGAAGGCCTGATTGCTGCGCCGAAGAAGCCGACGCGCTGAGTATTTCGGGCAACAGCCGCTCTAAAATCTGGCACGGATGATGCTTATGTGAAGGGTCGCGCCACCGGCGCGGCCCTTTTCTCGTATCCGGAAGACACGATCCGGGCTCGAGAGTGGGGTCCGTTAGCCTTTGGCGGCCTATCTTGGGGTTTCCGTCCCGCTGTCTTTCTGGGAAACGTCCGGCATGAATATGCGCAATCTGGTGATCTGGGGCGTCATCGTCGTCGTCCTGATCGGGCTCTACAGCATGATGACCGGCGGAGGTCGCGGCGGCGGCGCCCAGCCGAACGAGATCACCTATTCGCAGCTCATCTCGAAGGTGGAATCCGGCGAGGTGAAGAAGGCCTCGATCCAGGGCGTCGCCGTTGAGGTTACCGACCAGGCCAACCGGGCCTACACCGCCATCACGCCCGGCAACCAGGACGACCTCGTCAAGAGGATGGAATCCCAGGGCGTCGAGATCACAGTGAAGTCGGGCAATCCGAACCTGCTGACCGGTATCCTCCTAAACATGCTCCCGATCCTCTTGCTGGTCGGCGTCTGGATCTTTTTCATGCGCCAGATGCAGGGCGGCGCGCGGGGCGCCATGGGCTTCGGCAAGTCCAAGGCCCGCCTGCTCACTGAGAACAAGAACCGAGTGACCTTTGACGACGTGGCCGGGGTCGATGAGGCCAAAGAGGAACTTCAGGAGGTCGTCGAGTTTCTGAAGGACCCGCAGAAGTTCCAGCGCCTGGGCGGCAAGATCCCCAAGGGCGCGCTTCTGATCGGTCCGCCCGGAACCGGCAAGACGTTGATCGCCCGCGCCGTCGCGGGCGAGGCGGGCGTGCCGTTCTTCACCATCTCAGGCTCGGACTTCGTCGAGATGTTCGTCGGCGTAGGCGCGAGCCGCGTGCGTGACATGTTCGAACAGGCCAAGAAGAACGCTCCTTGCATCATCTTCATCGACGAAATCGACGCCGTCGGCCGCCATCGCGGCGCCGGCCTCGGCGGCGGCAACGATGAGCGCGAGCAGACGCTGAACCAGTTGCTGGTTGAGATGGACGGCTTCGAATCCAACGAAGGCATCATCCTGATCGCAGCCACCAACCGGCCCGACGTGCTGGACCCGGCGCTGCTGCGCCCGGGCCGCTTCGACCGACAGGTCGTTGTGCCCAATCCCGACATCAACGGCCGCGAGCGGATACTGCGCGTGCATATGAAAAACGTGCCGCTGGCCGCCGACGTCGACGTGAAGGTGGTCGCGCGAGGCTCGCCCGGTTTCTCGGGCGCCGACCTCGCCAACCTGGTCAACGAGGCCGCCCTTATGGCCGCCCGTAAGAACCGCCGCATGGTGACCATGCGCGACTTCGAGGACGCCAAGGACAAGGTCATGATGGGCGCCGAGCGCCGTTCCATGGTCATGACCGAGGACGAGAAGAAACTCACCGCCTATCACGAGGGCGGCCACGCCCTGGTGGCGTTGAGCGTCCCGGCCAGCGATCCTGTACACAAGGTCACGATCATCCCACGCGGCCGCGCGCTGGGCATGGTGATGCAGCTGCCCGAGGCCGACCGTTACTCGATGGACTACACGCAGATGACCTCTCGCCTGACGATCCTGATGGGCGGACGGGTGGCCGAGGAGCTGATCTTCGGCAAGGACAAGATCACCTCCGGCGCGTCTGGCGATATCCAGATGGCGACCGGGCTGGCGCGCAACATGGTCACCCGCTGGGGCTACTCCGACAAGCTGGGCCTAGTGTCCTACGGCGACAACCAGGAGGAAGTCTTCCTGGGGCATTCGGTTTCGCGGACGCAGAACGTCTCGGAGGCGACCGCTAACGTCATCGACGCCGAGGTAAAGCGACTGGTCCAGAAGGGCTATGACGACGCCAAGAGCATTCTGACAGACAAGCTCGAAGACCTGCACATGCTCGCCAAGGCGCTGCTCGAGTACGAAACGCTCAGCGGCGACGAGATCATCAATGTGCTGAAGGGCGTGGCGCCCAAGCGCGATGATGCGGAGTCCAAGCGTCCAACGGGCCCCGCTGTCGCCGTGCCGATCTCACCCCGTCCCAGCGCCGAACCGGCCTAGAAGCTCAACCGACGCCGATCCAGCCGGAGTCGAGGCTGGATAGGCTCACGCCGACCAGCACGACCCGCGCCCCGCCAGTGATCTCGACCACGGTGTCGGCGCCCTGCTGGCTAACGCTAAAGATACTGCCGGGATCTAGCCGCACCCGATCGCCCTCGCCGCGGTTGAAGTCGATCACCCGGTCGAGGCCAGCCTCTGCGAAGCTTGCGAAGGTATCCGCGCCGGTCCCGCCGGCCAGGGTGTCGTCACCCCTGTCGCCGTAGATCAGATCGGCGCCGGTTCCGCCCTGGATGCTGTCGGCGCCCTGGCCGCCGCGGAGCACGTCAGCGCCCGCACCGCCCCAGACGGTGTCATCGCCCAGGTTGCCCAGGCCCAAATCTTCGCCGTCGTCGCCGGAGAGGCTGTCGTTGCCCTGGCCGCCGACCACCCAGTCGCCGCCATGACCGCCAGAAAGAGTGTCGTCGCCCTGGTTGCCGTGGGCGTCGTCGAAGCCGAAGCCACCGAAAATCCGGTCATTGCCCTCGCCGCCGCGCAGATAGTCGAGGCCGTCGCC
Organism: Phenylobacterium sp.; assembly: GCF_044371015.1. GTDB lineage: Bacteria > Pseudomonadota > Alphaproteobacteria > Caulobacterales > Caulobacteraceae > Phenylobacterium. The sequence goes on from NZ_JBILUK010000006.1 coordinate 11,722, forward strand.
GGCTGTCGCCCGGGGACTTAGGCGATGGATGTCGCCGTCCAGGCCGATCAGATAGAGCCGCCCGCGCCCGTCCACAGCGAATGAGGCGATCTGGTCGATATCGCCGCCACCCGAGAGTACCAACTGACTGTTGCGGTTGAGGAAATCCTGCGCCGCGCCGCCCACATGGGTCACGCTCCAGACGTTGCCGCTTCCGAAGTCGCCGAAGACATAGAGCCCCTCCATGCCGCCAGGTCCGCGGTAGACATAGCCGCCGGTCACCGAGAAACCGTTGAAGCCCGGCGTGGTGCGGCCATAGTCCAGCAGCGGATCGGTCAGCCCGCCAGGCGCATTGCCGCTGAAGCTCTGTAGCCCTTCGCGAAACCGCCAGCCGAGGTTGAGGCCCGACTGGCCGACCGGGATGCGATTGATCTCTTCACGCGCGCCCTGGCCCACGTCGCCAAGCCAGAGGTCGCCCGTGACCGCATCGAAACTGGCCCTCCAGGGATTGCGCAGACCGTAGATCCAGATCTCGTCGGCCCCCGCAATGGGGCCGGCGAACGGATTTCCCGCCGGGATCGCGTAGTTGCGGGCGGCGTCGCCGGGAAAGGCATCGTTGTTCACATCGATGCGCAGCATCTTGCCGAGCAGGTTATTGAGGTTCTGGGCGTTGTTCTGAGGGTCGCCTCCCGAGCCGCCATCGCCGGACGCGATGTAGAGGAACCCGTCGGGACCGAAGCTCAGCCAGCCGCCATTGTGGTTGGCGAAGGGTTGGTCGAAGGTCAGGATCAGGCGGGCCGAGCCCGGATCGGCGGTGTTGGCGTCTGCTCGGCGAAACTCGCGGACCTCGGTGTTTCCGGCTGCATTGGTTAGGTTGACGTAGAAGAGCCCGTTGGCCGCAAAATTGGGATGGAAGGCTAGCCCCAGCAGGCCCTGTTCGCCGCCGGTTGATAGTGCGTTGTCCGGCAGGTCAAGGAACGGCTGAGCTCCCATCTGGCCGGTCACAAGATCGAGGACCAGGATGCGGCCGGTGTGCTGTTCGACGATGAAGAGCCGGTCCGGATCGCCGGGCGGCGAGGCGGCGTAGAGCGGTCGGACAAGCCCCTGGGCCACGCGGACTGCGTCGATGGCCTCGGAGCCGGGAACCGTGTCGGCGGCAGAGTGGCCATAGATCAGGTCGTCGCCCGCACCGCCCAAAAGTGTGTCCGAGCCGTCGCGTCCGGAAAGCGTATCGTCCCCCGCTGTCGCCACGAGCGAGTCGCGTTGCGCGGTTCCGTTGAGCTCGGGCATCACCCAGACCTTTCCCACTGGCGTCCGAGAGGATACGCCCGGAAAGAATACGTGGACGAGCCTCTATGCGTTCCCAGAACCTCCGGCCCCGTGTCATGGGCGTGGTCAATGTGACACCCGACAGCTTCTCCGATGGCGGCCGATGGGCCACGCCGGAGGCGGCGCGGGATCACGCCCTGCGGCTCGCGGCCGCCGGCGCCGACATCCTGGATATCGGCGGTGAGTCAACCCGGCCGGGCGCGACACCAGTGACCGAAACGGAGGAACTGGAGCGCGTGATGCAGCTGATCACAGCGATCCGGGCGCGTGCGTCGGTGGCGATCTCCATCGACACCATGAAGCCAGTGGTGGCTCGTGCTGCCGTTGCGGCCGGCGCATCGATCTGGAACGACGTCACCGCGCTGCGCCATGCGCCGGACAGTCTGGATACCGCAGCCGCGCTCGGCTGCCAGGTGGTGCTGATGCATATGCAGGGCCAGCCCGGAACCATGCAGGCCGAACCCCGCTACGACGATGTGGTCGCAGATGTAATCGCCTTCCTCGCCGCGCGTGCCGAGGCGGCGGTGGCGGCGGGCGTGGCGCGGGATCGTATCTGGCTCGACCCCGGCATCGGCTTCGGCAAACACCCTCTGGATCACAACCTGCCCCTGCTGGCCGGCCTGGAGCGGATCGTGAGCCTGGGATTTCCGGTGTTGCTGGGCGCCAGTCGGAAGCGGTTCATCGGGATGCTGGACGGCGATGCGGCGGAGGAGGCTCGGCTTGGCGGTTCGATTGCCGCGGCGCTGCGTGGCGCGGAAGCCGGCGTCGCCGCTGTGCGGGTGCACGACGTGGCCGAGACAGTTCAGGCGCTCAAGGTCTGGGCAGCGATTCGTTGAAGGTCGACCGGCCCGGTGGAACATCCCGGCAAGTTGCACGGTGATCATAGGTGGCCAGCCCGGAGCCTAGTCGTGGCGGCCACCTGACTGCGAGCTTTCTACGGTGGACGCCAGCCGCTCGACGTCACCTTCAACCACAGTGATGCCGGCCTCGGACCGCAACCGAAACGTCCGCGTTGCGTTAGCGTGGCCAGGGATGTCCCTACTGAGGATACACTTATGAACCTGCGCAAACTCTCCTTGATCATGACGACGTCCCTCCTGGCGGGGGGGCTTGCGGCCTGCCAGCAGACGGATTCGCCCGTCGCCAAGACCGTGGAACCGGCCGAGACAACCGTCACCGTCAATCCGCCGGACATCAATGTGACCTCACCGGCCCCTGCGCCGGAACCTGCGGCCAAGTAGGAGTCGTCCACGGTGACGGTCACTACGCCCGATGATCCTTCGATGAGCGGGTCCACCACATCCTCAAGCACGACGACCGATAAGAAGTAGTTCTGCGACCGACCGGCCATTGCTGCCATGATCGGCCTCGGTCGCCGCGCAGTTCTCCACCAGGAAGACGACGCCTCACGCTCAAGCGGCGGCGTCGACGAGCACTTTCAGCCACGGCAGGCGGGACTTGTAGACCTCCATAAGTGTGGTCTCGGCCTCCATGGTCCACTCGACGGGGACGCCGCCGATCGAGGGTTCGATGGCGTCGAGGAAGATGTGCCAGCCGGCCAGCGAGCCGATGTAGGGCGCCGGAACGCCGAAACTGGTTAGGCGTAGGAGGCACCCTTCGCCGTCGGGCTCGAGCTCGTAGCGGACTCGGCCCGGCGGATTGGGCGGGTCGGGCCAAGTGTGTTCCAGCAGGCGCGGTGGGTCGAAAGCGGTGATTTCGCCCTCGGCATAGGGCCCTTCATCGCCGAAACGCAGGCGATAGGCGCCGCCGAGACGCATCTCGATCTGGACATCGGCGGTGGCGAACCAGGCGGCGATCCGTTCCGGAATGGTGATCGCCGCCCAGACCCGATCGATAGGCACCTTGATACGGCGGGTATAGTGAAGGTCAAATCCTTCGCCGTTGCGCATGACGTTTCCGAAGCGATCTTCCGGGATGTTCACTGCTCGGCCTCCAGGTGATGTTCCAAGGCGTCCAGTCGATCCGCCCAGAAGCGACGATAGGGCGCGAGCCAGGCGTCAATCTCGACGAGACTGGCGGTCTCCAGGCTGTAGAGCCGCCGCTGGCCGTCGCCCCGCACCCGCACGAGGCCGGATTCGCGGAGCACCCGCAGGTGCTTGGAGACACCCGGCTGGCTTATCGAAAGCGCGGCGACCAGGTCGCCCGCCGACCGCTCGCCGGCCCGGAGCAAGTCGAGGATGCGGCGTCGGTTTGGCTCGGCCAGGGCTTCGAAGGGGTTCACAACCCAATTAAATGCCGCAATAGTTATATTACTACAACAGAATATTTAGGGGGCGTGCATTGGCTGCATCGACCCGCTATCGCATCGCCATGCCCCATCTCGGCCGAGTCCTGATCATCGCCGGTTCCGATTCCGGCGGCGGGGCGGGCGTGCAGGCCGACATCAAGACCGTGACCATTCTGGGCGGCTATGCCGCCAGCGCGATCACAGCGGTGACGGTGCAGAACACTCTTGGCGTCAGCAGCGTACATCCGATCCCGCCGGAGATCATCGCCGCCCAGGCGCGCGCGGTGCTGTCCGATATCGGCGCCGACGCGATCAAGACCGGCATGCTGGGCGATGCCGCGACTGTGGCCCTGGTCGCCGAACTTCTCGACGAGGCGAAGGTTCCGGCGGTGATCGATCCGGTGATGGTGGCCAAGGGCGGCGCCTCGCTGCTGGCCGCCGAAGCAGTAGCGGCCGTGCGCGGGCTGCTGATCCCGTGTGCGGCGCTACTCACGCCCAACGCTCCGGAGGCTGAGGCGCTGACGGGCCTGACGGTCGAAACCACTGACGATCTCCGCCGCGCGGGCGAAGCGCTGCTCAAGGCGGGCGCGCAGGCGGTGCTCATGAAGGGCGGCCATGTGGCCGGCGACCGGCTGGTCGATGTCCTGATGACGCCGGAGGGGGAGACGGCGTTCGAAGGACCTCGGATCGCGACCCGTCACACTCACGGCACCGGCTGCACCCTGGCCTCGGCCTGCGCGGCGGGCCTGGCGCAGGGTCTATCGCTGACGCAGGCCGTGGCGCGGGCCTGGGACTATGTGCATTGCGCCATTGAGACCGCGCCAGGCCTGGGCGCTGGCCACGGGCCGCTGGACCATGGGTGGCCGCTACGGGGGCGCAGGTGAGCTTGGAAGCCCAATTGGAGACCATCCTGCGGCGATCAGAGCCGCTGATGCATGTGTTGGAGGTCGTGCGCGATCTCGATCTTCCGGACCCGCTGTTGTTCGCCGGCGCCATCTATCAGCGTGTGATCAACGATCTCACAGGGCGTCCGCTTGATGCCGGCATCAAGGACTATGACGTCGCCTATTTCGACGCGTCAGACGTCTCTTACGAGGCCGAGGACGTTGTGATCCGGCGCGCGGCCGCAGCATTCGAGCCGCCGCTCCGCGAGATGGTCGAAGTGCGCAATCAGGCCCGCGTGCACCTCTGGTTCGAAAGCCATTTCGGCGAGACCTATGCGCCGGTGTCCTCCAGCGCCGAGGCGGTAAGCCGTTTTATGAGCCCGCTGCACGCGGTGGCCGTGCGGCTGGAGGCGGAAGACCGGATGACCATCGTGGCGCCCTTCGGCCTTGAAGACCTGTTCTCGCTTACAATGCGGCCGAACCCGTCACGGCCCAATCGGAACTATCCGGCGGTGTCGATCAAGGCCAAGGCGCGGTGGCCGGAACTGACGGTGCTGGAGGGGTAAGCCTCACGTCCGCCTCGGTGGAACTGGCCCTTGCCGGGCTGTCCCGCGGAACGCAAGTGGCCGCTCATGCGCCAGTGGACAATAGACGCCTTCGCCGACCGACCGTTCCGGGGCAACCCGGCCTGCGTGGTCGAACCCCTTGATGCCTGGCCCGAGGCGGGCTGGATGCAGATGCTCGCGGCTGAGAACAACCAGGCGGAGACGGCCTTCCTCCTGCGCACGGACGACCCGGCGCGGTTCGGGCTGCGCTGGTTCACGCCTAAGCTGGAGGTTCCGTTGTGTGGCCACGCGACCCTGGCCGCGACCCACGCGCTATTGGAGGAGATGCGGGTCACTGCGGCGCGAATCACCTTCGACACCGCCTCAGGGCCCCTGACCGTGGCCCGCGCCGGCGAGGGTTATGAGATGGACTTCCCGGCCCAGCCGCCGGTGCACACCTCGATCCCTGCGGGCCTGACAGAAGCGCTGGGCGCGACGCCAACGGAGGTGTGGGCGGCGTCCTACCTTGTGGCGGTGTTCGACGACGCAGAGACAGTGCGGGCGCTCAACCCGGACATCCCGGCCATCGGCCGCATCTCCGGCGAGGCCACCGGCGGCCGCGGCAACATCGGCGTCGCGGCCGTGGCGCCGGCCGGCTCGGGATACGACGTGATCGACCGGTTCTTCGCGCCAGGATCGGGGATTCCCGAGGACCCAGCAACAGGATCGCTCCATTGCATCCTGGCGCCGCTGTTCGCGGAAAAGCTCGGGCGCACCGAGCTTCGCTTCCATCAGGCCTATCCGGGCCGCGGCGGGGACCTTGTCTGCGTCGCGCAGGGCGACCGCGTACGGCTGCTCGGCAAGGCGGTGACGGTGGTCGAGAGCCGCCTCAGGCTGAGCTGAAGCGGCGCCCGGTCAGGTCAGCGACGCCAGCCGTAACCATAACCATACTGTCGATCGCGGGACTGGTCGCGGATTTCGGCCATCAGGTCGTCCCAGTGATGGTCGAGCCGCTTGCGTTCGCGCCAGGTCAAACCGTCGCGACGCAACCTGATCTCCAGGCGCGCCAGGTCTCCCAGATCGTCCCGCAGGCGCCAGGCTTCGCGCGACGTGAGCCGACCACTGCGGAGACCCGCGTCGATTCTGAGGACGGCCTGACGGGCGCGGTCGGGGCCGTGCTCGTGGTTCATGCGGGTGTCGCCCCAGCGGCCTTGGCGCTCGTCGCGTTGTTCGTAGCTATGGTCGTAGCCGCCGGGCTGGGCCAGGGCCGGCGCCGTAAAGGTGAAAGCGGCCAAAGCGACCACGGCCGCCGCAAAAATCTTTCGGGTCAGGGTCATCACCGAACTCCTCGTCTCATGCCGGACGGGATCGCCCCGGCATGACGGGAGATCACCACGATGCGCCTGAAGCGCGTCTGAGCCGCGCGGTTGGCCGTGGTTCAGCTAGATGAAGCCGCGATTAGGCCGCATGGGAGGCGTTCGAGCCGGTAGCCGCCGCATTAAGGACGGTGGAGATCGCATCATAGAGCCGGGCGATCTCGATGGGCTTGGCCACGTGGGCCTCCATGCCGGCGGCCAGATACTCCTCGACCTGATGGGTCAGGGCGTTGGCAGTCAGGGCAACGATCGGGGTGCGCCTGCGGCCCGTCGCCTTTTCGGCCTGGCGGATCGCCTGGGCCGCGCTGATGCCGTCCATCACCGGCATCTGGATATCCATCAGGATCAGATCATAGGCGCCGGCGCGCCAAGCCTCAACTGCCTCGCGGCCGTTACCAACAATGTGCGCCTCAATGCCGAGCGATCCGAGGACGGCGGCCAGAACCTGCTGGTTGGTGGGGTTGTCCTCGGCAGCCAGCAAGCGGAGATCCCGATCCGCGTCAGCGCCCGGCGGTTCGACAACCTGCATGTTGGCCGGCCGGCCTTGTTCCAACGGCAGCTCGACTGTGAAGATTGAGCCTTCGCCCTCGCGGCTCTCGACGTTGATCACCCCGCCCATCATCTGGGTCAGCTCGCGGCAGATCGCGAGGCCGAGCCCCGTGCCCCCAAAGCGGCGCGTTGCTGAATTGTCGGCCTGGGTGAACTTTTCGAAGAGTCCCGGTATCTTTTCCTGCGCGATGCCGACGCCGGTGTCCTGGACTATGATCTTGAGTCCGCCGGCCACGCCGGCTTCCACCCGCGCTGAGACAGAGCCCTGGGAGGTGAACTTCACGCCGTTGGAGACCAGGTTGCCGACGATCTGGCGGAGGCGGTCTACGTCACCGCGCCACCAGCCCCGCATGTCCTCAGCCACGCTCATCTCGAAGGCCAGGCCCTTGGCTTCCGCGACCACGGCGAAGGTTTCCCGGACCTGCTCCATGGCCGCTTCGAGGTCGAAGTCATCTTCGAACAGCGTCAGCTTCCCGGCTTCAATCTTGGATAGATCGAGCACGTCGTTCAGCACCGCCAAGAGCAGCCCACCCGAACGACGGATGACGTCCAGCCGATCGCGCTGGACTGGCTCCATGTCGCCGAGCGCCATCACTTCGGCCATGGCCAGCACGCCGTTCAACGGCGTCCGGATTTCGTGGCTCATATTGGCCAGGAACTGGGTCTTCAGCACATTGGCGGCGTTGGCGGCGTCGCGAGCCTGTTCCAACTCGCGCAGGGTGGTCTTCAGGTCGCCCTCACGCTCGCCCAGTTTGGCCAGCAGGTGATTGAAGCTCTCAGTCAGGCTCTTGAACAGCGCGTCCGAGGCGTCGACCGGCACCGGATCGAAACTGCCGCCGGCAGCGACGTCGTGCATGGCGTCCGACAGGCTCTGCACCGGCTGGATCACCTTGGCAGCCAGGCTGCGGGCCAGAAAGAGAGCGACGCCCACGCCGCCGAACAGCAGCACGAAGGTAAGGGCGATGAACTGCGGCAACATCGGCGCGAGCGCCGGCTGTTCAGCTTCGACGATCAGCCGACCGACCGTCTTGCCGTCGCGCACCACCTGCTTATCGATAATGTCCAGGGGTCGGTCCCCGGCGGGGCGCACGCGGAAGCCGGCGAGCTCGCGACCTTTAGGGTCCAGCAAACGAGCTGAGATCACGTCGTGGCTTGCGCGCAGCGCGTCGAGGTCGGTGGCTAGATGGGCGCCATGTTCGACCGCCATGGAAGGTGCGGCGACCCGGGCGACCACCTCAGCCATCTCGGCATGAAACCGCTCGGAGTGCGTTCGGGCTACGGCCCACTGTTGAAGCATGAAGGTGGCGCACGCGGCCATCAGCACCACGACCGTGGTGATCAAACCCACGCCCGCGACGCGCGCGTGGAACGTCGCACCCGGCGCGGTGGATCGGATTGAGTCTGGCGCGATGTGGGTGCCGGTTCCGCCCATGAGCCGGGAATAGCCGGATTGTCCTAACGGATCGCTTCGGGCGGCCAATTCGGCAGGGGTTGGGCGACGTTAACTGTGTCTTCGGCGCCACGATACAACTGCTGGCGGAATTTATTATGGTTAACAACCCATGAATCGGTTGCGTGTATGGTTACCTTTTCTTTACCTTAACGGGTGTCGGGCAATTTATTAGAGGGTGCTCCAACATGGAAAAGGTGTTCGTGGCCAAGCGTGTGGCCGCCAAGCTGTTCTCGACCGAGGCCGCCGTCGACGCCGCCATGGTCGAAGCCTCGGAACTGCTCAGCGAAATGCTGACGGCCCGCAAGGACGTTAAGGCCTCGCTCGTCTTCGCGGACGATGTGCAGGTGAAAATGCTGGAGGCCCTGAAGGCGCTCAGCGAAGCCCGTTCGGCCATGGTAGGCGTGCACGGTGAACTGACCGAAGCAAAGCTCCGCCTTGGCATTCGCACCAAGCTGGGCCTTGAAGACAAGCCCGTCGCCGCCGCTCCGGCTGCAACGACGACGCTGCGCGACTTCGGCTGACCCAACGCGATTTCCTCCCGCTCACGGTTTGTTGCGGGAGATTAACTGGTTGAGAGCCCCTGGCATGGTCTAGGGTCTCTTGCCATGCCTGCTTCGCCGATCGTTCAGACGCTTCTGATCCTGGTTGTGCTCGGCTGCGCGTTCGGGCTCTGGAAGGGCGGGCCGCCCGAACGCATCGGCGCCTTGGTCATTCTGATCAATGCCGCGCTGGCCCTCACGCTTGGAAACCTGGTCGAAGACGACCTCGGCTACCTGGTCGGATTGATTCTCGATGGGATCACCGCGCTGGGATTCCTGGCCATGACGCTGTTGTATGGACGCCTGTGGCTGGGCGCGGCCATGCTGATCTATGCGGCGCAGTTCGGTCTGAGATCGTTCTATCTGGTGACCGGGCGGGAGCGTGACCTGCTCCACGCCATGATCAACAATATCAACTTCATGGCCATCATCCTCTGCATTGTGGTGGGCACCGCGTTCGCCTGGCGCCGCCGCGTGGTCGCCAGTCGATCCTGACGCAGCCGCCAAAACTTTTGCTTGCGCCCGGGCCAGAACGCTGGCTTTTGCCGCGCGGGCCACGCCCCCCCAACGGGGCGCTGCCCATCTGCAAGGATGGGAGACATCGCTATGAACACCCTCGCCAAGCCGGCGCTGCGTCCGGCTCGCCCTGAATTCTCTTCCGGCCCGTGCGCCAAGCGCCCCGGATGGACTCCAGAAAACCTGAAATCCGCAGTGCTAGGCCGGTCGCACCGGTCGAAGATCGGCAAGGCGCGCCTGCAGGAAGCGATCGACCGTACGCGGTCCGTGCTGCAGGTCCCCGACGACTTCCTGATCGGCATTGTGCCTGGATCCGACACCGGCGCGGTCGAGATGGCCATGTGGTCGATGCTGGGACCGCGCCCGGTGCAGTTGCTCGCTTTCGAGAGCTTCGGCAAGGACTGGGTGACCGACGTCACCAAGCAACTGAAGATCCCGGCGGAGGTGCTGGATGCACCCTATGGCCAGCTTCCCGACCTCTCGAAAGTCCGCAAGGACGCCGACTTGGTCTTCACCTGGAACGGCACCACCTCGGGCGTCCGCGTGCCCAATGCCGACTTCATCGCCGCAGACCGCGAGGGCATAGTGATCTGCGACGCCACCTCGGCGGCCTTCGCGCAGGATCTCGACTGGACCAAGATCGATGCGGTGACCTTTTCCTGGCAAAAGGCGCTCGGCGGCGAAGCCGCGCACGGCGTGCTGATCCTTTCGCCCCGAGCGGTCGCCCGCCTTGAGAGCCACACCCCGGCCTGGCCGATGCCCAAGCTGTTCCGCATGACCAAAGGCGGAAAGGTCAACCTCGAGATCTTCGAAGGCGCGACCATCAACACGCCGTCCATGCTGGCGGTCGAGGACGCCATCGATGCGCTGAAATGGGCCGAAGCGATCGGTGGCCTGACCGAGATGCGCCGTCGCGCAGACGCCAACCTGGCGATACTGGCCGAGTGGGTGGCGCAAACGACATGGGTGGATTTCCTCGCCGAGGACGCCTCGATCCGCTCCAACACCTCGGTGTGCCTGAAGGTCGTCGATCCCCGGGTCGCCGGCCTGCCCGCCGACGCCCAGGCAGAAATCGCCAAGAAGCTCGCCGCGATGCTGGAGAAGGAAGGCGTAGCGCTGGATATCGGCGGCTATCGCGACGCCCCGCCCGGCTTGCGCATCTGGTGCGGCGCTACGGTGGAGACCTCCGACGTCGACGCACTGACCCCCTGGCTCGACTGGGCTTTCGCCACCCTCGTCGCCGAGCTGCAAACCCCCTGATCTGATCCCCCCTCAGTCGCTTCGTTACAGCCATCCTTCTGGGTGAGCGCGAAGGGTCCTCACCCTCCCTCCTTTTGGGGAGGGGGGACTGTGAAGCGGTGGAGGGGCCTGCCAACTCAAGGAACGAACCCATGCCCCGCGTTCTCATCGCTGACAGCCTCAGCCCCGCCGCCGTCGACATCTTCCGCCAGCGCGGCGTTGACGCCGACATAAAGACCGGCCTTTCCAAGGACGAGTTGATCGCCGTCATCGGCGACTATGATGGCCTCGTGGTCCGTTCGGACACCAAGCCCAACAAGGATGTCATCGCCGCCGCCAAGAACCTGAAGGTTATCGGTCGCGCCGGCATCGGCGTCGATAACATCGACATCCCGGCTGCCACGGCCGCAGGCGTGGTAGTCATGAACACGCCCTTCGGCAACTCAATCACCACCGCCGAACACGCCATCGCGATGATGTTCGCGCTGGCCCGTCAGCTCCCCGCCGCCGACGTCTCCACCCAGGCCGGCAAGTGGGAGAAGAGCCGCTTCATGGGCGTGGAGCTCTACGCCAAGACGCTCGGCCTGATCGGAGCCGGCAACATCGGCGGCATCGTCGCGGACCGGGCGCTGGGTTTGAAGATGAAGGTCGTCGCCTATGATCCGTTCCTGTCTGCCGAGCGCGCCGTGGAAATGGGGGTCGAGAAGGTCGAACTGGAAGACCTGCTGGCCAGGGCCGACTTCATCACACTGCACACGCCGCTGACCGACAAGACCCGCAACATCCTTTCGGCCGAAGCGCTGGCCAAGACCAAGCGCGGGGTGATGATCATCAACTGCGCCCGTGGCGGCCTGGTCGATGAAGCGGCGCTGCGCGCGGCTCTGGAAAGCGGTCAGGTCGGCGGCGCCGCGTTCGACGTTTTCATAGCGGAGCCGGCCAGAGAGAACGTGCTGTTCGGCGCGCCCAACTTCATCGCCACGCCGCACCTCGGCGCCTCGACCAATGAGGCCCAGGAGAATGTCGCCCTGCAGGTGGCCGAACAGATCAGCGACTATCTGCTCACCGGCGCGGTGACCAATGCGCTGAACAGCCCCTCGGTGACGGCCGAGGAAGCGCCGCGCCTGAAGCCGTTCGTGGCGTTGGCCGAGAAGCTCGGCGCGCTGGCCGGCCAGATGCTCGACTACGGGATCAAGGCCGTCGACATCGCCTACGAGGGCGAGGTCTCCAAGCTCAACACCCGCCCGCTCAGCGCTGCGGCGTTGGCCGGCGTGCTGCGGCCGATGCTGGCCGAGATCAACATGGTCTCCGCCCCGGCGGTGGCCAGGGAGCGCGGCGTGGTGGTCTCGGAGAGCCGCCAGGACGACTCTCCGATCTTCGACAGTCTGGTGCGCATCACGGTCACAACCGACAAGGGCAAGCGCTCGTTCGCAGGTTCGGTGATGGCCGGCGGCCCTCGCATCGTCGAGGTCAAGGGGATGGATCTCGACGCCCCGTTCCTGCCGCGCATGCTCTACATCAACAACCTAGACAAGCCGGGCTTCATCGGCGCGCTGGGCGGTCTCCTCGGAGAGGCGGGCGTCAACATCGCCACCTTCAATCTCGGCCGCATCGACGCTGGCGACGACGCCATCGCACTGGTCGGCGTCGACCATGAACCGGACGCCAAGTTGCTGGCCCGCATCCAGGCCCTGCCGCACGTTAAGGAAGCACGCGTCCTGAAATTCTGAAGTCAGGTCCCGTAGGCTGAGCGCTCCAGAAGTCCCAGGAGCGCCAGCACTTCCGGGTCGGCGAAGGGCATCAACTGGGTGGCCAGAACCCCGCCGACCCCGGCCTCGGGGTCGGCCCACCAGTAGGTGTTGGCAAGACCCGCCCAGGCGAGGGTCCCGGGCCTGCGGCCCTCCGGCGTCGGTTCCGGGGTGATCATCGAGATCATGCCGTGACCCGTACGCATGTCGGGATAGGGCTCGAAGTCGTGGCTCATGAACGGCAGAGCGCTCTTGATGTAGCCGGCGCGACGCGGACCAGTCTCGACCATTCCCATCAGCGCCGCCGTCTCAGGAGATATCACCCGGGTGCCCTCCAGTACGCCGCCGCCCAGCAGCATGCGCACGAACCGCCCATAGTCACGCACCGTGCCGTAGAGCCCGCCTCCGCCACCGATGACCTCGGGCTCAGGCGGCAACTCGAAGGGAAACACCGTCAGACCGCCCTCGGGCAGCCGAGCGTGAATGGCGGCGCGTCGGTGCGCCAGTGTCTCCGGCACACTGAACGCCGTCTCGTTCATGCCGAGCGGCCCGAGCAGGGTCTCCACGACCACCGCGTCCAGCCGCCGCCCGGTAGCCGCCTCGATCGCCAGGCCCGCCCAGTCGATTCCGATACCATAGAGCCAGCCCTCGCCCGGATCAAACAGCAGAGGCTGGACATGGCAAGCGCGAGAGCCGTCCAGAAGTGGCCGATCCAAGGTGTCGCCATAGCGGCCGAGTTCTGGGCTGGTGAACGCGTAGCCGAAGCCGGAGGTGTGACTCAGCAACTGGCGCAAAGTGATCGCCCTTTGCGCCGGCCTAAACTGGGGGGCGCCATCGGCGCCGAAGCCGTCGAGCACCTTAAGGTCGCGGAACTCCGGGATCAGGCCCGATAGGTCGCCGTCCAGAGAGAGACGTCCCTGCTCAACCTGCTGCAGCGCGGCGACCGAGGTTACAGCCTTGGTCATCGAGGCCAGCCAGACAATCGTGTCGGCATCCATCGGCGCGTCGGCGTCAACCGCGCGGCGCCCGGCGGCGTGAGCGTAGGTCTCGCCCTCTCGGTTAACGGTTATGGCCACCGCGCCAGCGATCCGTTGGGTCTCAACGGCCCGGGCCACGGCGGCTTCGAACTTTACGGACACCGATTCATCTCCCGGGGGTGGTGATAGCGACATATGGCCCGGCTTGCCTTCGCCCGTCATCTACCAGTCGCTGAGACCCTGGCGCACTTCCTACCGGCCCCTTGACCCGGGCGCCCCATAGGGATCACTCACCACGCCGCTCTCCAAGGACCCGCCTATGCCTCAAACCCTTGCCGCCGACGCCCTGGTGTTGCTGGGAGCCACCGGCGATCTGGCGCGGCGTATGTTGCTGGCCTCGCTATTCTATCTCGACGCCGACGGGTTCCTGGCCGCGGACTTCCGGATCGTCGCGACAGCGCGCACGGCGCTCGATCGCGAGAGCTTCCTGACCCAGGCGCGTGCGGCGATCGATGAACGCCTCGAGCCCATCGATGCGGCCGTTTGGGGCCGGTTCGCAAACCGCATCACCTACGTCTCCGCCGATCTGGCAAAGCCCGGCGGCGCGGCGCCTCTCACCGAGGCGCTGGCCGGCGTCCAGCGCCCCGTGTTCTTTCTGGCCATCTCGCCCAGCCTCTACATCCCGGTGGTCAACGCGCTGGGAGAAGCGGGGCTGGCGGGCCCAGGTGCGCGCATCATCCTGGAAAAGCCAATCGGACGCGACCTGGAGACCTCACGCCAGATCAACGACGCTATTGGCGCGGTGTTTAGCGAAGAGCGGACCTTCCGCATCGACCACTATCTCGGCAAGGAGACTGTCCAGAACCTGCTGGCGCTGCGCTTTGCCAACGCGATCTTTGAGCCTCTGTGGAACAACCTGACAATCGACCACGTACAGATCACCGTGGCGGAGACTGGCGGTGTCGGCGCTCGTTGGCCTTACTACGATGAGTACGGCGCGCTTCGCGACATGTTGCAGAACCATATGCTGCAACTCCTCTGCCTCGTGGCCATGGAGCCGCCAGCCGATCTGGCCCCAGACTCGGTGCGCAACGAAAAGGTGAAGGTGCTTCGTTCTCTGCGCCGCTTCACCCGGGTCGACGCCGCTGAGCGTTCGGTGCGCGGCCAGTACGGGCCCGGCGTGGTGGCGGGCGAGACCGTGACCGGCTACGAGGCAGAGCGTGGTCAGCCCACTGGCACCGAGACCTTCGTTGCGCTCCGGGCCGACATCGACAACTGGCGTTGGGCCGGCGTGCCGTTCTTCCTGCGAACGGGCAAGCGGATGCCTGAGAAGCGCACCCAGATCGCGCTGCAGTTCAAACCGGTGCCGCACTCGATTTTCGGCCAGGCCTCTACTCAGGACCTGGCGCCCAACCGGTTGGTGATTGACCTACAGCCGGACGAAGACATCAAGCTCACACTGATGAACAAGGCGCCCGGACTGCATCAGGGCGGCATGCGCCTGCAGTCGCTGCCGCTCTCGCTGTCGCTGCTGAAAACCTTCGAGGGTCCCGGCGCGCGGCGACAGATCGCCTATGAGCGGCTGATCCTCGACGCCATCGGCGGCGACGCCACGCTGTTTGTCCGTCGCGACGAGGTGGAAGAAGCCTGGCGCTGGGTCGACGGCGTCGCAAAGGCCTGGACCGAGGCGCGGATCGCGCCAAAGCCTTACCCGGCCGGAAGCTGGGGACCACCCGGCGCCTTCGGTCTGATCGAACGTTTCGGGCGCGACTGGTCGGACTAAGGACGTGATAGAGACCTTCGCCGATGAGGCAGCTCTGACCGAGGCGGCGGCGGCGGCGGTATTGCGCAGCCTCGCGCAAGGGCTCACGTCCCGACCGCGCGCAACGCTGGTCGCCACCGGCGGCCGTTCGCCGGGCGCGATCTATGACCGGCTGGCGAGATCCGATCTCGACTGGAGCCGCATCGATGTCACTCTCTCGGATGAGCGGTGCGTCGCCGCAGACCACGCCGATTCCAACGCCCGATTGGTCCGCGAGCGCCTGCTCGCCGGTCCAGCCGCCGGCGCCCGGTTCCACCCGTTGTGGCCCGCGCCAGAGGCCGCCGACCTGATGCCGCTACGCCCCTTCGACGCCGTGCTCTTGGGCATGGGCGAAGATGGCCACATCGCATCATTGATCCCTGGCGACCCAGGCCTCCCGGACGCGCTGAACACGCCCGAATTCCTGCGCCAGGTTCCGCCGGGACTAGGCAAACCACCATTGGCGCGCATCACCTTGACGCTATCGGCGCTGATCGATGCGCGCGCCATCTTCCTCTGTATCTCTGGGGAGGCTAAGCGCGCGGTGCTGGCGCGTGCATTGGCCGGCGAAGACTTGCCGGTCGGCCGCCTGATCTCGCAATCGTCCGGCCGGACGCGCATCTTCTGGCGCCCCGAGTAAGGAGTCCCTTCGACCATGACCGCGCTCAACCCCGTCACCGCCGAAGTGACCGCCCGGATCATCGCGCGCAGCGCCGAGGATCGCGCCGACTATATGGACCGCATGGCCGAGGCGCGCGCCCTGGGCCCGGGACGAGGGAAACTCTCCTGCGCCAACTGGGCCCACGCCTTCGCTGCCCAGCCCGACGGCGATAAGGCCACCTTGCGCAATCCGAACGCGCCCAATCTGGCAGTGGTCACCGCCTACAACGACATGCTCTCGGCCCATCAGCCCTATGAGCGGTTCCCCGACATCATCCGCGCGGCCGCCCGCGAGGCCGGCGCCACGGCCCAGGTGGCCGGGGGCGTTCCCGCCATGTGCGATGGCGTCACCCAGGGCCGGCCGGGCATGGAGTTGTCGCTGTTCTCCCGAGACGCCATCGCAATGGCCGCTGGCGTGGCGCTGACCCACGACGCCTTTGACGCGGCCCTGATGCTTGGTGTCTGCGACAAGATCGTGCCGGGCCTGTTCATGGGCGCGGCCGCCTTCGGGCACATGCCGAGCATCTTCGTCCCAGCCGGACCGATGACATCTGGCATCTCCAACGCCGAAAAGGCCCGCGTGCGCGGCCTCTACGCCGAGGGCAAGGCGACGCGCGAGGAGTTGCTGGACTCGGAGATGAAGTCCTACCACGGACCAGGCACCTGCACCTTCTACGGCACCGCAAACTCCAACCAGATGATGATGGAGATGACCGGCCTTCATCTGCCAGGCGCGGCCTTCGTGCATCCCAACACCCCGCTGCGCGACGCCCTGACGGCGGCGGCGGCGAAGCGAGCGGTGGAGATCCGCGACGGCGGCAACGACTACGCCCCCTTCGCCTCGGTCATTGACGCCAGGAGCCTAGTCAACGCCATGGCGGGCCTGCTGGCCACTGGCGGCTCGACCAACCACACGCTGCACATCCTGGCCATGGGCCGGGCGGCGGGCCTGCGTATCACCTGGGAGGATATGGACGACCTTTCCCGCGTCACGCCGCTTATCGCCCGGGTCTATCCCAACGGTTCCGAGGATGTGAACGCCTTCCATGCCGCCGGCGGCATGGCCTTTGTAACCCGCACCCTGCTGGCTTGCGGCCTCGTCCACGACGACGTGCTGACCGTCGCCGGCCAGGGCTTCTCCCGCTACACCCAGGAACCCTTCTTGAACAACGGTGCGCTGGCCTGGCGCGAGGGTGCGGCGGAGAGCCTCAACCGCGACATCCTGCGCCCTGCCGATGATCCGTTCGAGGCCGAGGGCGGCCTGCGCCTGATCTCCGGCCCGCTGGGGCGCGGGGTGATCAAGACCTCGGCGGTCAAGCCCGAGCATCGCCGCGTCGAGGCGCCGGCGCGCGTGTTTGACGACCAGGACGCCCTGATTGCGGCCCACAAGCGGGGCGAGCTGGAGCGCGACTTCGTGGCCGTGCTGCGCTTCCAGGGCCCGCGCGCCAACGGCATGCCGGAACTGCATTCCCTGTCGCCGGTGCTGGGTCTGTTGCAGGACAAGGGCTTCAAGGTGGCGTTGGTCACCGACGGGAGGATGTCAGGCGCCAGCGGTAAGGTGCCCGCCGCGATCCACGTGACCCCGGAAGCTTATGGCGGCGGCCCGCTGGCCCGCGTCCGCGACGGCGACGTGATCCGGCTCGACGCCGAGGCGGGACGGCTCGACATCGCGATCGATCCCCAGGAGTTGATGTCCCGCGAGGCCGCGATCGCGCCTCCTGCAGGTCGCGGCTACGGCCGCGAGCTGTTCGGCTGGATGCGTCGGGCGGTCGGCCCCGCCGATGCAGGCGCCTGTGCGCTATACGAGGCCGTCTGATGCGGTCCCAATGGATCGGACTCGTCGGCGATGTGGGCGGCACCAACGCCCGCTTCGCCTTGGTCGACGCCCAGGGCCATGTGCGCCATCCCCGCACCTACGCCTGTCGCGACTATGACGGCCTGCCGGAGATCATCGCCGACTACATCGAGACGACCGCTGGCAAGAAGTGCCCGCCCCGGGCGGTCGTCGCTGTCGCCGGACCGGTGCTGGACGGTGAGATCGAATTCACCAACCTGCACTGGACGGTGTCGGAGGGCGATCTGCTCGCGCAGTTCGAGTTGGAGGCGGTCGAGCTGATCAACGACTTCGCCGCCCAGGCGTTAGCCTGCCCTGAGCTTGAGGGACCGGACCTGCGCACCCTCGGCCCCGCCCTGCCTCGCGGCCCACATAACTGTCCGATCGTGGCGCTTGGCGCCGGCACTGGATTCGGCGTGGCGGCCCTTGCGCGCAGCGAGCGCGGCGACATCGCCATCGCCACTGAGGGCGGTCATGCTGGGTTCTCGCCCACCGACGAGGTAGAGATCGAGGTCTGGAGACGGCTGCTGGCGCGCCACGGTCGCGTCTCGATCGAGCGAATTCTCTCAGGTCAGGGACTGTACGATCTCTACTGCACCCTGAGCGAGCTCAAGGGCCAGAGGCCCGCGCTGGCCAATGAGGCCGAGGTGACCACTGAAGGTCTGGTAGGCGATCCGGTCGCCTCCGAGACGCTGGATCGGTTCGTGAGCATGCTGGGCGCCGCGGCCGGCGACCTGGCGCTGACCTTCGGCGCACGCGGCGGGGTGTTCGTCTCGGGCGGTATCGCGCCCCGGATCGCCGAGCGCATCGCCGGCGGCGCCTTCCGCGAGCGTTTCGAGGAAAAGGGCCGGCTTTCAGGCTATCTCAAGGACATCCCCACGTACCTGGTTCTCCACCCCTACCCGGCCATCCTCGGATGCGCCCGGGAGCTGGGACAGCTGGAACGCCTATAGATCGCCCCCGGATCGCATGATCTGCCGAAGGCGATGAGCGTTGATGGCGGACATGATCAGCGCCACCCCCAAAGTGATGAGGAAGCCGAGCCGCATGCCTTCATTGAAGCGGTCATTGGCGTAGGCCAGTTCCGCCGGCGCCACGACTGTCGAGTTCACGACAAGCCAGGGCCCGTCGCGGAACATGGCTAGCATAAGGGCGGCCAGCGCCACCCATCGCGTCAGGGTCAAAGCCATGTTGAGGCGCGTCAATCCGGGTCGAGCAAGTCCGAGGGCGTTCACCGAGATTTCTACGAGGGCATAGGTCAGCACCGGCCAGAACCAGCGCTCAAACATTGGGGCCAATGTGATCTGCAGTGCGCCGACCGAGAGAACCCCGCCAAACGGGCCGGACGACAGTACGCCGCCAAGACTGATCCAGCCGGTCCACCAGGAAACAAAGATCGCCATCATGCTGATCTCCACGACGCGTTCGAAAGGCGTCGGCGACTTCTGACCCACGGGCGGCAGTTCGCGCGGCTTCCAGCGGTAGAGCCGCCGGCTCCATCCCATCCGCTCTCCGATTGCAGCTGCGGCGGTGACGGCGCCGAACGCCATCAGGAGCGTGGTGACCAGACCTGGCAGTTCATCGCGTTCTCCACTCGATCCCGCCGCGGTCCCGTTCGCGACCACGCGCATGGCGTCGAGGTCGAAGCCCGCAGCCAGGATGAACAGGACAGTGTAAATCCCAGCCACCACGCTGAGCGACCACTTGATCCCCACCCACCACAGAGGGAACATTTCCGGCCCGATTAGGTGCTGGGTGGAGCGATAGCGACCCGCAACGACCAATGGGTTGCCATAGTCCAGCAGAACGCGCTCCAGGTCGTCGCGTATCAGGCGCGCGCCTTGGGCCTCTTCCTGGCGTTCGATGCGGGACAGCAGATCCTCGCGCAGCTCGGCGATGATGTCCTTGCGCTGACGTTCGGGCAGTTCGCGCGCGACGGCGGAAAGATATCGTTCCACGAGGTCTGTCATGGCTTGGTCTCAAGGATGTCGGTGATGGAGGCGTTCAGGCCGCTCCACGCCTCCACGAGCCGGTCGAGCACAACGCGGCCTTCGTGCGAGAGGCGGTAGAAGCGCTTGTTGCGCCGCTCCTCCTCGCGCCACTCGCTGAGCAGCAGACCCTGGGCCTCCAGCCGGCGGAGCATGGGATAGAGGGCTCCCTCCTCGATCTCCACGCCCGCGTCGGCCAGCGCCTTGCGCAGCGTGTAGCCGTAGTGCTCGGCGCGAAGTTGACCCAGCACCGCCAGGATCAAGGAGCCGCGGCGCAGTTCCTGCCGGAGGGACTCGAAGATTTCGGGGTCGTTCGGCATGGTCCTGTGCGGCATACACTGTGTGACACATAGTGTCTACCGCACAGTATGGCGACGGCGGCCTGGCGGCGTAGGGTCGCCGCGACCATAGGAGAGTTCGATGAAGTGTTCATGGGTCGCTCTGGCGGCGGCTATTGGCCTTGCAGCCCTACCGGGCCTCGCCCAGGCGGCGTCGCAGAGCCGCATGGCCGACAACGGCGGGGTGAAAATCCACTACATGGTCGAGGGCCAGGGACCCCTGGTGGTGATGATCCATGGCTTTCCCGACTACTGGGCGACCTGGAAGCCCCTGATGGCCGAGCTTTCCAAGGCCGGGTACCGCACGGCGGCGCTGGATGGCCGAGGCTACAACCTGTCTGACAAACCGGCCGGGGTGGCCGCCTACGCTATGCCCAATCTGGTGGCCGACGTGGCCGCGGTGGTCGCCGCGGAAGGCCAGAAGGACGCCATCATCATCGGTCACGACTGGGGTGCGGCGATCGCCTGGCAGGTTGCGTTCAACCGGCCCGATCTGGTGCGGCGACTGGTGATCATGAGCGTGCCGCATCCCGTCGGCTTCGCCCGCGAGATGGCGACCAACGTCGAGCAACAGAAGAACAGCCAGTACGCCCGCAACTTCCAGCAGCCCGGCTTCGAGAAGAACCTGACCGCCGAGGGGTTGGCCGGCTGGGTCCAGGACGCCAAGGAAAAGCCCGGCTATGTCGAGGCGTTCAAGCGCTCCGACTTCGGCGCCATGCTCAACTACTACCGCGCCAACTATCCCAGCGGGACCGGCGCAGCCTCCGCGATCACACCGGCCGCGCCGCCGAGGGTCAAGGTTCCGGTACTGGTGATCCACGGCATGAAAGACACCGCGCTTGACGCCGCCGGCCACGCGGGCACGTGGAACTGGATCGATGCCGACACCACGATCCTGATGATACCGAACGCCGCCCACTTCGTGCAGCATGACGCCGCGCCGTTGGTGAACCGCGCCATCAAGGACTGGTTGAAAGCCCGCCCTTAAGCGGTCAGCGCCCCGCCTTCTCCAAAACAAACTCGACGCCCGCCACGGCTCGGTCGCCATGGACTAGACCGAGCATCGTTGTGTGGGTGGCCTGCTCGATGTTTTCGATGCGGCCGTGGCGGGCGTCCCGCGCCGGGGCGTGACGGACAGCGTTCCACATGTCCATCCGCGGCGACTCGGGCCCGGCGGTGATTACCGCCACCGGCCACGCTGGATCGAGCGGGGCGGCAGCCTGGTCGACTGCGGTGCGCCAGCCAAGCACCTCGGCGAGCGCATTGCGGCTCTGACGACCGGAGATGAAGCCGCGCCGCTTCTCGGTCTTGGCCTCGGGCGGCAAGCCGATGCGGTCGCCCAGGAAGTAGAGCGGCTTAGTCAGGCCCAGGCTGCCAGTCGCGGCAGCCACTCGCGCGAAGGTTGTCATCCCGTCGATGAGCCGCTGGGCGCCGGGCAGCCCGACCATCTCGGGCGTCACAGCATCCAACAGCACGAGGCCCACCACCTGGTCGGGATGGCGCGCCGCGTACTGGCGCACATAGAGGCCGGCCATGGAGTGCCCCATGAACACGAACGGCCCGGCCTCACCCGAGCGCGCGATCAACGCCTCCAGGTCTGTGGTGATGGCGTCGCCGTCGCGGGGCCTGGGCCCCGGATCAGAATAGGCCATGCCCGCCCGGTCATATGCGCAGGAACGAAGACCCCTCGCCGCCAGCTTCTGTTGGATGGCTCCGAAGTCCGCCGCGCCGGAGAAGGCGCCCGCCTCCATCCAGATTACCGGCCGTTCGGACTTCGGCCCCATGCAGACCAGCCTGAGCGACCGGCCGCCGATGTCGATCATCTGGCCGCGCGGCTTGTGCCAGCGGCTGAACGCCTCGGTCGCCACGGCGGCGGTCGCCCAGGCCCCGGCCAGAACAAGGATCACAAGAAGCACGATGCGCATCGCCGCCATTGGACACGGGTGCATGGCGATATGGAACCACCGAACGCACGGAACTAACCGATATCCATACCTCCACCCGGCCGCAGGTGGGTAAAGCTGGATACCGGCCTTCATCGGGGCGAGCGGAGGAAGGGTGTCCGCGTGTCGTTGACGGGACGTTCACCATGTGGGCGGCATGGAGACGGCTTGTCGCGCTGTTTCCGGGGAGACGCATGGGCCCGCCGATCGACGCCATCCTTAACGGCGATTGCCTGGAGGAGCTTCGGCGCCTGCCCGACCGGTCAGTGGACCTGGTCTTCGCCGACCCGCCCTACAACCTGCAGCTGGGCGGCGACCTGCTGCGGCCAGACAATTCCAAGGTCGATGCGGTCGACGACCACTGGGACCAGTTCGAGAGCTTCGCGGCCTATGACGCCTTCACCCGAGCCTGGATGGCCGAATGCCGCCGGGTGCTGAAGGACGACGGCGCGATCTGGGTGATCGGCAGCTACCACAACATCTTCCGCGTCGGCGTGGCGCTGCAGGACCTGGGCTTCTGGATCCTGAACGACGTGGTGTGGCGCAAGTCCAATCCGATGCCGAACTTCAAGGGCACCCGCTTCACTAACGCGCACGAGACCCTGATCTGGGCCACCAAGAGCCGTGGCGGTCGGCGCTACACCTTCAATTACGACGCCATGAAGATGGCTAATGACGATCTTCAGATGCGGTCGGACTGGTCGCTGCCGCTCTGCACCGGCGATGAGCGGCTGAAGGACGCTTCGGGAGCCAAGGCCCATCCGACCCAGAAGCCCGAGGCCCTGCTACACCGGGTGATCCTGGCCTCGACCAAGCCCGGCGACCTGATACTCGACCCATTCTTCGGCACGGGAACGACGGGCGCGGTGGCGCGTCGACTGGGCCGCAAGTTCATCGGCATTGAGCGCGAGACCGAATACGCCAAGATCGCCGAGGCGCGGATCGCCCGCGTGATCCCGGCCACCGCCGAGGAGATGGCGGTCACCGGCTCCAAGCGATCCGAGCCACGCGTGGCGTTTGGCGCGGTGGTGGAAGCCGGCCTGCTGCGGCCCGGTGACGTGCTCTATTGCCCCAAGGGTCGCCACGCCGCCCGCGTGCGCGCCGACGGCAGCCTGGCCGTGGGCGAACTGTCGGGCTCGATCCACAAGGTCGGCGCGATGGTGCAATCGGCCCCGGCCTGCAACGGCTGGACCTATTGGCATTTCAAGACCGACAAGGGCCTGGCCCCGATCGATGTGCTGCGCGAGCGGGTGCGGGCGCAGATGCCGGTCTAAGACTCGACCAGGGCTCAAGGCGGATGGTGCTGGCGTACGGTCCCTCCCCGAAGCGAAGTCCGGCAGGAGGCCGAAAGTCGTATGAGTCCCGACCTTCCGGACGTCGCGTTTACGCCCGCATTTGACGTGCTCAGGCCCGCCGCCCCGTCGCGGTACCTGCTCGTCGGCGATCATGCAGGCCTCGCCATTCCACCCGGCCTGGAAGGCCTAGGCGTCGGACCGGCGGATCTGAGGCGCCACATCGCCTGTGATCTGGGTGTTGAGGGGCTGGGGAGCGAGCTGTCCCGCCGCCTTGATGCGACCTTCATCCACCAGCGCTGGTCACGCCTAGTGATCGACTGCAACCGCCACCCCGATCATCCGGGTTCGATCGTCACCGAGAGCGACGGAACACGCGTCCCGGGGAATGCGAACCTGAGCGCCGAGGCGCGGGCGCTACGGCTGAGGGCGATCTTCGAGCCCTACCATGCGGCCATCGCCGCCGCGCTCGACGCCGGCCCAGCGACGACACTGGTCGCGCTGCATTCCTTCACGCCGGCGATGCAGCGCCAGGCGCGGCCGTGGCGGATGGGCGTGCTACACCGGGCAGACTCGGCCCTGAGCCTGCGGGTGCTCGGCCGGCTGCGCGCCCAGCTGGGCGCGGCGGCGGTAGGCGACAACCAGCCCTACCAGATGGATGGCACGGACTTCACCGTGCCCCACCACTGTGACCCGCGTGGCATCGATTATCTCGAGCTGGAGGTGCGGCAGGACGAACTGGCTGACCCTGCCGGCTGCACGGCGATGGCGGCGCTGATCGCAGAGGCGCTCAGCTAGCTTGCCCCCTGGACGCCCCGGCGCCACAACGCGGGCCGACAAGATGCGAGGGAGACAACGCCATGGTTGAGACCACGGATGTGGCCGCCGAGCAGGCGCGGGAGCAGGCCAACACCGGCACCAAAGAGGTAGCCGAGAGCCATCGGTTCGATGAAGCGGCGCTGCTCGGCTGGATGCGCGCCAATGTCGAGGGCTTTGAAGGCCCGCTGGAGGTGCGCCAGTTCAAGGGCGGGCAGTCGAACCCGACCTATCAGCTGATCACGCCCGGCCGGAAATACGTGCTGCGGCGCAAGCCGCCGGGCAAGCTGTTGCCCTCGGCGCACGCGGTCGACCGCGAGTTCAAGGTGATCTCGGCGTTGCACCCGACCGGGTTTCCGGTGGCGCGGCCCTATGGCCTGTGCACCGACGACGGGGTGATAGGCACTTGGTTCTACGTGATGGAGATGGTCGAGGGCCGTATCCTGTGGGACCAGAGCCTGCCGCAATGCGCGCCGGCCGAGCGGAACGCTATCTTCAAGGCCAAGATCAAGACGCTGGCCGACCTGCACAACACGGACTACGCGGCCATCGGCCTTTCCGACTACGGCAAGCCCGGCAACTATATGGGCCGCCAGGTGGACCGCTGGGCCAAGCAGTACAAGGCCTCGGAGACGGTCCACATTCCGGAGATCGAGCGGCTGATCGAATGGCTTCCCAAGAGCCTGCCCGAGCAGGATCGGACCTCCATCGTCCACGGCGACTACCGGCTCGACAACATGATCTTCCATCCCACGGAATCGCGAGTGACCGCGGTGCTCGACTGGGAGCTGGGCACGCTGGGCGATCCGCTGGCGGATTTCACCTATGTGCTGATGGGCTGGGTGAACGGCACGATCTCGACGATCCCGGACCTGAAGGCGCATGGCATCCCGACCTTCGAAGAAGCGGTGGAGTATTACTGCGGCCTGACCGGCCGGCCCGGCATCTCCGACCTCAACTGGTTTTTCGCCTACAACGCCTTCAAGCTGGCAGGCATCCTGCAAGGTATCCTGGGTCGGGTTCGGGACGGCACCGCCAACCATCCGGACGCAGCCAATATGGCGCCCCGGGTGCTGGGCCTTGCGCAGATGAGCTGGGCCTACGCGCAGAAGGCGGGGGCTTAGTCGGATCGCGCAGCCCATCGCGGACCCCCGCGCGTTCATTCTCGAACACACGCGCCGACAGCGACCGCCGCATACGCCCGAGCTTGAGCTGCACCTCGCCGACGAGGTGACGCCGATCTGGCGGCTGACTGAAGAGGCGCTGGCCGAGATCGGCCTGCCGCCGCCTTTCTGGGCCTTCGCTTGGGCAGGCGGCCAGGCGCTGGCGCGTTATGTGCTCGATCACCCTGAAATCGTGACCGGCCGCGCGGTGATCGATTTCGCCTCAGGCTCGGGCATCGTGGCGCTGGCGGCGGCGCGGGCCCGCGCGGCGCGCGTGCTGGCCGCAGACATCGATCCGTTCTGCGGCGCGGCGCTGGCGCTGAACGCGGAGGCCAATGGACTGGTGGTCGACTTCACCGATGCCGACCTGCTCGACGCCCCGGCCCCCGCCTGGGCGGAGGTCATCCTGGCGGGCGACATCTGCTACGAGAAGCCGCTGGCGGATCGGGTCATGGCCTGGCTGGGTGAAGTCCGGTCGCGGGGCGCGACCGTGCTGATCGGCGACCCGGGCCGGAGCTACTTCCCGCGCACGGGGCTGGTGAAGCTGGCGGAGTACCAAGTGCCAACGACGCGCGAGCTGGAGGACATGGAGATCAAGCGCACGGCGGTTTGGGCGCTGCCGTAGTCTTCAGAACCGCACGGCGCCTTGGGTCTCGGCCACGGGCTGGCAGACGCCGCGGAAATTCCCGAAGGTGGCGAGGCCGGTGCGGCGATCGATGCGCAGGCGTTCGCGGTCTAGGGCGTTCCAGCGGATGCGGCCTTCGATCTGGGTAGGCTCGATCTTGACCTCAGAGAGCGTGTACCAGCCGGCCTCGTCATCGCCCCGCGAAAGCAGCGGTACCGACGACTTGGGCGGCAGAGCTCGGACCACCGCGCCATCGACCTTGACCTCCAACTGGGCGGCGCCGCGTCCCTGACCGAAGGCCATGCCGGCACCGTAGCGGCGGCCATTGAGGGTGTTGGGCGCCATGGCGAACAGCACCGCGTCCGATCCGGTGCAGATCAGCGAGAGCTGGGTCGGCGGCTCGGCTTCCTGAGCCTGAGCCGCCCCTGCTGAAAGCAGGACCGCTGCAGCGGCGATCAACAGACGGGCGGACATGAGCGCTCCCTGGATGAAAGGCGAGGAGCTTAGCGCGCGTCGCCGCGCATCTGCTAGAACCCTGAAGAGTAGACCGGGAGCCTGAGATGAATCGCCGCACCTTCCTCGCCGCCGTACCGGCCGGCGCCATCGCCGCCCCCGCCTTCGCCGTGCCCAACCTGGGCCTCGGTCGCCCGGATGTGCGGCTAGGCGACCGGGTCGCCGGCGCAGCCTTCGCGGGCCGATCCGCCGCCTGGGGCCGCAACGGCGCGGCGGCGACGGCGCACCCGCTGGCGACTCTGGCGGCTATCGAAATGCTGAAGGCCGGGGGCTCGGCCGTGGATGCCGCGATCGCGGCCAACGCGGTGCTGGGCTTCGCCGAGCCCATCGCCTGCGGCATCGGCGGCGACGCCTTCGCGCTATTGTGGGACCCGAAGTCGCGCAAGGTCGTGGGCCTGAACGGGTCGGGCCGCAGTCCACGCGGCCTCAGCCTGGCGACGGCGCGCAGCCGGGCCAACGCCGAGGGCCTGATTCCCTCGCACGGGGCGGTGACGGTCAGCGTTCCTGGCGCGGTCGACGCCTGGTGGAGCCTGCATCAGAGGTTCGGCAAGCTGCCCTGGAAGACGGTGCTACAGCCCGCCATCGGCCACGCCGAGACCGGGGCGCCGGTAGCCCA
>NZ_JBILUK010000228.1:0-5065 GCF_044371015.1 Phenylobacterium sp.
GCCGACGACAGCCGGATCGGGAAGACGATCCTGCAGACCACCTCGGACGCCTATCGCAAGCTGCGCAACACCGTGCGCTACATGCTGGGCGCGCTGGCCGACTATGGTCCGGACGAGGCGGTGGAGCTCTCGGAGATGCCGCCGCTGGAGCGCTACATCCTGCACCGGCTGTGGGAGCTGGATGGCCAGGTCCGTACGGCCTACGAGGCCTATCTGTTCCAGGACGTGATCCGGCCGGTGCTGGACTTCTGTCAGAACGATCTCTCGGCGCTGTTCTTCGATATCCGCCGCGACAGCCTCTATTGCGACATGCCGGGCGCCGTGAAGCGCCGGGCCGCGCGCACGGTGATGCACGAGTGCTTTGAGCGGATCACCGCCTGGCTGGCCCCGCTGATCCCCTTCACCATGGAAGAGGCCTGGACCACCCGGTATCCGGACGCCGGCTCCAACTGCCTGCGCGTGCTGCCGGAGACTCCGGCGGAATGGCGCAACGAGGCCGAGGCCGCGCGCTGGGCCAAGGTTCAGAAGCTGACCTCCGTCGTCACCGGCGCGTTGGAAGTCGAACGCCGGGAGAAGCGGCTGGGCGCAGCGCTGGAGGCCGCGCCCCGGGTCCACGTGGCCAGCGCCGACCTGCTGGCCGCGCTGGAGGGCCTGGACGCCGCCGAGGTGTTCCGGACGAGCCAGGCGGCCCTGTTCGCGGGCGAAGGTCCCGCCGGCGCATTCCGCCTGCCTGAGGTTCCTGGCGTCGCGGTGGAGCCGCTCAGGGCCGAGGGAAAGAAGTGCGCCCGCTCCTGGCGCATCCTGCCCGAAGTGGGGACTGATCCCCGCTTTCCGGATCTGTCGCTGCGCGACGCCGAGGCGGTGGCGGCCTGGGATGCGGCGCGGTCATGAGCCTTCTGACCCGTCCCGGCAGGATCGGGCTGGTCCTCGCGGCCGCCCTGATCGCCGTCGACCAGGCGACCAAGGCCTGGGCGATCAACCTGCCGGAACTCGTGCCGCATGACGTTGTCTGGCCTTTGCGCTGGACGCGGATCTGGAACGAGGGCGTCAGCTTCGGCTTGCTCCAGGCGAGCCACGACCTGGCCCGCTGGGCGCTGTTTGCGTTCTCGGTGATCGTCGGCGCCCTGCTGGCCAACTGGGCGCGCACCCAGACCCGTCTGTTCCCGGCCGCGGCGCTGGGGCTGATCGTCGCGGGCGCCTGGGGCAACGCCATCGACCGGGCGATCCATGGGGCGGTGATCGACTTCGTGGATGTCTCGCAGCTGGGCTTCTTCCCCTACATCTTCAACGTCGCCGACGCCGCCATCACCATCGGCGTGATCCTGCTGATCTGGGACAGCTTCAAACCGCAAACGCCCGCTCCGACCGCTTCGCGCCCGCCTCCGCCGGATGGGGAGGACTAGGGCGCTGATTGGGCTCCCGCTCCGGCGCGGCGCCCGCGATGCCCTTGCGTGGGCTGCCCCTGAGCCGTTGGCGCAGGCCCGCGATTGCGCTATTCGCCCCTTTCCCGCCACGGATCGCAGGCATGATCCGTCGCCTCTGTAGACCTGCCCAGGAGCCGCCGGCCCCATGACTTCCAAGCGCTTGATCGTCGCAGGGGCCCTCGTCGCGGCCGCCGGCCTCGCCGGATGCCAGTCGACCCAGTCGGCGCTGGGCATGAACAAGGTGACCCCCGACGAGTTCCGGGTGGTGACCAAGGCCCCGCTGGTGGTGCCGCCCGACTATGCGCTGCGCCCGCCGGCCCCGGGTGAACCGCGCCCGCAGGAACTTCAGCCCGAGAGCGCGGCGCGCAATGCGCTCCTTGGCCAGCGCGAGGCCGAACAGCGCTCGGAGGGCGAAAAGCTGCTGGTCGCCCGCGCCGGCGCCGACAAGGCCGATCCTCTGGTCCGCTTCGTGGTCGACGATGAGTTCGGCGACATCGCCCACAAGGAAAAGAGCTTCGCCGACCGGGTGATGTTCTGGCGTCAGGACGCGCCGGCTGAAGCCGCGCCCGCCGCCGCGCTGGACGGGTCCAATGCGCCCATCGACGCGGCCGCCGAGAAAGAGCGCCTCGGCAAGCTGACCGGCGAGAAGCCGGTGACCATCCGCCGCGAAGGCGGAACGCGGATCAAGCTTCCCGGCCTGTAGGGCCTTCGAAACACCGCGACACCAACCGTGTCTGGTCCGTGTGACCGACGCATGGCAGAGCGCGCGCCATGATTCCGTTCATCGACCTGCAGGCGCAGCGCCGCCGGCTCGGCCAACCCCTCGAGGACGCGATCCTCGAGGTCGTGCGTTCGGGCGCCTACATCATGGGACCGCAGATCGCGCGCTTCGAGGCGGAGCTCGCCGCCTTCGGCGAGGCGCCGCACGCGCTCTCCTGCGGCTCGGGCACCGAGGCGCTGATCCTGCCGCTGATGGCTTGGGGCATCGGCCCCGGCGATGCGGTGTTCTGCCCGGCCTTCACCTTCGCAGCCACGGCCGAAGTGATGCCGCTGGTCGGCGCGACGCCGGTGTTCGTCGATATCCGGCCGGAGACCTGCACGCTCGACCCGGAACGCCTGGACTCAGCGATCCGCGCCATCGACGCCGAGGGGCGCCTCAAGCCCCGCGCGGTGATCGCCGTCGACCTGTTCGGCCAGCCGGCCGACTATCCGGCCCTGGCCGAGGTGTGCGCCCGCCACGGGCTCAAGCTGATCGCCGACTCGGCGCAGGGCTTCGGCTGCACGCTTCAGGGTCGTCAGCCTCTGCACTGGGCCGATGTGACCACCACCTCGTTCTTCCCGGCCAAGCCGCTGGGCGCCTATGGCGACGGCGGGGCGGTGCTCTGCAAGGACGCCCGGCTCCACGATCTGCTGGTCAGCCTGCGGGTGCACGGCCAGGCGGTCGGGTCCGACCTTGAGGGGCGCACCTTCGATCACGATCCGAAGTACCTGAACATGCGGGTCGGCCTGAACAGCCGGATGGATACCCTGCAGGCCGCCGTGCTGCTCCAGAAGCTCACCATCTTCGCCGACGAAATCGTCGCCCGGGATCGGGTCGCGGCTCGGTACGCAGAGGGCCTTGGCGATGTGGTGACCACGCCGGCGGTGATCCCGGGCGGAACCTCGGTCTGGGCACAGTACACGATCGAGGCTGAGAATCGCGACGGTCTGGCCGCGCATCTCAAGGGGGAGGGCGTGCCGACGGCCGTCTACTATCCCGTGCCGCTACACCGCCAGGCGCCCTACGCTCACGCGCCCGCCCCAGGCGGACTGCCGGTGACCGAGGCCAAGGCGGAGCGTGTGCTCAGTCTGCCCATGCACGCCTATCTGGAGCCGGACGTGCAGGATCAGATCGTCGCCGCGATTAGGAATTTCGTGAAGCGAAATCGGTAGGCGCGTCGCGGGCTTGTCACCTTCTCGCGAGAAGGTAGGGAGTCATTTCAACCCTCGCCGCCGACTCCCATGCGCACCATCGCCGTCATCGCGCGCAAGGGCGGTTCCGGAAAGAGCACCGTCGCCGTCCATTTGGCCTTGGCCGCTCATCTGCGAGGCATGAGTGTGATGCTCGCCGACACGGACGCGCAGCGCTCTGCGAGCCAGATCCTGCGGAATCGCTCGCAGTCCAGCCCTCGGGTCGTCGGAACCTCGGGCGCCAAGCTGTTTCCGCTGCAACTCCAGGCCCAGCGCGAAGGGGTCGACGTCCTGGTTATCGACACCCCTGCCGTACTGGAAGAAGACCTCGGCCACGCGATCGTCACGGCGAATCTCTGCCTCCTTGTCGTACGCCCCACCTACCTGGATCTCGCCGCGACGGCGCAAACGAGCGACATCGTCCGGCGCTTGCGGAAGCCACTGATCGGGGTGCTGAACCAGGCCGCGTCGCCCCGCGCGGGCATTGAGCCGCCTCTTGTTAAGCGCAGCCTCCAGGCGCTCGGCCTGCTGCGCATACCTACGGCGCCTGCGATCCTGCGGGCGCGCGCAGGCTACCAGTGGGCCATAGAGACCGGCCGTTCCGTTGAAGAAGTCGACGGTCAGCGCGAAGCCGCGGCTGAAATCTCGGCTCTTTGGACGTTTGTCTACGGACTGACGCGGCAACGGAACGAGCCGTCGCCGGAAACGGTCGGAGCGGTGGGCTGACGCCTCAATCGCGAAGGTGCGCTGTATCGTTCAGGCTCACCAGATTGCGCTCGCCGGAGCGAGCGCAGAGGTAGCGGTGCATGCTGGTGTAGACCGGTTCGAAGAACAGGCGTGGCGCCATGCCAAGGATGTGGGCGGTCCAGACGTTGATCACTCCGCCATGGCAGAACACCGCGACGGTGCGTCCGCCATTCTCCGCAATGATGGTCTCCAGCGTGTCGACCACCTTGGCCTGAAAGCCGGCGATATCAGCTCCGCTGCCGCCGGAAACGAAGGCTTGCCAAGCGGCGTAGTCCTCGCGCTTCAGCACCTCCATGGGCGTGTAAACGCCGGAGTCGCGGTCGAATTCGACGATGCCCTCATGCGCCGAGATGTCATGGCCGCGCGCCGCCGCAAAGGGTTCAGCGGTCTGGATGGCGCGTCGCATGGTGCTGGAATAGACGCCATCGATGGGGTGACGCGCCAGGGCGGCGGCGACGCGGCGCGCCTGGTCGTGACCGACCTCGGAGAGGGGCGGGTCTGAGGTCTCGGCGCTGCGTTCCGGCAGGCCGTGGCGGATCAGGATCAATTCCAAGGAGGGCGCTCCCGCGTTCGTCTTGCGCCAACCCCCTCGCGCGTGGAAAGGTCGCTGTCAAACAAGTGTTTGAGGTGGAGACCACGATGAAGGCGGCTGTGTATTACGAGAACGGACCGCCCGAGGTCCTTCGCTACGAGGATGTGCCGGACCCGCAGTGTCATCCCAAGGGCGTGGTGATTCGGGTCGAGGCCGTGGCCATCGAGGGCGGCGACACGCTGAACCGCTTCGGCGGGCCCTTGATGACCAATCCCCACGTGGTGGGCTATCAGGCCGCCGGCGTGGTCATCGAGGTCGGGGCCGAGGTCACGACATTGAAGATCGGCGACCGGGTTTGCACGACCGGCGGCTGGGGAAGCCATGCCGAGCTGCGCGCCGTGCCGGCCAAGAC
>NZ_JBILUK010000206.1:0-5754 GCF_044371015.1 Phenylobacterium sp.
GAGCACCCGCGAAGCCTCGGTGATCCCGGTGACCTTCGGCACGGCCGACGACTGTCTGTTCGAGTTCGGACGGCTGAAGGCCGGCGAGGTCGCGCTGATCCAGGCGGGCGCCTCGGGCGTCGGCGTGGCGGCGATCCAGCTGGCGGCCCGCGCCGGCGCTTCAATGGTGATCGCCACCGCCTCATCCGATGAACGGCTGGAGCGGCTCCGGCCGTTGGGCATGACCCACGGGATCAACTATCGCACCCACGACGTGGTCGAGGAGGTGATGCGGCTGACCAACAAGAAGGGCGCCGACGTGGTGGTCGATTCTGTCGGCGGCGCGACGCTGCAGGGCTCGATCCTGAGCCTGGCCTATCGGGGGCGGGTGTCGTCGGTCGGACAGGCGGGTCGCGACCGCCAGAAGATGGACCTGGGCACTCTGATGGGCGGCAATCGCACCATCTCCGGCGTCTTCCTGGGCGCAGAGATCACCACGGATCGGGTTCAGAAGAACATCGAGAAGCTGATCGCCGACGTCGCCAAGGGCGAGCTTAAGGTGCTGATCGATCGGGAGTTCCCGCTGTCGGAGGCGGCCGCCGCGCACGCCTATATCGAGAGCCGTCAGGCTGTGGGGCGCGTGCTGTTGATCCCTTAGGATCCGAAGATTTTCAACCACAGGCCGGCGAGGCCTAGAAGAATGAACGCCCACATCGCAAGAGACAGCAACAGGGGTACAAGCACGCGCATTTCTGTGATCGCCCCCCCAAAAAGCGACTGTTTCGTGATGATTGGCGCCGTCCTCGTCGGAAGACCAGCCGATTCACGCACAAGGATGAGTGGATTGTTCAACATACAACCCTCAGGGGTCGAGCCCAGGGGCCAATTGGGAGGCTGAAGACCATGCCGAGAGCCACGAACGGCGCGGTGGAGATCGAGTATGAGCGGTTCGGCGGCGCCGCCGCGCCGGCGGTGCTTCTGGTCAACGGCCTGGGGTCGCAGATGACCCGCTGGCCGGAAGACTTCTGCGGCAGGCTGGTGGCGCGAGGGTTTCAGGCGATCCGCTACGACAACCGCGACACCGGGCTCTCCACCTGGTTTCCCGAGGACGGCCGCTATGTGCTGGCCGACATGGCTCGCGACGGCATGGCGGTGTTGGACGCGCTGGGGATCGCGCGCGCTCACATCGCCGGGGTCTCCATGGGCGGCATGATCGTTCAGCGGATGGCGCTCGACCATCCGGATCGCGTGCTCTCCATGACGTCGATCATGTCGGCGCCCTATGGGAACGTCTCTTCGACGCCTGAGGCGGCGGCGGTGATTTCCGTCCCGCCGCCCAACCCCAAGGCCGACTTCCAGGCCTTCGTCGCGCATCAGATGCGCAATGGACGCACGATCGGCAGCCCCGCCTACCCGTGGTCGGACGACGAGCTGCGCGCCCGGGTCGAAGAGGAGTATCGCCGCGCCTTCAACCCCACCGGCGTGGTCCGCCAACGCCGCGCCATCGGCGCTGACGGCGACCGCACGGAAGCGCTGAAGGGCCTGAAGATCCCGACGGTCGTGCTGCATGGAGCGGACGACCCGTTGGTCCAGCTCCGCGACGGCGAAGCCACCGCCGCGGCGATCCCGGGCGCCGAACTGCGCGTGGTCCCCGGCATGGGCCACGACCTGCCGCCCGGCCTCTATGATACATTCGTCGACGCCATCCTGGCCGCCGCGGCGCGGGCGGGGACTTGACCGTTTCGCCCCCCTCCGTCCGCTTCGCGTCCACCTCCCCCGATCCGGCGCTGAGGCGCCTGGGGGAGAACGAGGTCCTGATCCTCTCTCGATGGGGGAGGGGGACCACGCAAAGCGTGGCGGAGGGGGCCCGCCACCCAAGCAACACCTGACGCGAAGGACCATCATGGGACGACTCTCCGGCCGTACGGCCGTCATCACCGGCGCGGCCAGCGGCATCGGGCGCGCGGCGGCCAGGCTGTTCGCGGCCGAGGGCGCGAGCCTGATCATCGCCGACAAGGCCGAGGCGGTCGCCGAGACGGCCGCGGCCGTCAATGCGGCCGGCGGCAAGGCCGTGGCCATCACCGGCGACGCCGGCGACGACGCCTTCGTGAAGTCGCTGGTCGACCGCGCCGTCGCGGAGTTCGGCGGCCTTGACGTGTTCTGGGCCAACGCCGGCATCTCCGGCGGCTTCGCGCCGTTGCACGAACAGACCGCCGACTACTGGGCCGAGATCCTGCGGGTGAACCTGATCGGCCCGTTCCTGGCCGTGAAGCACGCTTCGGCTGTGATGATCCCCAATCGCAAGGGCTCGATCATCTGCACGGCCTCCGTCGCGGGCATTCGTTCGGGCGCCGGCGGTCCGGCCTATTCGGCGTCGAAGGCCGGCGTGATCAACCTGGTGCAGACCGCCTGCAACGAGCTTTACGGCACAGGCGTGCGGGTCAACGCCATCGCGCCCGGCTTGATCGAGACCGGCATGACCAAGCCGATCTTCGACGGCGCCCGCGCGCGCGGGAACGAGGGCAAAATCGGCCAGCTCAACCCCACCACCCGCTATGGCGAGCCGGAAGAGATCGCCCGCGCCGGCCTGTTTCTGGCCAGCGACGACGCCTCCTACGTCAACGGCCAGACGATCGCGGTCGACGGCGGTCTCTCGACCTCGCACCCGGTGGTCCGGCGCAAGGCATGATCCTGCTGGTCCGGCACGGGCAGACCTTCTGGAACCGCGAACGCCGGATCCAGGGGCGCAGCGAATCCGAACTCACGCCGCTCGGCGAACGTCAGGCCGCCGCCATAGCGAGCCTGGTGGCCGATATCGTGCGCCGGGACGACGGCCCAAGCTGGCGACTGGTGTCCAGCCCTATAGGGCGCGCCGTCCAGACGGCCACGGCGATCTCGCGCGCGGCCGACCTGCCCATAGAGCTCGACCCAAGGCTGGCGGAGATCGCCTGCGGGGACTGGGAGGGCCGGCTGTGGGATGATGTGTCCGCCGAGCTTCCGGATTCCGTACCGCGCGATGAGCGGTTCTATCTGGCCCCGGGCGGTGAAACCTTCGACCAGGTCTCTGACCGTGTCGCGGACTGGCTGTCCGGCCTCCCGGACGAGCCCGACCGGCGCGTGATCGCGGTCAGCCACGGTGTGCTGGGGCGTCATCTGCGCGGTGCGTATGGAGCCTTCGACCGCACGGCGCTGCTGAGCCAGGACGTCCCCCAGGATGCGATCTTCCGTCTCTGGAACGGCCAGATCGACCGCCTGGCCTGTGAACCGGTGGAATAGGCGCGGTCCGTGATCCTGCTGGTCCGGCACGGACAGACCGAATTCAACCGCGAGCGGCGCCTGCAGGGGCGCATGGACTCGCCGCTCACCGAACTCGGCCTGCGGCAGGCCGAGGCGGTGGGCGAGCTGTTGGCCGGGATGATCCGCCCGGAGGACGGCTGGATGCTGGCGTCGAGCCCGCTGGGTCGGGCGCGCGACACCGCCACGGTCATCGGCGCGCGGCTCGGCCTGACCGTGATGCTCGACGATCGGCTGATCGAGGTGAGTTGGGGCTCGCGCGAAGGTCGGCTGCGGAGCGAACTGGAGGCGGATTATCCCGACACCTTCGGCCGCACCGGTTGGGCGTTCGACGCGCCCGAGTCCGAGGCGCTGGAGACAGTCGAGGCGCGGGTGGCGTCCTGGCTCGAAGACCTGCCGCCGGAGCCGTGGCGCCGGGTGATCGCGGTGAGCCACGGCGTGTCGGGCCGCGTTCTGCGCGGCCTCTACGCCGACCTGTCGCCCGCGGAGACGCGCCGCCAGGACGCGCCGCAGGACGCGGTGTTCCGCCTTCAGAACGGCCAGATCGACCGGTTTAACTGCCCGCCCCTGGACTGATCCGGACACCCAAGTTGCGCCGCTTCCTGCTCGCCGCCCTGATGCTCGGCCTGCCTGGCCCGCTGGCCGCGGCGGAGCACCGCCTGGCCGTCACGCCCTCCGCGGTCACGGTCGAGACGCGGCTCCTGGGCGACGCCGATGGCGAGACGCGGGTGATCCTCCCGGTCGGGGCCGGCGCCCCCCGCGTTTTCGGCGCCCGGATCGTGGCGCGGTCGGGCGGGGCCCTGGCGCTGAGCGCCAGGTCGGGCGCGCGGATCGCGGTTCGCTACGCCGTAGCGGCCGCGCCGGTGATGGCGGGCTCTCAGGTTTTCGCGGTTCTCGCGGATCGCCATGCGGAACCCGCCACGCTGACCTGGACCCGGCTGCCGAGGGGCTGGCGGTCTCTCTCGGATCTGGAGGGCGCGCAGGCCGTCGAGGCTGACCTGCCGCGCGCGACCCTGATGGCCGGGCCGAACCTGACCGTGGTCGAAGACGGCGCGGGAAACCGGGTGGCCACGCACGGCGACGCCGCCGCCGCCCGTCGCACGCTGGCGCTGGCCGCCCCGGTGCTGGCGGCGCACCGGGCCTACTGGCGGCGCGAAGGGCCGAGCCTGATCGCCCTGACCGCGCCGCCGCCGCCCTCGGCCGAGGCGCTGGCCGAGACGCTGGCCCGCGCCGATGTCCTGCGCGTGGGCGCGCCGAAAGCGGGGCTCGCCGAGGCGTTGACCGAGTTCCTGGCCGTCCGGCTGGCGCTGCGGTCCGGCGCGCTGGATGCGCCGACCTCGATCCTGCGACTCGACGCATCGGACCGCCCCGATACGCCCGTGGGGCGGCTGACCCTGTGGCTGCTTCGCCTGGACGACGAGCTCCACCTCAGAACCGGCGGCAAGGCGGATCTCGACGATGTGCTGCTGCGCATGCGCCAGCATCATGATCGTTTCGCGCCGGGCGCGGCGCCCGATCTGGAGACCGCCTTCATCTCGGCGGTCTGGGTCACCGCCGGGCTCGATGTCCGCCCGGACCTCGCGCGCCACGGCGCCGGCGGCCGGCCGGTTCCGCTTCCGGAAACGCTCTATGCCGGCTGCCTGATCGCCCGCGTGA
The DNA here is from genome assembly GCF_044371015.1 of Phenylobacterium sp. Taxonomy (GTDB): domain Bacteria; phylum Pseudomonadota; class Alphaproteobacteria; order Caulobacterales; family Caulobacteraceae; genus Phenylobacterium. The sequence goes on from NZ_JBILUK010000206.1 coordinate 4,930, forward strand.
CGGTCGCGCCGGCCTTCGACGCGGGCTTCGATGTGGCCGCCTCCCAGGCCGCCAGGGCCGTGCGCGGCGTCAAGCGGCGCGGGCCGGCCTGGAACGCGGGCCTGCGCGACGGCATGCGGCTGGACGCTCTGAAGCTCAGCCCCGGCGACACCACCCGCGAGATCGAGGCGACCACGCGCCCGGCGCGCGGCGGACGGGCGCGGATGATCCGTTTCTGGCCCTATGGCGATGCGGTCACCGAGAGCCGCACCCTGGCGGCCCCCAGCCGCCCTCCGGTCCCCGACTGCGCCCGGCGCCTTGCCGGGCTCTGACGCGGAGGGGTAGAAGCGCGACCAACGTCAGGACAGCGCCCGAGACCCATGGCCGGCCACTCAAAGTTCAAGAACATCATGCACCGCAAGGGCCGCGCCGATTCCGCGCGGTCCAAGCTGTTCTCCAAGCTCTCGCGGGAGATCACCGTCGCCGCCAAGATGGGCCTGCCCGACCCGGCGATGAACGCCCGCCTGCGCCTGGCGGTGAACAACGCCAAGGCCGAATCCCTGCCGAAGGATGTCATCGAGCGCGCCATCAAGAAGGCGTCGGGCGGTGAGGCGGAGTCCTATGAGGAGATCCGCTATGAGGGCTTCGGCCCCGGCGGCGTCGGCGTGATCGTCGAGGCGCTGACCGACAACCGCAACCGCGCCGCCTCCACGGTGCGCTCCACCTTCACCAAGTGCGGCGGCGCGTTGGGCGAGACCGGATCGGTCTCGTTCATGTGGGACCGGGTGGGCCGCATCGTCTACGCGCCTTCCGCCGGGTCTGAAGATTCGGTGATGGAAGCCGCCA
>NZ_JBILUK010000103.1:0-10805 GCF_044371015.1 Phenylobacterium sp.
GCCGACGATGGTGTCGTTGCCCGCGTTGCCGTTCAGGAAGTCGCCGGTGACGCCGCCGGTGGACACGATCGAGTCGTTGCCCTGGCCGCCGTACAGCGAGTCACGACCAATGGCGTTGGTGGTGATGGTGTCATCACCCGCATTGCCCTGGACGCTGTTCACCTGGGTGCCGGTCGCGCCGGCCGAGGTGATGGCCACCGAGTCGTTGCCGTCGCCGCCCACGATCTGCGCCGAGGCGCTGGTCGAGGTGATGGTGTCGTCGCCGATGCCGCCGTCGAGGCTGACCGCGCCGCCTTCGGCCGAGGCCGAGACGATCGAGTCGTTGCCGCCTTCGCCGATCATGACGTCGTTACCGCCGGCGCCCGTCAGGGTGTCGTTGCCGAGGTTGCCGTTGATCAGGTCAGCGCCCGTGGTGCCGACCACCTGGTCGAGACCCTGGCCGCCCAGCAGCGTCGAGCCGCTGGCGCCCGTGGCGTTGATGCTGTCATCGCCGAGGTTGCCGTTGACGACGTTGGCGCCCGAGGCGTCGGTGATGGTGTCGTTGTCACGGCCACCGAAGATGGTGTCGTTGCCCGTGCCGCCGATGATCGAGTCAGTGCCGGCGTTGCCCTGCAGGAAGTCCGCCCCGCCAGCGCCGTCGAGCGTGTCGTTGCCCGCATTGCCGTAGAGACCGTCCGTGCCGGTCGTGCCCGCCTGGCTGTCGTCGCCCGTGCCGCCGACCAGCAAGGTCGAGGAGTCCGGGAAGATCGCTTCCGTCGCGCCCGTCAGGGTCGCGTTGAAGGTCACCGTCTTGCCGGTCAGGCCGGAGATCAGGGTGACGGTGGCCGCCGACGTCGCCGTCGCCGGGTTGAACAGCACCGTGGTGCGCGAGGCGGTTTCACCCGCCTGGCCGAAAACGAGACTGTCAGCGGCGCCGTTGTAGGCCGCAGCCTGAGCGTCGGTGATGGTCTCAAAGAAGAAAGTCGCCATTTAGTCTCTCCAAGTCTGTGTCACATGGACCCCTGGAACGCTTGACCCCCATCCCCGATGGAGCATCCCAGCGGTCCATTTATCCCCACGCCACGGCATGACCGTAACGCAAGGTAGACGAGCCCAAGCCGAGACCTATCGGAAGCCTGTCCAGGATGCAACCCCGAAAGCCCCCCGGAATCCCCCTGGGAATCCACGGAGTCTCCAGTGTGGCGCCGAGAGCGCAATTCGGCGAAGCGGCGCCGGTTTTCTGCGCGGAATCAATCGGCCGGGCCGACAATTGAGGGCTCGCGCCATCTGACGCCGCTGAGCGTCATCCCGGACGGCCTGCGAGGCCGATCCGGGACCCAAACCCCCTGGCCCTGCGTCTGGGTCCCGGCTCTGCAGCCCGCTCGCGCGGGCTTTCGGCCGGGATGACGCGTGGAGAGGGAACCGCGTCCGGAACCCTGCAGGACGGGACTTGAGGGTTCAGGCGGGTCGGTGCGGGCCCGGCGCCGCTATTCCTCGCGGAAGGCGTCTTCCAGGGTGTCGGTGATGGGCGAGATCAGGAAGCTCATCACGGAACGGTCGCCGGTGACGATGAGCGCCTGGGCAGGCATTCCGGGGGTCATCTCTACCCCCTTCTTGAGCTTTCCGAGCTCGCTGGGCGCGAGCGTCAGGTCGACCCGATAGAAGGCCGTGCCGGTGCGCTCGACCGTGATCCGGTCGGCGGAAACCACCGAGACCTTGGCGTCGAGCGAATCGTGGAAGCGCTGATTGAGACCCGTGAGCTTGACCTTGGCCGGCATGCCGACGCGGACCTCATCGACATCCTCCGGCCGGATCATGGCGGTGACGGTGAGCGGCGTGGCGGAGGGCACCACATCCATCACCACCTCGCCCGCGCCGACGACGCCGCCGACGGTAAACTGGGTGAGGTTGAACACGTAGCCGTCGACCGGGGCGCGGACCACCGTCGCATCGAGCGTCTGACGGGCGGCGGTGAGCCTGGGGATGATGTCGGCGAGCTTGGTCTGACTGTCGCGCAGGCCTTCGGCGGACTGGGTCGTGCGTTCGTTGCGCAGGGTGGCGAGCTGTAGCCGCGTCTCGCCGATCTGCTGGCGGAGACGGGCGATATCGGAGGTGAGCTGGCCGCGCCGGCCGCCGAGCTCGGCGAGACTCCGCTCATAGCGCAGGATCAGGGTCTTGGGCGCGAAGCCCTGTTCGTTGAGGCGACGATAGCCGTCGAGCTCTTCTTCGGTCAGGCGCTGCTGTTCGACGATGGAGGCGAGCTGGGCCTGCAGTCCCCCGACCTGCGTCTCCTGCTGGTCAACCCGCTGGCCGAGCACGGCGGCCTGGCTCTGGTAGAGTTGCTGGCGGGTCAGGAACAGGAACTGCTGGTCACGCACCAGGGCCGCCACTGCGGGGTTGTTCATCCGCGCCATCAGCTCGGCGGGCAGTTCCAGGGTGGTCTTGCCCATGGCCTCGGCGGTGAAGCGGGCGGTCTGGGCGCTGAGCGTATCGTACTGGTTCTGCAGAACATCGACGGCGGCGCGGGCCTCGACGTCGTTGAACAGCAGCAGCGGCTGGCCGGCGCGGACCTGCTGGCCCTCCTTGACCAGGATCTGCTTCACCACCCCGGTTTCCTTGGGGCGCAGGGTCTTGCGCTGCGAGTCGGCCTTGACCTCGGCCTGGGCGGTGACGCCGGTGGCGAGGCTGGCGAACGAGGCCCAGATGCCGGCGCCGACCACGAAGGCGCCGATCACCGCGCCGCCGATCACCATCGGCCGTTTGAGCCTGCGCTCCAGCTCCGGCGCGAGGCCCTTGGGCTCATCGACGCCGAAGGTGGGCGCGACGTAGTTCTGACGCGAGGCGCCGAGATCGAGCTTCATCGGCCGCCCTCGGCGGCGCGGGTCTCAACGGGCGGCTCGGCAGGCGACTCGGCCTGGGCGTCGCCCGCGACCGGGGCCGGCGCGGGCGCCTGGACCGGCTGGGCGGGCTTGACGAGGCGCGCCATGACCTGATCGCGCGGACCGAACAGTTCGACGCGACCGTCGCGCAGCACCAGCATCTTGTCGGCTGCGCGAAACACGCCAGGCTTGTGCGAGATGATCACCACGGTGGCGCCGGCGGCCTTGAGCGCATCGATCGCACTCATCAGGGCCGCCTCGCCCTCGACGTCGAGGTTGGCGTTGGGTTCATCCAGCACCACGAAGGCCGGACCGCCGAGCAGGGCGCGGGCGAGGCCCACGCGCTGGCGCTGACCCACCGACAGGACGACGCCGCCCTCGCCGACCTCGGTGTCATAGCCCTTGGGCATGCGCAGGATCAGATCGTGGACGCCGGCCAGACGCGCGGCCTGGATCACCTCTTCGTCGGTCACATCATCGCGGAAGCGGGCGATGTTGTTGCGCACGCTGCCGGCGAAGAGCTCGGTGTCCTGCGGCAGGTAGCCGACATGGCGGCCGAAATCGGCGCGATCCCAGCTGAAGACGTCGGCGCCGTCGAGGCGGACGACCCCGTTCAGCGGGCGCCAGATGCCCACCAGCAGGCGCGCCAGGGTCGACTTGCCCGCGCCTGACGGACCGATAACGCCGAGCACCTCATTGGGCTCGATGCTGAAGTTCACGTTGGTCAGGATCAGTTTCGTGGCGCCCGGCGGCGCGAAATTCACCCCTTCGGCCGACAGCTTGCCCAACGGACGCGGCAGGGTGGTGGCGCTGGCGGGCGGTTCCGCGCGCGAGAGCAGGTTGTTCAACCGCTCATAGGACCGCACCATGTTGTTCAGCGGCTCCCACGAGCCGACGATCTTCTCGATCGGCTGGAGCGCCCGGCTGGCCAGGATCATGTTGGCGAACAGCATGCCCGAATGGATCGAGCCCTTGAGGATCAGATAGGCGCCGATCGCCACGATCAGCACCTGCATGCCCATGCGCACCGTCTTGATGATGTCGGTGTACATGTTGGAGGCTTCGGCCGCGTCGGCGCCGCGCTCGATGGTCACCGCCCGATGCTGCGCCCAGGCCCGGCCAAGGGTCGGCAGCATGCCCATGGCGCGCACCACCTCGCCGTTGCGCAGGGCGGCGTCGGTGAAGCCGTAGCTCTTCAGCGCCGCGTCGTTGGCGTCCTTCAGGGCGGTCTGGGTGGCCCGCATCTGCAGGATGGCGAGCGCCAGAAGGATCAGGGCGCCCACGAAGGTGACCACGCCGACCAGCGGGTCGATGATGAACAGCACGATCAGGAAGATCGGAATCCACGGCAGGTCAAAGAACGCCGCCGCGGCGATGCCGGTCAGCGTCTGACGGAACTGGTCGAGATCGCGCAAGGCCTGGGCCCGCGCGCCCGGTTCGCCGCGCACCGCCGAATCAAACAGGCTGGTGAACACGCGGCCGGAAACCCTCTGGTCCAGCGCCACGCCGTAGTTGATCAGGATCCGCGCGCGGTAGTCGTCGATCACGCTGGAGACGATGAACACGAACAGCGTCACGACGGTGAGCATGATCAGCGTCGACTGGCTCTGGCTGACCAGCACCCGTCCGTAAACCTGGTAGGTGTAGAGCGGCAGCGCCAGGTAGAGCAGGTTCGACACCAGGCTGAAGCCGAAGGCGACGCCGGCCGGCCGATAGCCCTCGCGCAGGGCGCGGCCCAGCACGTTGTCGGGAAGCTTGGTCAGGAAGGTCAGAAAATTCATGCGGTCCGTGAGCGGGCGGAACGAGTCCCCGCTTCCATACACCATAGTTCCGGCGAATGGGTGAACGGCGCGTCGAAAGCCGGATAGGTGTCGCTTGGGCGCCAGGGCATGGTAGAGCGCAAGACGACGCCGCCCAACGGAAACCCTATGCCGCGCATCGCCATCCTCGGCAGCTGCATCACCCGCGACCTTTGGCCGATCCGGGGCGGCGGGGCGGAACATCTGCTCTACATTTCGCGCACCAGCCTACCCAGCCTGCTGGCCGACCCGGTCAAAGGTTTTGTCCCGGCCGAGGCGCCGCCCGGCGACCTCCACGGCCATGAACACGGGGCGCTGGTCGCCGATCTGCAGAAGACCGCGCTGGCCCGGCTGATGGCGTTTGCGCCAACCCACCTGATCTTCGATTTCATCGACGAGCGCTTCGATCTGCTGGCGGTGGGCGAGGCCCTGGCGACGCGCAGCGGCGAGTATGCACGCAGCGGGTATGGCGCACAGGCGGCGCTGGCGCGGGCCCGGGTGATCCCCCGGCTGTCTGCGGCCTGCGAGCGGCTGTGGCGCGCCGGGCTGGAGGATTTCGCGACTCTGGTCCGCACAAGTCCGCTCGGGCGGGCGCGACTGATCCTGCATCGCTCGCGGTGGGCGACCCATCAACGACTGGCGTCCGGACGGCGACGCGCCCTCACCGGCGTGGAGATTCTGGGCGGCGATCCGGTGCGCATCCAAGATTACAACGCCCTGCTGGAACGCCAGGACGCGGCGTTCCTGGCCGCCATGCCGCCGGTGGAGATCGTCGAGGCGCCGCGATGGCAGGTCGCAGACCCGGCCCATCGCTGGGGCCTGAGCCCGTTCCACTACGTGCCGGAATACTACGACGGGATCCGCGCACAGTTGATGGAACTCGGGCTTGCCGACGCCTTCAAGGCTTCCGGGCCCGCCGCGCCAGGTGCTCTAGCGGCGTGACGCCGGCGCGCGCGAGATCCGGCCGGCGGGCGATGAAGGCCGTGGCGGCCTGACCCTCCTGCCCCTCGGCCAGCGCCCATGCGCCGCCGGTGAGATAGTCGACCAGCGGATTGACGCCGGCCGGGATCGCGCCGCCCCGCGCGGCGATGTGGCGGGCCGAATCGAACCAGGGGCCGGCCGGCCGGCCGGCGGCGCCGCCCTCCGCCACATAGTGCGTCAGCGGCTCGCGCCCGTCCGCCGCGACCTCGGGGTTGTCGGCGATGTATCTGGCGGGGTCGAACAGCGGGTGGGGCGAGGCGCCGACCCGCGAGCCGACGGCGAGATAGTGATGCAGCCCGCCGTCGCGGTACCAGTCGGGATCAAAGAGCGGGTGCGGCGAAAGCCCGGCCCTTGCGCCCTGGTTCAAGTAGTGGAGCAGCGGGTTCGCCCCCGGCGTCAGCCCCTCGGCCTTTGCCAGATAGCCGCCGACATCGAACAGCGGGTGCGGCGAAAGCCCCTGGCCGGCGCCCCGGCGGACAAAGTGTTCGAGTGGGGTTACCCCGTGCGCCGCGATCTCCTGATCCGCCTGGACGGCGTACCACGCCGGGTCGAACAGCGGATGGGGGCTGCGTCCCTCCCGACCGCCGGACAGCAGGTAGTGGATCAGCGGCGGGACACCGGCGGCGGCCACATCCGGATACCGCTCCAGATAGGTCTGAGCGTCGAACAGCGTTGCGTTTTCGTCGGCGAGCCCGGACCGCTCGACGATCCGGCGACGCCCCCACGCGCCCAGTCGAGCCAGGAGGCGATCGAACAGGCGACTGAGGCGGTTGTGGCGACGCAGGCGCCCCCGCGGCGATGCGGCCCACGCCTGCACGAGTCGCGCCGCCGCCGCGGTTTCGGCGCCGGCGCGCGCGCGCAGCGCCTCGGCCAGCGCCACGGACAGCTCGGACCGCGTCATCGCCTCTTCGGCCTGGGCGGCCTGAGCAAGACGCAGCGCGCCGTCGCGCTCGGCGCGCAGGGCTGCGAGCCGCTCGGTCGCCAGCCGCACGCGATCCGCCAGGCCGCGGATCGCGGGGTCGTCGGCCGGGCCCGTACTCAGGCGCTTTCGAGTTCGAGCCATTCCTGGAAGCTGCCGGGGCCGGAGGCGAAGGGGTCTGGGAACGCGGCCCGAAGGTCGCCGCGTTCGCGATAGAGCACCCGATCGGATTTGGCGATGGGCCGTCCGTCGGCATAGGCGCCATAGGCCCACCAGCGTTCCGGGATCGCCGGATCGGTGGCGGCGGCGACTTCGCGCTTGTACCAAGCCCAGAGCTCATAGACCTGGAAGTTGCGGCCGGCGTAGCGACGGGTCATGGCGTCGCCCACGGCCCCCAGCTTGGTGAAGTGCCAGAACCGCAGCGGCGCGCCGTTCACCAGGATACGCCCATCCTTTTCGATGCTGACCTTGCGCGTGGAGAGGTTCCAGCTCGCGACGTTGTATCCCGGGTCGCGGATGATCTTCACGCGGTCGAACAAGGCCGGGACGTGGTCACACCACCGCTGGTCGACAAAAAGGCCGTTGGGCATGTCGTCGTAGCAGTAGCTGAGCAGTCGATCGTTCCACCATTTGGCGAACCGCGCGCCCTCCCCCATCGTGCGGATCGCGACAAAGCCCAGGTTGAAGATGCCGGTGCGCGACGCCGAGAGGTCGTTGTCGAGAATGGCGGCGTGGTCGTCGTTGGGATCGATGAGGTGCGGGGTCAGCAGGATGTCGTGCTCGCCCAGCCACCCGACCAGGGGATCCAGCGAACCCAGCACCGCTGTGTCAGGGTCCATGTAGATCACGGCGTCGAAGCCCCAGGAACAGGCCTGGTGGAGGAACGGGCCCTTCACCGCCGTGCAGACCTCGACGACGTCGTGCTTGAAGAGCCAGCTCCGGAGGTCCGCAATGCCCAGGTCGTCGGCCCAGACCAGGCGATCGAAGGGTTCGGACGCCGGGTCGAAGGCGAAGCCCTCCGGCGGCTTGTCGGTGATCAGGGCCGCCAGCTCCCAGTCCGGGTGATGCCGGCGCAGGGTCTGAAACAGCACCCGGGCCCGGTTCAGGTAGGAGAAGGTGAAGCTGGAGTAGACGAGAATCTTCATGCTTGAGACTTCAGGGAGGAGCCGGGCAGGTCGAGGCTGAGCGCGCTGAGCTGAAGGTCATAGAGCATCGGTCGGCGTCGCGCGCGGCCCAGTTCCAGGATGCCGCCGGTCTCGAAGGCGTTCGCCAGGGCCGCTTCGTCGTCCAGAACCCGGCCATGCCCCGTCTCGCGGACGAACGCCGCCACGTTGCCACTGTCGGGGCCCGTAATCACCGCACACCCGGCGGCCACGGCCTCATAGGCCACCAGCGCGAAGGTTTCCTGGCAGAGCGGCCAGATGAGCACGGCGTCAATCTCGGCCCGCAGCAGCGCTTCGGTCATGGCGCCGGGACGTTCGGCGTCCACCGATACGGCCTCGAACGCCACCGGCAGCTCGGGATCGCCGCCGGCGCCCAGGTGGTGGAAGGCGTAGCGGGCGTCGAAGCCGTGGGTGATCGCCAGGCGCCGGAAAATCGGCCAGCCCTTGTGCGCGGCGGTGAACCCCAGATGCGCGAGCCTGAACGGCCGGTTGGCGGCCGGCAGAGGCGCGGGACCTGTCTCCACAAGCCGGGCATGCGGCAGGACGACCGCGCCCGCCGGAGAATAGTCCGCCCGGGCCGCCCACAGATCGAGAGCGGTCCTGGAAGGCGCGGCGACCGTCAGCTTCAGGCGTTCGAACAGGCGTCGGTGTTCTTCAACATGGCGGGCGCGCCAGGGTTCATAGAGGCAGACGGCGCAGGCGGCGCTGTCGAGAGGCGGCGCGGCGCAGTCCTCGACATCGTTACGCAGAAGGTGGAAGCCGGCGCAGAGGCTGGCGAAGTCGTGAAGCCAGAAGACCCCCTCGGACAGCCCGGCGGCGGCCAGAATGCCGGCGACCTCGTGCGCCGCGTGCCCCAGCATACTGTGGACTGCGAAGCTCCGACCGCCGGAACCGGCGCCGGCCGCGGCGGCCAGCGCGGCGACGATGGCGTCGGCGGTGAAGACGCCGAGCGCTCGCCCGTTCCAGACCACGCCCAGAGGGTAGGGTTCGTCGGCGGTCCTCACGGTCTGCCAGGCTCGGGCGGGGTGGATGTGGAGGTGATCGCGGCCCAGCGCAGTCAGGCGCGCCGCCTCCCGACGGATCGAAAGCTGGAGGCCGCCAAGATGGGCGGTGAAGTCGTCGTGGCTGAAGGTGATGTGCAGCCGTTCGAGCCGATCGCGGGAGGCCGCCAGCTCCGACGCCAGATCGAGTCCGGACAGCGGCGGCGCGGGCGGCGGGCGGCGGGCCTCGACCGGAACCAGTCGCTCCAGAACTGTGTGCCGAAAACCCTCCGGCGTTTCGGCGGGCGGCAGAACGCGCCGCCCCGTCCGCAGGTGATCCAGAAACGGATTGATCCCGGCCTCTGCGACCTCCGGAAACGCCGCGAGATACTTTGTGGTCGAGAACTCGGACGATGGATCGCGCCCCTCGCGCCAGCCCAGGGTGAGGAAGTGGGTCAGCGGATCGAAGTCCGAGGCCGCCACATCGGGATAGGTCGACAGGTAGAAGTCCCGGTCGAAGACCTCGGCCGCCAGCGCCCGGTCCGGGTCGGCGGCTGAACGGCCGCCAAAGCCGCCAAGGATCCGGGCCAGCGCGCGCCTCATCCGGCCGCCGCCAGGAGATCGCCGGTGAGTCCTCCAAGCACCAGACGGCGCGGTGGCGGGCGGCGATTCGCGCGCGCCAGCTCAAGAACCGCACCCGACTCGAAGGCCGCCCTGAGCGCCGCCTCGTCCGACATCACGCGCCCGACGCCCCGCTCGGCCGCGAATGCCGCCACATTGCCGCTGTCCGGCCCGGCGATCACCGCAGCGCCGCCCGCGACCGCCTCATAGGCCGTGAAGGAGAAGGTCTCGCGGCACAGCGGCCAGATCAACGCGATGTCTATGGCATTGCTGGCGACAGCCGCCTGCATGGCCTCAGGTTCTGTCTCGCTCACCACCACCTTGTGGAACTCGACGGGCGCGCCTGGCTCAGCCCGGCCGCCCAGCTGCACGAACTGGTAGCGACCGTCGTGGGCGAAGGTTTCGGCGAGGCTGCGGAACACGGCCCAGCCCTTGAGCGGCGTGGGCATGCCGAGGTGGGCGATGCGCAGGGGCCGGGGCGCGCCCGGCTCGGACGCGGGGCCCGTTTCCGCCAGTGTCGCATGGGGGAGGATCAGGGTTCCGGCGTGGGGCAGATCGCTGCGCGCCAGCCACAGGTCGAGGGTCGGTCGGGACGGCGAGGCCACCGTCAGTGTGAGTCGCTCGAACAGTCGGCGGTGGGCCGCCTGATGACGGGCTCGCAGGGATTGATAGCCGCAAACGCCGCAGGCCGGACTTCCCGATGGCGGCGCGGCGCAATCCTCGACGTCGTTGCGCAGCAGGTGAAAGCTCGCGCAGAGGCTGGCGAAGTCGTGCAACCAGAACCAGCCGGTGGAGAGACCCGCGGCGGCCAGGATACCGACGGTCTGGTCCGGTTCATGGCCAAGGAGGCTGTGGATCGCGAACGACCGCCGCGCGCCGTCGGGCGCGACCGGCATGGCGCGGGCGACGTCGGCGGGATCGAACACCCCGACCCGTTCGCCGTTCAACATCACGCAAAGCGGTCCAGGCTCATCGGCCAGGCGCGTCACCGGCCAGGGCGCGGCAGGGTGGATGTGCAGGTGGGCGAGTCCGAGCGCCCGCACCCGCGCGCTCTCGCGGCGCACGCAAAGCTGCAGACCGCCGACATGGGCGCTGTAGTCGTCGTGGCTGAAGGTGATGTGGACATCCGAAAGTCCGGCCAAAGCGGCCGACAGGCGGGCGGCCGGGTCCGACCTGATCCGTCCGGCGGCGACGCGGATATCAGCGACCCGATCCTCCGGCGCACGACCCCGCGCGATCACGTCGAACCGGAAGCCCAGGTCATGTCGCCCGGTCCGCCCCTCAGCGCGGCCGGCGAGCACCCAGTGGGCGAACGGATGCACGCCGCTCGCGGACAAGTCCGGGTTGGCCTCGAGATAGTCTCGGGTCGAGAACTCCGGCGTCGGATCGCGCCCCTCGCGCCAACCGGCGGTCCAATAGTGCTCGAAACCATCCATACCGGCCTGGGCCACATCCGGGTTCGCCGCCAGATAGAAGGCCGGGTC
>NZ_JBILUK010000319.1:0-2925 GCF_044371015.1 Phenylobacterium sp.
TGGAAACCGGTTTTGGATGAAGAGACGCTCTAGATTCTTGATTTCGAGCCTTTTTCATCCCGCTCAGATGACCCGAACTGAACGCCGGGGGCTCCGGCGCCTCATCGCCGGAAAGAAAGTGACCGGCGCGATGCCGACTTCAAACACCACTCCGATCAGAGATAGCGACCATTTCACTTAAACAATTGAACAATTTCTATCAATTGTGGCAATCAAAAGAATGCAAATGCCAAATAAGTTACGCGATTTTGTTTGTTTTTGTCAGGTCGAATTCACATATCCGTTGCGCCAGCTTATTGGCGAATTGTTGAAGGATACTTCACATGTCTGAGACCCCCAAGACACCGGCGACGCCGGCCCAGACGCCTGGCGCGACTCCTCCGATCCACTCCGACAAGCCGATGGATCCGAAGAGCAAGACCGCCCCCAAGGCGTAGATTCGTAAGCGTGGCCGGGCTGGATCGGACACCGGACCCGGCCCGGCCGCGCTGACGGTGCGACGACCTGCGCGAGCCCGAAGCTGGCGGCCGAGCGATTTGGCGCTTTACCAACCCTGGCTGTAGCCGGACGCCCCCCTGGTCCGGTAGGGTTGCCGCAGACGCCATTGGGGGAACAGGATGAAGCTCGCGACCATGATCGCCGCCGCCGCGCTGGGTGGGGCTGCGCTGACCGGCGCCGGATCGGCGAAGGCGGCCGGTGACTATGTCTCCATCGTGCAGGAAGCGGCGGTCAACGCGCCCGCCGCCCAGGCCTGGGACAAGGTGAAGGGCTATTGCGCGATCGGCGCGTGGCTCAAAACCACCTGCGAGATCACCGCCGGCAAGGACGGCGAGGTCGGTGCGCTGCGCAAGATCGCCGGTCGGGTGGAGGAAGTGATCGTGGCCAAGACCGCGACCTCCTACACCTATGCCGACATCAATCCGGCGATCCTCTATCACGGCACCATCGAGGTGGTTCCGGTGACTCCCAAGACCTCCAAGTTCATCTACACGCTGTTCTTCGATCAGGCCTCGATCCCGGCCGAACAGCGTGAGGCCAACCGCACGCGCCGGGCCGCCATGTTCGCCAATGTGCTGGCGACCATGAAGGCCGCCGCCGAGGCCAAGTAGCTGCCCATGCAACGACGACGGATCGATCGGGCTCAGCGCATGCGGGCCCGCCGCGTCTGGTGGGAGCGCAACGGCGCCTTCGTGCGCGGAGCGCTGGTCGGCACGGGCGTCACGGCCGTGGTGGCCTGGGTCATCCAGATTGTGAACGCCACATAGCCGGCCGAGCGCCTCCCTCCGGCCTCTCCGAGGCCGGATACGCCGCCTGGGCGGCAGGCGAGGTCGCGCGTTGGCGCACGCGCATGCTCAAGTCCCCGGGCGCCTTCGACAAGGCGACGCGCGGGGTGCAGGGCCGCATCAACGAGATCATCCCCGAGGCCGTGCATACGACCCTGACCACGGTGATCGAGAAGCTCACCCGCACGATCCTGACCGGCGCCGACCTGACCACCGGCGCGATCCTGCGGGATGCGACCCTCGAAGATCGAGACCGGCGCGCGCTGGCGGTGTTGGACAGCTATCGCAAGACCGCCGCGGTCGAGGGCGGCGTGGCGGGCGCGGGCGGTTTCTGGCTGGCGCTGGCCGACTTCCCGGCCCTGCTGACCATCAAGTTCAAGCTGCTGTTCGACCTCTCGGCCGTCTATGGCCACGAGGCCGACCGCTTCGACGAGCGGCTCTACATCCTGGGCCTGTTCCAGTTGGCCTTCTCGGGCGCCGAGCGCCGCGCCGAGGTGTTCCGAGGGCTGGAGGTCTGGGATCTGCGAGCCCATCCGACCGACTTCGAGCATTTCGATTGGCGGGGTTTCCAGCGCGAGTATCGGGACTTCATCGACCTGGCCAAGCTGGCCCAGCTGATTCCGGTGGTCGGCGCGCCGATCGGGGCGCTGGTGAACTGGAAACTGACCGAGCGGGTGGGCGAGATGGCCATCAACGGCTACCGCGCCCGCGCGCTCTCGCGATCCTGAGCCATGCGCGCCGGCGTCATCCGATCCGTCACGCTCGTTGCAACCCTGATGGTGATTTCGGGCCCCGCCTTGGCGCAATCGCCGCCGATCACCGACGCCGACGTGCGCGCGTTTCTGGCGCGCCAGGAGCAGGCCTGGAACCAGGGCGACCTGGACCGGTTCTTCGCGGCCTTCACGCCGGACGCCCGCTTCACCGACCAGGCCTATGTCGGGGACAAGCCGCCGGTCGTCTACGGCGTGAGCACGCTGGCGGAGGCCAGGGCTCAGGCGCGACGGACCAAGGCGCGCAGTCTGGAACGCGGCGAGGTGCGCCGGATCGATATCGCCGCCGACGGGCGCATCGCGCGCATCACCTCGCGGGTGGGCTCGACCGTGACGGCGGACGGACGCACCCGTCGCCTCTGCGCCAGCCGCGCTCAGACCCTCACCCTGATCAACGGTCGCCTGCGGTCGACAGGCCAGACCGACACCTATGTGAACTGTCGCGGCGGCTGAGGTCGCGCTAACCTCAGCGACATGCTCCGCCACGCTTTTGTCGCGCTCACCGCGCTCGCCGCCCTTCCCGCCGCCGCCCAGGCGCCCGCCGCCGCGCCTGTGGCGCCGCCCGTGACGCCACCTTCCACACAGCCCGCCGCGGCGCCGACCCCGCCCCCCAAGCCCAATCCGAAGGTCCGGATCGAGACCACCGAGGGCGCCTTCGTGCTGGAGCTCTATCCCGACAAGGCCCCGATCACGGTGGCCAACTACCTGCGGTACGTGGATCGCGGGCTGTTCGTGGGTGGGACCTGCTATCGCGCCAGCAAGCCGAAGGACTATGCGGGCAATGACTACGGCCTCGTCCAATGCGGACTGCAGAACGACCCCCGGCGGGTGCTGCCGCCGATCGCGCACGAGTCCACGATCAAGACCGGTCT
>NZ_JBILUK010000320.1:0-2922 GCF_044371015.1 Phenylobacterium sp.
CGCCATCCGCGAGAACGTCGATGCGCTGGGCCTGTTCGGCGCCACCCGCGTGCATCGTCGCAGCGCCGTCGACCTGGGCCAGCGGCCCGGCGCCGACGGTCCGCCCTTCGACCTCGCCTTCCTCGACCCGCCCTACGGCAAGGGTCTGGGCGAACAGGCGCTGGGCCGTCTGGTCGAGGGCGGTTGGCTGAGCGACGACGCCATCGTGGTGTTTGAGCGTGGCTCCGGCGAACCGGCGCTGGTCGTGGACGGGTTCGAAGAGCTCGACGCCCGCGACTATGGCGCGGCGAAGGTGTGGTTCCTGCGGCGGAGCGGCGCCTGAACCCCTACCCCAGCATCGGCGCCATCCCCGGCTCGGCCTTGGCCATGGCGCGCAGGTAGGCGGGCCTTGCGCCAATGCGGGCGAGGTAGGCTTTGAGGTTGGGGAAGTCCGCCAGGGCCGTGCCGCGGAAAGCGCGGCTGGTGGTCAGGCAGTAGACCATCATGATGTCGGCGGTGGTCAGGTTGCGGCCGCCGAAGAAGGGCGCCTCGCCGAGGCGCGCCTCGACCATCTCCCAGCCCCGCCGGCTGCGCTCACCGACGAAACCGGCGGCTGGATTTGTCTCCGGACCCGCGCCGCCCAACACCAACTGCATCATCAGGGTCGCCATGAAGGTGCCGTTGGACCAGTGGAACCAGAACAGATGATCGGCGAAGTCCGGATCGTCCGGTGCGGGCGTCAGGCGGCCATCGCCGTAGCGGGCGCAGATATAGTCGCAAATGGCGCCGCTTTCGCCGAGCACCAGTTCGCCGTCGGTGATGACCGGCGCGATGCCCATGGGATGCAGCGCCTTGTATTCGTCCGGCGCCAGTCGGTTGTCGGCGCGGCGGTCGTAGCGCTTGAAGGCGTAGTCAATCCCGAGCTCTTCGCAGAGCCAGACAATCCGTTCGGACTGCGAGATCCCGAGGTGGTGAACTGTCAGCATGGTGGTCTCCTCTTGCGTCAGGCGCCGGCGGCGTTGATCGCCTGATCCAGGTCAGCCAGGATGTCGTCTATGTGTTCGATGCCGATGGAGAGGCGGACATAGCCCGGCGAGACGCCGGTGGCGGCCTGTTCCTCCGGCGTCAGCTGCGAGTGCGTGGTCGAGGCCGGGTGGATGGCCAGGCTGCGGGCGTCGCCGATATTGGCCACATGGTAGAAGAGCTTTAGCGCGTCGATGAAGCGCCGGCCCGCCGCGACCCCGCCCGCCAGTTCGAAGCCGACCAGACCGCCATAGCCGCCCTTGAGGTTGCGGTCGGCGCGGGCGCGGGCCTCGCCCGATTGCAGCGAGGGATGGATGACGCGGGCGACGCCGGCGCGCTTGGCGAGCCAGGCGGCGACGGCCGTGGCGTTGGCGCAGTGGCGTTCCATCCGCAGCGCCACGGTCTCGACCCCCTGAATGATCTGAAACGCGTTGAAAGGTGAGAGCGCCGCGCCCAGGTCGCGCAGCAGGATCACCCGCGCCCGCAGGATGTAGGCTATGGGCCCGAGCGGCTTGACCGCCTGGGTCCAGATCGCGCCATGGTAGGAGGGATCGGGCGTGTTGAGCAGCGGCTGGCGTTCGGGGTGCGCTTCCCAGTCGAAGTCGCCGCCGTCGACGATCAGGCCGCCGATCGAGGTTCCATGGCCGCCCAGATACTTCGTGGCCGAATAGACGACGATCGCCGCGCCGTGCTTAAGCGGCTTGCAGAGAAGCGGAGCTGCGGTGTTGTCCATGATCAGCGGGATGCCCAGCGGCCGGCCGATGGCGGCGACTTCGGCGATCGGAAACACCTCCAGCTTCGGATTGGGCAGGGTCTCGGCGTAGTAGGCCCGGGTGCGGGCGTCGGTGGCGCGACGGAAGTTCTCCGGATCGGCCGGGTCGACAAAGCGGACCTCGATCCCCTGATCCTTCAGCGTGTTGGCGAAAAGGTTCCACGTGCCGCCGTATAGCGCGGTGGAGCTGACGATGTTGTCGCCGGCCCGGGCCAGGTTCTGCACGGCAAAGGCCGAGGCCGCCTGGCCTGAGGCCACGGCCAGGGCGCCGACCCCGCCCTCCAGCGCCGCGACACGCTGTTCCAGCACGTCGGTCGTGGGGTTCATGATGCGGGTGTAGATGTTGCCCAGCTCCTGCAGCGCGAAGAGGGCCGAGGCGTGGTCAGCGTCGCGGAACTGGTACGACGTGGTCTGGTGGATCGGCACCGCCACCGAGCCGGTGGAGGGATCGGCGCGCCAGCCGGCATGGACGGCCAGGGTTTCCGGGCGAAGGCTGGTGGCGGACATGGGCGTGTCTCCGGGATCGGCGGTTTGGGGCAAGTGGCCCGCGGGCGGCGCCAGCGTCAACCTGCCGCGCGCTCCCCGGCCTCCACCATCGCCAAGAGGCGCGTCATGGTCTCGTCGTGGACGCCGAGTTCCTCCAGGTGGGCGACGAGATCGCGGAGGTAGTCGACATTTCGGCCGGACAGGCCGGTGGCGCCGGCAATGAGCTCGGCCTGGCGTTCGAGACTCAGCGCGCCCGCCCACTGAGGGTGGGCGGTGTCGGACAGGAAGCAGAGCGTCTCGACACGGCGACCGTCCTCAAGGCGCACGTGGCGGCTGGCCTCGATGTAGGTCTCGGTCGGCTGCTCGCGCTCCATCAGGTAGGCGTAGGTTTCCGGCCAGTCGGCCTCGGCGACGCGATAGGCCGCGCCCCGGCAGGCGCCGCCGGGCGCCAGGCCCAGCACCAGGCCCGGTCGCTCATAGGTGCCGCGATGGTGCACCGAATAGATGCAGAAGGCGCGACGGCGGCCATATAGGATGGCGGGCGAACGGGCTTCGAACGGGAAGCCCGGCCGCCACATCAACGACCCGTAACCGAACACCCAACGCTCCGAGCCCATGGCCCCCCGCAAGCCGAAATCTCCCGAACCCGAAGCCGCACCCCA
>NZ_JBILUK010000104.1:0-10729 GCF_044371015.1 Phenylobacterium sp.
CTCGCCCGCCACAGCGCCATGAACCGCCTGGGCGAAAGCCAGGAAGTCGCCGACGCTATCGAGTACCTGCTCTCCGACAAGTCCAGCTTCATCAACGGCGTCGCCCTCCCCCTCGACGGCGGCCCGATGACGCGGCTGTACTGACCCGCAATCCCCCTACCCTCCGTCATCCCCCGGACAGGCGGGGGGATGACGGTCGATAGGTAGGGGCGTGCGTCGCCGATGAGCCCGCGCTATGCCTCTCCCGACAACGAGAGGGCGCGCGCGATGGGCAGGATCCAGATGAACCGGCGGAACTTCACCGCCCTGACCTTCGCCGCCGCCACTGCGGCCCCTGCGGCCCACGCCGCCGATCTCCCAAAGGTCACGGCCGTCCCCGGCGCGCCGGCCCTGCGCCTCGGCGCCTTCGACCTCAAGGCCAAGGGGTATGTCGTCGAGGAGTTCTTCCTCGCCGGAACCGCCCAATCCTACCGCCTCGCCGGAGAGCCCACGGTCGACGGCCGCTGGCGGGCGCTCCCCGCCGAGACCGCGCCCTACGCCACCCGCATCGTCGTGGTCCGCCCCGCCGACCCCAAGCGCTTCAACGGGACGGTGGCGGTCGAGTGGCTCAACGTCACCGCCGGCCTCGATGCAGCGCCGGACTGGTCCTACCTGCACCGCGAGCTGATGCGCGGCGGCTACGCCTATGTCGGCGTCTCGGCCCAGCGGGTCGGCGTCGAGGGCGGCTCCCGCTTCGGTTCCAGCGGCGCGCTGAAATCCGCCAACCCGACCCGCTATGGCGCGCTCAGCCATCCCGGCGACGCCTATAGCTTCGACATGTTCACCCAGGTCGGCCGCGTGGTGGACTCCGGCCAGGTGCTGGGCGGGCTCAAGGCCGCCCGCGTCCTGGCCATGGGCGAGAGCCAGTCGGCCTCTTACCTGACCACCTACGTCAACGCCGTCGACCCGCTGGCCAAAGTCTTTGACGGCTTCCTGATCCACTCCCGCTCCGGCGGCGCCGCGCTGCTCTCCCCGCCGCCGCCCACCGCCGCCGCCGGTCCCGGCGGCCCCCCGGGCGGACCGCGAGCCCCCATCGGCACGCGCCTGCGCGACGATCTGCGCGTCCCCGTCCTCACCCTGATCGCCGAGACCGACCTGATTGGCAGCGGCGGCGGCGGCTTCCTGGCCGCCCGCCAGCCCGACAGCCGCCGCCTGCGCACCTGGGAGATGGCCGGAACGGCCCACGTCGACAACTACGCCCTGATGGTCAGCGCGATCGACACCGACGAGACGCCCATGGCGACCAAGGTCGCCGCCTGGCGCCCCACCCGGGCCACCCTGCTGGGGATGCTGATCAAGCCGATGAACGCCGGGCCGCAGCATCACTACATCGCCATGAGCGCGCTCTCCCACCTCGATCGCTGGGTGCGCACGGGCCGCGCCCCGCCCAAGGCGCCCCAGCTCGAGGTCACGCCCGCCGCCGAGGGCAAGCCCGCTACGCTGGTCCTCGACGCCGAGGGCAACGCCAAGGGCGGGATCCGATCGCCGTGGGTCGATGTCCCCACCGCCCGCCACTCGGGCCTCGGCAACTCCGGCGGCCCGCTGGGCTTCCTGGCCGGCTCCACCGAGCCCTATGACGCCGCGACCCTGGCCCGCCTCTATCCCGGCGGCGGCGCCGACTACAGGGTCCGCTTCACCGCCGCACTCGATAGCGCCATCAAGGCTGGCTTCATCCTTCCCGCCGACCGCGCCGGCGCCCTGGCCCTGGCCGAGGCGGTTTGGGCCGATCAGACGCGGGCGAAGTAGCGGGCCTGCTCATTGCCCCGTCCCCTGGAATGAACTGGCCGTCGGGCGTCGGGATAGAGCAGCGTCCGTTTCAGCGAAAAGCGCTCTAGACCTGCGCCAGGCTCTTGGACCCGGCAGCGCCACGCAGCTGGGTCGAACCCGACGCCAAGCCACTGCCGTTCTGACGGACGGGGATCGGGCGGCGCGCATTGGCTCGCATCCAGGCCTCGTCCGGCGCCACCGGCGACACGCTCAACTTCACGGGGGCGTCCGGCCCGGCGATTTGCCGGACCACCTCAGCGATCTGCGCGGTGATGATATGGCCCTCGCTCTCGGGAGTCTGGCGCTGGCTCTCGGTCCATTCGAGGGTCCAGTTGCGGCTGGGCCTCTCCTTCATCGGCGGCGAGTCGCGCACCTCAATCGGCCGGAACACGCGCCCCCACACATCCCGCACCACAGCCATCATCAGAGGCGCGCCGGCCATGGCGAGCCCCACCGCCACGGATTCATGGCTGAACGGCGCGCCCAGGATCACCACGCAGAGGAAGCCCACGGCCTGCCCGGTGGTCAGGCAGAAGGCGCGGGCCAGATCATGGTCGCGCGCTTCCTCCGCGGTCGGCTCGTGACGGCCGACTTCCAGGGCGCGTATGGCCAGCACCACGGCCGGCGCCAGCAGCAGCGTCACAACGAAGGCCGCGGCGCGCGGCGCGCCCACCTGGGTCATCCCCGCCGCCAGCGACAGCATCAGCAGCGGCACGGCCACGGCCAGGGCGAACCAGGCGCTCACGTTCACCTTCGGCGGCGCGGTCGCCAGGAGGAACGCCACGCCCGGCCGCCAGCGCACTTGGGTCGGCGGCGCCACCGGTTGGGCGTCACGGAAACTGGCGCTGGCGGGATGGCTGGTTATCGGACAGTCCCTTCTTCTGAAGGGTCCCTGCTTCAAGACGTCGCCGTCACCATCGCGCGCCGCCCCTTAAGCCGCCTTTAAGCCCGCGGGGGATTGTCCCGGGACGTCGTGTCGCGCCCTGGCCGAGGCGGTGTGGGCGGATCAGACGCGGGCGAAGCCGCGGCGCTTGATGTCCTGAAGAGTCCGCCGACCGCGCCGGTTCGGTCCGGTCAGTGGAGGTCGGATCGCCGGCCGGTCGACTCGGGCGACAGCGGCGGGATCGTCTCCCGCTCCCCCGGCCCCAGCTGCAGCCCCTCCCAGCAGCCGTGCCGTCGCAGCCTCGCTTCCAGCCCGCCGGCGCCCGCCGCCAGGGCGTCGGCCAGGGCCAGTTTCAGCCACCCCAGGCAGTTCGCGCGATAGGGCGCCGTGCGCGCCACGAACGGCTGTCCGCGCAACGCGACCGACACCTTCGGCGCCCCGTCCCGCACTGCGGCGGCGTTGGCGACCATGTACGGCAGGAACACCTCGCCGATCAGGTCCAGCAGCCGCGTCACGCCCGGCCCGTCCGGCGTGGCCGGATCGCGCCACGCGCCCTCGATCCCGGACGCGTCGTCCAGATCCTGCACCCACTGGAACGTCCGCACCGCGTCGCGCCGCATGATCGCCGAGGCGCTCGGGTCGATCGCGCACTGCGACAGCTGCCCGAACAGGCCGATGTCGCCGATCGAGGGTCGTCCGCCGAACAGGAAGCGGCTGACTTCCAGCTGCGCCTCGATGGCGGCCAGCACCTCGCCATAGGTCGACCGCAGCAGGGGCCGGTTCACCTCGCGGTCGCCCAGCCGGGCCAGCACGCCGGTCTGGCGCGTGCGGAAACGTTCGATGATCGCGTCGAACTGCACCCGGGGCATCGCCCCCAGCCATCCGGCCATCTGGCGGCGCGCGCAGAAGTCCTGATCCGCCTCGGCGCCCCAGCGGAAATCGAACATCGGCTGCACCAGCCACTCGTCGGCGAAATCCTCGATCAGCAGGGCCAGGAACCGGTCGCCCGGATCGTCCGGCAGCAGGCTTCGCGCCCCCGGATGCCGCGCTTCAAGCGCCAGGATCATCGGCGTGGTGTCGGCCCAGTATCGCCCGTCGGGAACCTGCATCACCGGGATCATGCCCTTGTCGGCCGCCTTGAGCTCGCCGCCCTCCCCCAGATAGCCGGGCGGGACGACCCAGTCGTGCGCGATGCGCCGGCATCGCAGCGCGGCGCGCAGCTTCAACGAATAGGGTGAGCCGGGCCCGCCCAGGATCCGGTAGCGACCCCCATCAACGTCCGTCATGCAGCTGTCCTCGCCCCGCCTTCGCCTTGAAACCCGTCGTCACCTTGCGACCCGCGGCCAGCTTCACCGCCATCCGGCGATCCGGACAATGCTTTTCAGTGCCCGAGATTGTCGGCATCCGGGGTTTCGGGATCGGTCGATCCGATGGCCTGAAGACGCCGCGAGGGCCTTGTCATGCGGCGCCGCCAACCCACCTGGAACCTTTCCCGTTCAGACGGAATCAACAGAACCGGGCGAAAAGCCTCGAATTCAAACGTTTAGAGCGTCCAAGGGCGCATCAAGGGTCGGCATGTTCGAGTGGGTTGTGGCGGCGGTGGCGGCGGGCGGGCTCCTGGCGGTCGCCTTCCTGATGTTCGCGGAAAACATCGTCCCGCCGATTCCCTCCGAGGTGATCATGCCGCTCGCCGGCTTCGCCGCCGCCCAGGGCCACCTCAGCTTCGCCGGCGTGGTCCTGGCCGGAACCTTCGGGGCGGTCCTCGGGGCCAGCGCCTGGAAGGTGGTCGGCCGTTGGGTGCAGCGGGACAAGCTGCGCGACTGGATCGGTCGACGCGGGCATCTCCTGACTCTCGAACCCAAGGATCTCGATCAGGCGCTGCGGTTGTTCGAACGCTATGGCCCCGTCGCCGTCTTCACCGGCCGCCTCATCCCGACCGTGCGGACCTTCATCTCGGTGCCCGCCGGGATCGTCCGCATGCCGTGGCCGAGCTTCCTCCTCTGGACGACCCTGGGAACCGCCCTGTGGACGGCGGGCCTGGCCGGAGCGGGCTACATCCTCGCCGCCGAGTATCACCGCGTGGAACAATGGATGGACCCGGCCACCCTGATCATCATCGGCGGCGTCGTGCTCCTCTACCTCTACCGCGTCATCCGCCTGCGCCGGAACCGGAGCTAGGGGGGGCCGCCTCGATCGAGAGGATCAGCCAGAGCATCATCGAAAAAGCTGACATCCGAGGATCCCGGAACGCTCTCAAAGGCTGGTGGGCCCGGCAGGACTCGAACCTGCAACCAGACCGTTATGAGCGGCCGGCTCTAACCATTGAGCTACAGGCCCCTGCAGCGCTTGGAGAGCGGGCGCGTTACCATGGGCGGAACGCCGCTTAAAGCCTAGGTTCATGTAGGCCCTGCGAGGGATGCACGCGCCGCCCGCTTTGGGACCCCGAGGACGCAGAGAAAGTGACCATGAAGACCCTGATGACCGCCGCCGCCCCTCTCGCCCTGGCCCTGGCCCTCGCCGCGCCGGCCGCCCTGGCTCAGTCGGCCGCGCCCGAAGCGGCGCCCCGGTCGACCGCCGAGACCATGTTCAAGGCCACCACGCTCAACCTCTCGGCTTTCGGCGAGACGCGGGTGGCGCCCGATATGGCGTCGATCTCGCTGGGCGTGATGACCGAGGCCAAGACCGCCGCCGAGGCGCTCACCGCCAACGCCGCGCGTATGAACGCCGTGATGGCCACCTTCGCCAGGGCCGGGATCCCGGCCAAGGACATCCAGACCTCGAACCTCAGCGTCAATCCGCAGTACCGCTATGTGGAGAACCAGGCCCCGCTGCTGATCGGCTATCAGGTGTCCAACCAGGTGACGATCGTGGTGCGCGACCTCAAGAAGCTGGGCGCGGCGGTCGACGCCAGCGTCAACGCCGGCGCCAACCAGGTGAACGGCATCAGCTTCGGCCTCTCCGGCCCGGCCGCGGCCGAGACGGCGGCGCGCGAGGCGGCGGTCAAGGCGCTGCTGGCCAAGGCCGATCTCTACGCCCGGGCCACCGGCTACCGCGTGGCGCGTCTGATCACCCTCTCGGAAGGCGGCGGCTATGCGCCCCAGCCGCCCGTGCCGATGGTGGCCATGGCCATGCGCAGCGACATGGCCGAGAAAGCCTCCCCCATCTCCGGCGGCGAGCTCAGCGTCCGCATCGACGTCAACGCGTCGTTTGAGCTGGTGCGTTAGCGGCGGGAGAAACCCCCGCCCGCCGGAAGGCGCCCTTCAGCCGATCCGCCATCATCAGGCCCGGGAAGGCGCGGTCGCCCTCCATCATCGCGGCGTAGACGAGGTCGGTCCCTTCGATCGGGCCGGACGCCCAGCCCACGCCGCGGGACCCGTCGGGCAGAGTGTCGCACGAGAGGGATCGCGCCTTGCCGTCGGCGGCTGTGGCCTTCAGCAGGTCGGTGACCGTCCGCTGACCCGGCCCGTCGCAGGCCGGCAGGGCGCGGCCGCAGGCGGTGGCGGAGTTGTAGCGATAGAGCGTGCCGCCGCCGCCGGCCTTGCTGATCAGCAGGCAGGAGGCCGGATCGCCGATGGCGCGGGAAACGGCGTCGTCCAGCCGGGCCTTGTCCACGCCCGGCGGCGCGCCCGGCGCGCAGGCCGCGACGCTCAGGACCAGGCCGAGGAGCAGAGGATGAAACCGCGTGTCCATGGCATGCACCCTAGCCCACGCGGGAGCCTCAGTCTGCTGACGATGCCGCATGCTTCATCAGGAAGCCGGCCATCTCGTCCAGCACAGGCGCCCGGCCGCGCAGCGGCCGCGAGAGCGCCAGCAGGATGGCCGCGTGGTCGAGACCGGCGTACCCCCGCTCCTCCACCACCGCGCCCGCCGCGCGCAGCCGCGCGGCCAGCCGCTGGGTGTTGCGCGGCCAGACCACGTTGTCGCTGAGGCCCGTGGCCAGGAAGGCCGGCGTCGAATCGGCCCGGGCGAAGGTTCCGGGCTGGGTTCCGGGCAGGTCGGGCGCCTTGCCGAACACCTTGATCGTGGTCGGGTCATCCAGCGGCAGGAAGTCGTAGGGACCCGCCAGGCCCGCCACCGCCCTGACCACCTCCGGCTTCACGCCGACCGCGTTGAGATAGCTCGGGTCCAGCCCCAGCATCACCGCGTTGTAACCGCCCGCCGAGTGGCCGCTGAGCGTAATCCGGCCCGGATCGCCGCCGTACCGCTGGGCGTTCTCGGTCAGCCAGCGCACCGCCAGCGCGCCGTCCTCCAGGAAGCCCGGGAACCGCACCTGCGGATGCAGCCGGTAGTCGGCCACCACCGCCACAAAGCCCCGCGCCGCCAGCGCTTGACCGACCCAGCCGTAGTCTTGACGCCGCCCGGAGTTCCATGACCCGCCGTAGAAGAACACGCAGACCGGCGCGCCCTCGGTTCCGCGCCGCGCATAGACGTCCAGCCGCTGGCGCGGATCATCGCCATAGGCCTCGCCCCGCCAGGCGATCACGCCGCCATCCCGGGGCGTCAGGGTCGCGAACAGGCCGAGCGGCGTGCAGGCCGCGGCCAGGCTGGCGCCGAGACCGGCCAGCGCCAGCCGCCGTGTGGGGAGGGGATCGTGCATCTGACCTCGGCTTAGGATCGTTCCGGCGCGCGTGCAACGCGCCCGGCCGATACGCCGCCGCCCGCGTCGTGGATGCCCTTGACGGACCTCGCGGCGCCCTGTGGTGATGCAGCCCGCAGATCAAAGGAGACGCCCCGTGGACGCCGCTCAGACCTCAGGCGAAATCAATCCCGCCGCCCTCGCTCAGGTGCGCCCGGCGCTGCAGGGTCTGGTCGACCAGAACCTGCTCTCCGGCATCCTCACCCTGGTCTGGCGCAAGGGCGAGGTGGTGCACAGCGAGGCCATCGGCCGGCGCGACATCGCCTCGAATGCGGCCATGACTCGCGACACCCAATTTCGCATCGCCTCCATGACCAAGCCGGTCACCTCCCTGGCGGTGCTCATGCTCATGGAGGAAGGCAAGCTCAAGCTGTCCGACCCGGTCACCCGGTGGCTGCCGGAACTCGCCGACATGAAGGTGCTGAAGGCGCCGAACGGCCCGCTCGACGACACGGTCCCGGCCGCGCGCGACATCACGGTGGAGGATCTCTTCACCCACCGCGCGGGTCTCGCCTACGGCTTCACCTCGATGGGCCCGATCGCCCATGCGCACGAGGCCGCGCTGGGCTCGCCGCTGGTCAATCCGCTGGCCCCCGACGCCTGGCTGAAGAAACTGGGCGAACTGCCGCTCACCTACCAGCCGGGTGAGCGGTTCCATTACAGCCACGCCACCGACGTTCTGGGCTTCCTCGCCGCCCGCATCGAGGGCCGGCCGCTGGGCGAGGTGCTGAAGGCGCGGATCTTTGATCCCCTCGGCATGTCCGACACCGCCTTTTGGCTGCCGCCGGGCTCGCGCGACCGCCTGGCCCGGCTCTATCAGGCGCCCGCCGAGGACGGCGCGTCCCTCAAGGACGTCTCGCTGCCGATGGACGACACGGCCCCCGCCTTCGAGGGCGGCGGCGGCGGCCTGATCTCCACGGCTGACGACTACCTCGCCTTCGCGCGAATGCTCATGGGTCGCGGCGAGGTGGACGGCGTGCGGCTGGCCAAGCCCGAGACCGTCGACCTGATGTCCGCCAACCGGCTCACCGACGTCCAGCGCGGCCACACCTTCATGGGCATGCCGTTCTGGATGAGCCAGGGCTTCGGGCTCGGGCTCTCGATGATCCTCGACGCCGAGAAGCACCAGTGGATGGGCGCGGGCGCCGCGGGTTCCTACGGCTGGCCGGGCGCCTTCGGCACCTGGTGGCAGGCCGACCCGACCAACGACATGATCCTGATGTACCTGATCCAGGACTCCATGCCGCTGGGCCCCGAGGCCGTCACCGCCATGCAGGGCCAGCGGCCCACCGGCCGGATCGGCGGCGCCATGTTCCAGAAGATCGTCTATTCGGGCCTGGGCTAGAGCTCAGCCCCGCACCCGCGGCGCCAGCGAGGCCCGCGGGATCGGCGGGACGGGCGACTTCCAGTTATCCGGGTCGATCGCCGGGGCCGGCGGCCCGCCCGGCGTATCGCGGTGAATCGCCAGGATGTTGGCCGAGACGATGCCCTCGAAGACGTTCTCCGACCGCCCGGCCCAGTTGTCGGGGGCGTAGAGCGGCGGCGCGTGCCACCACTGGCGATAACCGAACCCGTCGATCAGCGAGATCACCTCCTGCTGCTGCTCGGCCACCAGGTTCTCCACATAGAGCACCGGCCGGCAGCGCCGGATGGTCTCGGCCGCGCCGCGCAAGGCGCGCGGCTCCGAGCCTTCCACGTCGATCTTGATCAGCCGGCAGGCGGCCAGGTTCAGCCCGTCGATGGTCGTGAGCCGCACCTCGTGGCCCGGCATCGGACTGTCCGCGTCCAGCACCGCCACCGAGCCGAAGTTTTGCGGCGCGCCGTAGTCGATGGCCGGCATCCGCACCCGCCCCTCCGCCTCACCGCAGGCCTCCGGCAGGGCCGTGACATTGGTGATCCCGTTGGCCACCAGATTGGCGCAGAGCGCCTGGAACACCGGCTGCTGCGGCTCGAAGGCATACAGCCGGCCCGGCGCGCACGCTCGCGCCAGGGGCACCGTGTGCGCACCGATATTGGCCCCCGCCTCGACCACCACCGCGCCGGGCTTCAGGATCTGACCCAGCAGTTCCACCTCGCGTTCGCTGCATTCGCCATAGAGCTCCAGCGAACGGCCCACATAGGCGTCGCCCTCCAGCACCCACATCGGGCCATGGCGTGTCTCGACCTGCTTCACGGCTCCCCCTCCTCTCGCACTCAAGGTCCCGCTAACCACGACTGTCAGAGCGCGCTTAACGCCGGCGCGAGCATTGTGGGTTACATGGACCCGATCAGCATCGCCCGCTACGGCCTGATGGCCGCCACCCGTCGCTTTGAGGACGCCGCCCAGGAGATCGTCGGCGCGCCCGACGGCGACACGGTCGGCGCCATGGTCGACATGACGCAGGCAAAGCAGGCTTTCACGGCCAACCTGTCGGTCATCCGCTTCTCTCAGGACATGTGGGACGATCTGCTGGCGATCCAGAACCGCTAGGGCACGTCCCAGTCCGCTTGAATCAAGCCGACTGGGATGAAACGTGCGCGCCCCTTTGATGTCGGGGCCGTCTCCATCCCGTCAAGGTGATCCATCATGACCGGGACGGCCGCTAGCCGGCTTCGCACCCGGCTTCGGACCCGCCGCCGCAGAAGCGGCCGGCGCACCCGGCCGGGACGAGCTTCGCCTTATCTCTCGCTGGCGTCCGCGCCGTCCCTCGGCGCGCCGGTGCCGGACGAGCCCATGAACAGCTTCCTGCCATCCGGGAAGGTCACGTCACGGCCGTTGGCCTTGCAGGCCGGGCGGCAGAGCTTGTCCTTGGACTGGTAGCCGCGGACGATGATCTCGGTGCCGGGCTTCAGCGAGTTGCGGTCGATGCCCGAGCGCAGAAGCGTGTTCGGCGTACCGCCCTCGACCATCCAGGCGGTGGTGGTGCCGTCCTTGTTGACGTTGGCCAGATGCACCCAGGCGTGCGGGTTGATCCACTCCACCCGCGTCACCTTGCCCCGCAGCAGCACCGGCGCCTTGCCATCGAACTCGGCGGCGAAGGCGTGGTGGGCCCAGGCCGCGCCGCCCGCGGCGGCGGCGCCCAGCACGGCGGCCACGGCGCCGGCGATCATCAGCTTGGTCTTGGTCATGGTCATCGCCTCCAACGCGGTTTCCGGCCTACTTCAACGGCGTCTTGCGCAGATCGCCGTACATTAGCTCTTCGACGAACTCCACGCACTTGAACTGGTTCAAACGCGCGTCTTCGCCCTGACGCTTGTAGAGATTGAAGCTCATCTTCCAGGGCCGGGTGAAGGTGTTCGGGTCGGTGATCGTCGCCTCATAGCGCATCGTCATCGGCCCGGTCGGGGTCCAGCGCTCGACCACCGTCATCTGGTCGGAATGGTGGTTGCCGGCGCGGTCGAACCAGGTGCGGTCGTTCATGCCG
>NZ_JBILUK010000322.1:0-2908 GCF_044371015.1 Phenylobacterium sp.
AGGACCCCGCCCACCAGCTGTGGGGGCAGGCCGATCACCTGATTGTAGAAGATCACCAGGAAGGACGAGATCGCCCTGTGTTTGAGGTTCGCGGCCGCACCACCGACGGCATAGAGCACCTTCGCGCCCAGGCCGAGGGGCGGCGCGCGCCCAGCATCCGTCGCGGCTGTGATCACCCACCCTCCCACGCAGCGGTCGGACGTCCTGGCGCGCCGCGTTCCGCAAGGGCGGACGGTGGGGTTGGACCCCACCCAACGTCAATGAATAAATGCCGCCAGGTATCGAAAACAACTCAGAAACCTAGGCGTCTTGACCTGCGTTTTTCGGCCAGGATCACATCGCTTGCATGACCGTATCCTTCAAGGTGCGCTGGCGCCCGGACGCGCCATCGATAGCCGTGTCACCATCCCGATTGCGTCTTGCGCCGTTCCGGCGGTTAAATGATATAAGACTATATCATTTGAAGGCTGGATCTGGCGTCCTTGTCCGTTACCGGAATGACCCTCGTCGAGAAGGTGATCGCTCGCGCCGCCGGTCGGGCGGGCGTGACGCCGGGCGAGATCGTGACCGCCGAGGTGGACTTCGCTTTCGCCCATGACAGCTCGGGCCCGCGTCGCTGGCGGCCCTATCTGGAAGAACTGGGCGTCGGGCTCTGGGCCCCCTCGAAGGTGGCCATCGTCTCGGATCACTACGTCCCGGCCGTCGATGCCGAGTCGGCCGAAATCCTGAAGCAGACCCGGGCGTTTGTGCGGGACTACAGCGTTGGCGCCTTCTTCGACATGGTCGGCATTTGCCACCTGGTGCTGCCGGAACACGGGCTGATCCGGCCCGGGCACTTCATCGCCGGCGGCGACAGCCACACCCCTATGGCCGGAGCTTTCGGGGCCTATGCGGCGGGCTATGGCGCCACCGACATGGCTGCCATTGCAGCCACCGGCGAGACCTGGCTCGCAGTGCCGGAGACCGTACGAGTCGAGTGGTCGGGCGCGTTCCAGCCAGGTGTGACAGCCAAGGACGTGATGCTGTTCCTCTGTCGTGAACTGGGTCTCGATAACGCCTTCCAGGCCATCGAGTACGCGGGCCCCACGGTGGAGGCGATGGCCATGCCCGAGCGGATGGTGCTGGCCAACATGGCGGCCGAGCTCGGTTTCGAAACCGGCATTGTTGCGCCTGACGCCGTCACCTTCGCCTATCTGGCGGAACGGGGTCGGCCGGTGGAGGACGAGGCCGCCGCCAGGGCTCTGGCGTCCGATCCAGACTGTTCATACAGGGCGGTCCACCGTTTCGACGCCGCCAAGCTGGCGCCGCAGATCGCCCAGCCACACACGCCGGACAATGTCATCGGCGCCGATGCGATCGGCGAGGTGGCCATCGACCAAGCCTATATCGGGGCCTGTGTGGGCGCGAAAATCGAGGATCTGCGCATGGCCGCCGAGGTGCTGGCGGGTCGCCGCATTGCGCCGGGCGTGCGCCTGTTGATCGCCCCGGCTTCGGCCAAGACCACGGAGCTGGCGGCTCGAGAGGGCGTGCTGGCGACCCTGATGGCGGCGGGCGCGGTTCTGCTGCCGTCCGGTTGCGGCGCCTGCGCAGGCATGGGCGCGGGGCTGCTGGCGGCAGGCGAGACCTGCATCTCCTCGACCAATCGCAATTTCAAGGGCCGCATGGGCCACAACGAGGCGCGCGTCTATCTTGGCTCGCCCTACTCCGTGGCGGCCGCAGCGGTGGCGGGCCGTATCGTCGATCCCCGGCCGATGCTGGCTGAGCAGAGGGCGGCGGCATGAGCGGGGTCGAAGCCGGTCGGGCTTTCGTGTTCGGCGACAACATCGACACCGACGTGCTGGCGCCGGGCTCGCTGATGAAGCTGGCGCCCGAGGCGCTGGCGAAACACTGCCTGGAGGCGGTGGCCCCCACGTTCGCGGCGACTGTCCGGCCCGGCGACCTGGTCGTGGCCGGCGCAAACTTCGGCATGGGCTCATCGCGAGAGCAGGCGGCGGTGTCGCTCAAGCTCCTGGGCGTGCGCGCCGTCCTGGCCACTTCGTTTGCGCGGATCTTCTGGCGCAACGCCATCAATCTCGGCCTGCCGGCGCTGGTGTTTCCCGATGCCCTAAGCGTCCTTGACGGCGACCGCCTCAACGTCGACGCCGCCGCCGGCCGGGTGGAGAACCTGACACAGGGCCGCACCCATGCGATCCAGGCGCTGCCGCCCCATCTGATGGAAATGATCGCCGCCGGCGGCCTCATCCCGCACCTGAAACGCCGGTTGGGAGCCGCTGCATGACCCGAGCCCTGATGGATCGACTGCGGTCCGGCCCGCCGGTGCTGGCGCCCGGCGCATATGATGCTCTCTCAGCTTTGCTCATTGAGCAGGCTGGTTTTGAGGCGGTTTATGTGTCCGGCGCTTCGGTGGCCTACACCCAGCTGGGCCGGCCGGACATCGGGCTCGTGGGGTTCGATCAGCTGGCTGACGTCGTTGGCCGGATCCGCGAACGCGTCGGGCTCCCGATCCTTGTCGACGCCGACACCGGTTTTGGCAACGCGCTCAATGTCCAGCGCAGCGTGCGGGTGCTGGAGCGTCGCGGCGCCAGCGCCATACAGATCGAGGATCAGGACTCCCCAAAGCGCTGCGGTCACCTCGCGGGCAAGGGCTTGATCCCGTTGGCCGAGATGGCGGGCAAGGTGCGCGCCGCCTGTGACGCGCGTATCGACTGCACCATCATCGCCCGCACCGACGCCATCGCCGTGGAGGGCTTCGAGTCCGCCCTCGAGCGGGCTGCGGCCTATGTCGAGGCCGGCGCCGACGTGGTCTTCGTCGAGGCGCCGCGCACCGTTGAGGAGATGCGGCGCGTGGTGGCGGCGCTCGGTGCTCGGGCCCCGCTGGTGGCCAACATGGTTGAGGGCGGCAAGACCC
>NZ_JBILUK010000105.1:0-10686 GCF_044371015.1 Phenylobacterium sp.
TGGCGACGGCGACGCCCACGTGGTGCGGCTCAACCGGCCGACCTATGACGCGCCCAATCTCAAGGCCCTGCTGACCGATCCGGCCGTGACCAAGATCTTCCACTTTGGCCGTTTCGATATCGCCATGTTCTGGTTGCATCTGAAGGTGGTGACCGGTCCCGTCTATTGCACCAAGATCGCCTCCAAGCTGGCGCGCACCTATACGGACCGGCATGGCCTGAAGGACGTGTCCAAGGAACTGATCGGCGTGGACATGTCGAAGGCGCAGCAAAGCAGCGATTGGGGCGCGACGGTGCTATCGGGCGACCAGGTGGCCTACGCCGCCTCCGACGTCCTGCACTTGCATGCGATTCGGGCCAGGTTGGACGAGATGCTGGTGCGCGAGGGTCGTGATGGCTTCGCGAAGGCTTGTTTCGACTTCCTGCCGCATCGCGCCCTTCTGGACGTGGCGGGGTGGGAAGATGTCGACATCTTCGCTCACAGCTAGGCCCGCGCCATGACCGCCGCCCACGCCTCGCTGGACGCCCCCCGCCGCGCCGATTTCGAACGCTGGCGTCGCCGCTCGCGCCTGATTCGGGCCTTGCGCATTATCCTGCCCGGCAGCATCGCCCTGATCTTCGCCGGCCTGATCGGCAGCGTCGCCTGGTCAACCTTCAATGCGCAGCCGCGCGCCGGGCAAGGCAACGAAGAGCCGATCCGGCTGGTGGCGCCGCGATTCATCGGCCGTGACGACAAGGGCCGCGCCTTCGTGCTGACCGCCGAGTCGGCGGTCCGCGATCGGCTCGACTATCAACGGGTGATTCTGAAGAAGCCGGCGCTCGTGCTCGACGAGAACGGCGTCGATGAGCTGCGCCTGAACGGCGTCGACGGCGTGTTCCACGAGCAGACCGGCAAGCTGGAACTCTCCAACGGGGTCAATATGGCCGACGCCCGTTCCAGCTTCGCAACGGCCGCCTCGCTGTTCGACACCAAGTCGGGTGAGATTATCGGTTCAGGACCCATTCAGGGGGCGGGCGCTCTGGGTGAGATCCGCGCCGAATCCTATGGCGTCTATAGCAAGGGTGATCGAATGATCTTCAAGGGCGGTGTGCGGACGCGCCTGGAGCCGAACAAACAGGGCAACCCGGAATGAAGCGTCTTCTCCCCCTCCTCGCCGTCGCGCTGTTCCACACGGGCGGTGCGCAGGCCCAACAGCTTGGCCCCAACGCCGACGGACCGGTGGACATCACCGCCGACGAGCTGGAGGTGCAGAACAAGGCCTGCGTCTCGATCTGGCGAGGACGCGCCGAGGCGCTGCAGGGGCAGGCTCGGCTGCGCGCCGACACGCTGCGCACGGTGTTCGCTCAGAAGCCGGGCGCGGCCACAGGGACCGGCGCCTGCGGCGACCTGATCCGCATGGAGGCCCAGGGCTCCGTCTTCTACGTGACCTCGAAGGATCAGCGGGTGCGGGGCGATGCAGGGGTCTATGACGCCCAGTCCGAGACCGTGGTGCTGACGGGCGACGTGGTGGCGGTGCAGGGCCAGAACGTGTTGCGCGGCACCCGCATGGAATTCAACACCCAGACCGGCGAGGGCAAGATGACCGGCGTCTCGACGGGCCGGGGATCCGCCGGGCGACCCCGCGGCGTGTTCTATCCCGCCAAGAAGAGCGAAAGCGTCGCCAAGTGAACGCGCCCCAGACGGTCCAGGTCCGCAGCGCCATCCCGACCGATGGTCTGGTGGTCGACAATGTCGGCAAGGCGTTTCGCGGTCGGCCCGTGGTCAAGGGCGTGTCCCTGCGTCTCCGGCGAGGCGAAGTGGCCGGCCTGTTGGGCCCCAACGGCGCCGGCAAGACCACCTGCTTCTACATGATCACCGGCCTGATCCCCGCCGATTACGGCGCGATCTATCTCGACGGCGAAAACATCACCGCCCAGCCGATGTACCAGCGCGCCCGCATGGGCGTGGGATATCTGCCGCAGGAGACTTCGATCTTCCGGGGCATGAGCGTGTGGGAAAACGTCATGGCGGTGGTCGAGCTCCGCCAGCGCGACGCCCGCAAGGCCAAGGAGACGGTCACCCAGCTCCTGGAAGAACTCCGCATCGACCACCTGCGCGCCTCTCCGGCGATCTCGCTCTCAGGGGGTGAGCGGCGCCGCGTGGAGATCGCCCGCGCGCTGGCCTCCGAGCCCAGCTTCATGCTGCTGGACGAGCCCTTCGCCGGCATCGACCCACTGGCCATCGCCGATATCCGCGAAGTGATCGGCTATCTGAAGGCGCGCGGCATCGGCATCCTGATCACCGACCACAATGTGCGCGAGACGCTGGACATCATCGACCGCGCCTCGATCATCCACGCGGGCGAAGTGCTGTTCGAGGGCAGCCCCGACGAGATCGTCGAGAACGCAGAAGTCCGGCGGGTCTATCTGGGCGACCGGTTCCAGTAGGCGCGTCTACCGTTCGCCCTCCGCCGGCTTCCAGGCCGCCCAGCGGGCCTGCTGATCGCGCCGCCAGCGGGCGCGGAGGATCGCGGGGCGTTCGGGGTAGCGCTCCCCGGTGAAGTCGGCGCGTTCGACCCGGTCGGTGCGGAAGCTGCGGAAGTCAGCGCGCAGTTCGCACCAGGCCATGATCAGGCGGCTGGTCTCCTGGTAGCCGACCGCGAAGGGCCAGATGCGGCGCAAGCTCGTGCGCTCCTCCCGGTCGCGATAGGCGATCTCAACCTTCTGGCCGGCGCGGATCGCCTGACGCAGGGCGGCCATGTCGATGGCGTCGGCGTTGTCATTGGGGCTGGGCTCCGCACGGGTGGCGGGCTCGGCCACCAGCGGGCGCAGGCTCTCGGGTATCACCGCGGCGATCTTGGCCACCAGGTCTTCGGCCGCCCGGCGCAGGGCCGGGTCGCCACGGGCCGCCACCATCTGGGCGCCGAGCACCGCGGCCTCGACTTCGTCGGGGGTCAGCATCAGGGGCGGCATGTCGAAGCCGTCGTCGAGCACATAGCCGACGCCGGCCTCGCCCCGAATCGGCGCGCGCTGGCCGACGAGGTCTGCGATGTCGCGATAAACAGTTCGGCGGGAGACCTCCAGTTCCTGGGCCATGGCGTCGGCGGTCGTCGGCCCGCGCCCACGACGCAGGATCTGGATGATCTGGAACAGCCGGTCCGCCCGCCGCATCATGCCCCCTACAGGGACAGCAGAGGCGTTTGACGCGCGTCCCCTGTCAACGTCCGCGGCGTTAACCGGACGGTGGGGATCGGCCCCTAGCCTGGACAGCAAGAACCAGGCCAACCGGCCAAGCCACGGGGAATCGTTTTGGCGCTCAGCGCACGCCTGGAGATGCGGCAAGGGCAGGGGCTGGTCATCACGCCCCAGCTGCAGCAGGCGATCAAGCTGCTGCAGATGTCGAATCTCGAGCTGGAGGCCTTCGTAGAGGCTGAGCTGGAGCGCAATCCCCTGTTGCAGCGGGATGAGCGTGACGCGGAGCCTGACGCCCCCGCGTCGGAGGCGGGCGACGGCGCATCCGAGGTTGTCGCCGACGCCGAGGCCCGCGCCGAACTGGATACGACTCACGACGAGGCCTCGCCTGGCGAGCGGGCGACGGGGGATGCGCCGGAGGCCGCGGACGCCGGCGGCGCGGTCGACTGGTCGCGCGCGGGTTCCGGCGGCAGCTTCGACTCAGACGACGGCGATTTTGAAAGCCGCATGACCCGCGACATCACGCTCGCGGAACATCTGCAGCAGCAAGTGGCGCAATCCGGCCTGGCGTCCGCCGACACCGCCATCGCCATGGTGCTGATCGATGCGGTGGATGAGGGCGGATATCTGCGCGCCGAGGTGGAGGAGATCGCCGGGCGCCTGGGCTGCGACGCGGAACGGGTCGAGCGCGTGCTGGGCGTGGTGCAGGGTTTCGATCCGGTCGGCGTGGCGGCGCGTGACGTCCGCGAATGCCTGATGATCCAGCTGAAGGACCGCAACCGCTACGATCCGGCCATCGCCGCCCTGCTCGACAACCTGCCATTGCTGGCCACGCGCGATCTGCCGGCTCTCCGCAGGCTTTGCGGCGTGGACGATGACGACCTGCGTGAGATGATCGCCGAGGTGCGCGGCCTGACGCCCAGACCCGGCGCAGCCTTCGGCGGCGAGCCGGCCACGCCCGTGGCGCCTGAGGTGATTGTTCGCGAAGGCCCCGGCGGCCTGTGGCACGTGGAGCTGAACTCCGACACCCTGCCGCGCGTGCTCCTGGACCAGCGCTACCACGCGCGGGTTTCCGCCCAAGCGCGCAGCGATCAGGAAAAGACGTTCGTCTCCGACTGCCTGGTCCAGGCCAGTTGGCTGACCAAAAGCCTGGACCAGCGGGCGCGGACCATTCTGAAGGTAAGCTCCGAGATCGTCCGACAGCAGGATGCCTTCCTGGTCCATGGAGTCGAGCACCTCCGACCGCTCAACCTGAAGACCGTGGCCGAGGCCATCGGCATGCATGAATCCACGGTCAGCCGCGTGACCTCCAACAAGTATGTGGCGACGCCGCGCGGGATCTTTGAACTCAAGTTCTTCTTCACCTCCTCGATCGCCTCCTCGGAGGGCGGAGAGGCGCACTCGGCCGAGAGCGTGCGGCACAAGATTCGACAGCTGATCGAAAGCGAGTCGACCGAGGACAGCGTCCACTCGGATGACGCCCTGGTCGAAATCCTGAAGGCGGCCGGCGTCGACATCGCCCGCCGGACGGTGGCCAAGTATCGCGAGGCGCTGCGGCTCCCCTCGTCGGTGGAACGGCGCAGGCGGCTGAAGGAACTGGCCTGACAAACGGCGGTTAGGGCTTGGCGCGGGGCGCGGACGTCGCCAGATGGGGAGCTGATGATCAGTCTCTCGAATCGCGGCCGGCCTTGATTCCCCCGCCGCTGTCCGCCGTCCTCCTCGACATCGCCTCCCGCGACCAGCCGACCATCACCCTCGGCGAGTTGATGCGGGCGTTCGGGGGGCGCGCGATCGGCGCGGTGCTGTTCGTGTTCGGGCTGATCTGCAGCCTCCCGCTTCCGCCGGGCGCGACCAGCATCTTCGGCCTGCCGCTGCTCCTGCTCGCGCCTCAACTGATCATTGGGGCTTCAGCCCCCTGGCTTCCCCGCGGGATCAAGGCCCACCCGCTCAGCCTGGACGACGTCCGTGGCCCCCTGATGCAGGTGTTGCCCTGGCTGCGCCGGATCGAGGCGGTGTCGAAGCCGAGGCTGAGTTTTCTGTTCGGCGCCGTCGGGGAGCGGATCATCGGTTTGATCTGCACGCTGCTCGCCGTCGTGCTCATCCTGCCCATCCCGTTTGGCAACATGCTGCCGGGCCTGACCGTGACGGTGCTGGCCTTTTCGCTGATTCAGCGCGACGGGTTGATCGGGCTGGTGGGACTGGCGCTGGCCGCGGCCAGCGCCACCGTCCTGGCGGCCGCCGCTCACATTGTCGTCAGCCTCGTGGCCTCGGCGTTCACCGCGCTGTCGCTGCCTTGACAGGCCCGCCGGACGGGCGTGTTGATCGGGTCATGCAAGTCCAGGTCACCGGCAAACATGTCGATGTCGGAGAGGCCCTGCGAACGCGGGTCGTCGACGAACTCACCGCCAGCATCGCCAAGTACTTCGAACGTGGCGGCGGAGCCGCCGACGTGGTGGTCAGCCGTGAGCGCAGCGCCTTCAAGGTCGATTGCGCCGTCACCCTGGCTTCGGGCCACGCGCTGACGTCCCACGGCGTGGGGCCGGACGCTCACGTGGCTTTCGACGCTGCGCTCGACCGCATGGTGAAGCGCCTCCGCCGCTACAAGCACAAGCTGAAGGATCATCATCCCCAGGCGCTGGCGCGCCAGGCCGAAACCGCCGCTTACTTCGTGATCGCCGATCCCGGCGCCGACGACTCAGAGGATGAACCTGAGCCCCAGGCCACCGGGGGCGAGCCGATCATCATCGCCGAGACCGAGCGGCCGGTGCGGTCGATGACAGTTTCCATGGCGGTCATGGAATTGGACATGACCGAAGCTCAAACAATCGTGTTCCGAAACGCCGCGCACGGCGGACTTTCGGTGGTATATCGCCGGCCCGACGGAAATATCGGCTGGATCGATCCGGAACGCACCGGGCGTCGTACTAACACTGTGGGGGCGGGCCTGAGCCAACCCCAAGGACAGCAATAGCCCCGGGCTCCAGCCCGGCGGCGCCTGGAACGGGACTTCCTGCGACGCCATGATGATCGGCGACCTTCTGGATCGGAACGCGATTTCCTTACGCGTGGCTGCTGGCGACAAGCGCAAGGCTCTGGCCGTGATCGCCGAGAACGCCAGCCTGCGGTTCGGCCTCGACGCAGGTGATGTGCTGGACGCATTGCTGGAGCGCGAAGCGGCCGGTTCGACCGGCGTCGGCCATGGGGTGGC
This sequence comes from Phenylobacterium sp., assembly GCF_044371015.1. Classification (GTDB taxonomy): domain Bacteria; phylum Pseudomonadota; class Alphaproteobacteria; order Caulobacterales; family Caulobacteraceae; genus Phenylobacterium. The sequence continues at coordinate 6,379 of NZ_JBILUK010000105.1, forward strand.
TGTGCCGCACGCGCGTCTGGAAGGGCTTTCCCGCATGCGCGGCGTGTTCGTGCGGCTTGAGGCGCCGGTGGATTACGGCGCCGTGGACGATCAACCGGTGGACCTGCTTTTCGCGCTGTTCGCGCCCAAGGGCGCCGTGGCCGACCATCTCCGCTCTCTGGCGCGGGTTTCACGGGTCTTGCGGCAGGGTGAACTTCGCGAGCAGCTCCGCAAGGCCCAGAACATTGACGCGGTCCACGCCCTGTTGACCCAGGACGCGCTGGCGAGGCCGGCGGCCTAGAGCGTTTTTCGCTGAAGCGGACACCGGCTCAGCGCAGAAAACGCCGCAAATTCAGAGGATAGGGCCTCAGACCATTTCCGACCAGGCTGACGCGCCGAGCCGGGCCGTTGGGCCAAGCGCCTGGGCGGCGCGCGCCAGTCGTTCGACCGCTTCGGTCAGAGCGTCGCGCGGCAGGGTGTAGGGAAGGCGCAGGTAGCGCTCGAACACGCCGCCGACGCCGAACCTGGGACCCGCCGCCAGCCGCAGTCCGTACCGCTCGCCGGTGGCCGCCAGCGCAGAAGAGATCGGCGCCGGCAGCTCGACCCAGAGCGATAGACCGCCCGCAGGTGAGTTGGGCCGCCAATCAGGCGCACGGCGCGCGAGCTCGGCCTTCAGGTGCTCGCGCTGGGACCGCAGGTGCGCCCGGCGCTGGATCAGCGGCCTATCGTCCGCGAGCAGGCGCGCGCCGGCGAGCTGTTCCACCAGTGGGGTGCCGAGATCGAGCGATGAGCGCCGTCCGCCCAGCGCCTGGATGAGTTCGGCGCGGGCGCGGATCCATCCGAGCCGCAGGCCGCCCCAGTGGCTCTTGCCCATGGAGCCCAGCCGCACGATCGCGCCGCCGGGATCCTCGAACCTATAGGGGTCATGCGGCGCATCCAGCCACAGATCCGCCAGCGTCTCGTCGAACACCAGGATGGCGCCGCTCTGGATCGCAGCATGGGCCAGACGGGCGCGCGCGTCCTGCGACATCCAGCGGCCGGTCGGATTGTGGAAATCGGCTATGAGGTACGCCATTCGCGCGCCGCTCTGCCGGATCGCGGCGACGACGCCGTCCACGTCCCAATCGCCCTCAGGCAGACCCACGGGCGCCGGAATCGCGGCGGCGCGCTGGATGGCGTCGATGGCGTGCGGGTAGGTCGGCTGATCGATCACCACGCGGTCGCCGGGCCCGCAGAACGTGCGCAGCAGCAACCCAAGCCCATGCTGCGCGCCGTTGGCGACCATCACCTGATCGGGCGTGGTCGGAAGTCCCCGGCGCGTGTAGCGCGCCGCGATGGCGGCTCGGAACAGCGGCAGGCCCAGCGACTGGTAGCCGTGGTTGGAGAGGTGCGCCGGCAGCGCTTCCAAGGCCGCGGCGAAGGCCTGCGGGATTTCCGGCGCAGCCTGCGGCGCGGCCGAGGCGAGGTCGAGGCAGTCGGGATCCTCGGAGGTCGGGGGAACCGCGCCCCGCGCGCCCGGGCCCTCGGGCAGTCGCGTGCGGGCCCCGGCGCCGGGGCGGCGCTCCAGGAAACCTGCGTCGCGCAACCGGGCCATGGCGGCGGTGACGGTGGTGCGACTGACCTCAAGGCCCTCGGCCAGTTCGCGTTCGCCCGGCAGCACGACGCCGAGCGCAAGGCGTCCGTCCAGGATCAGCAGCCGGATCGCGTCGGCCAGACGTCCATAGGCCGGCGCCCCGGACACGGCGCGCCAGGCGCCGAGCAGGCGGACAAGAGAGGCGACACTCACGCGGCGGGCGGTCATGAGGCCAACATCCGACAACTGGATATGGAATCAAGGGCCAGTCGGGCGCAATTGGCCTGTCTTGTGATCCGTCGCCTCTTCCAGCTCTTGATCGGTCTCTGGCTGTACGGCGCCGCGCTGGCGCTGTTCGTTCGGGCCGACCTGGGCCTGGATCCGTGGAACGTGTTCCACGCCGGCCTCGCAGACCGGACCGGCCTTAGCCTGGGCATGGTGATGATGCTGGTCGGCGTCCTGGTGCTCTGCGCGTGGTGGCCGCTTCGCCAGAGGCCGGGGATCGGCGCCCTGGCCAACATCCTGATCATCGGCCTGGCGGTGGATGTGACCCTTCCCTGGCTTCCGGTGCTGGATGACCCTTGGGCGCGCGGCGGCGCGCTAATCGGCTCGGTGGTCCTGAACGGATTTTCGGGCGCGCTCTATATCGGCGCGGGCCTCGGACCCGGACCACGCGACGGCCTGATGACCGGTCTCGCGGCGCGGACCGGCGGGTCGATCCGGGTGGTCCGCACGATGATCGAACTCACCGTCCTGGCGGCGGGCTGGGCGCTGGGCGGATCGGTGGGTCTGGGCACGGTGGTGTACGCCCTGGCCATCGGCCCCTTGGTCCAGGCTTTCCTGCCCTATGTGAGCGTGCGCGCGTCTGGCGCGGTTAACCCCTGACTCAGGTCTCCGAAACGGCGCCTTTACCCTTGGCCTGTATCAATCGGAGACAACAACAAGGCCTCGTCCAGAACAGACGAGCGTCCAATTCGGTGGGTGTTTTCATATGGCCAAAACGGTCCTGGTCGTCGACGACGACCCTACGCAACGCCGTCTGATCCAGGCCGTCCTGGAACGGGACGGCTTCCTTGTCGCCCACGCTCAGAGCGGCGATGAGGCGATCCAGCACCTGAAATCCGGCGCCTCCGTCGACGTGGTCCTGCTGGACCTGGTGATGCCCGGCATCTCCGGCCACGACACCCTGGTCGAGATGCGCGCGCGCAGCTTCGCCCAGCCGGTGATCGTGCTGACCGCCACCGGCGGCATCGAAACGGTGGTCAAGGCCATGCAGGCCGGCGCCTGTGACTTCTTCGTCAAGCCGGCGAGCCCGGAGCGCATCCTGGTCTCGATCCGCAACGCGCTTTCGATGGGCGCGCTGAAGGGCGAAGTGGACCGGTTGAAGAAGCACGCCAGCGGCCGCACCACCTTCAATGATCTGATCGGCGCCTCACCGGCCATGCTGATGGTCAAGCGGCTGGGCGAGCGCGCGGCCAAATCGTCGATCCCGATCCTGATCACCGGCGAGAGCGGGGTGGGCAAGGAAGTGATCTCCCGCGCGGTCCATGGCTCTTCAGAACGGGCGGGCAAGCCGTTTGTGGCGGTCAACTGCGGCGCCATTCCCGAGAATCTCGTCGAAAGCATCCTGTTCGGTCACGAGAAGGGCAGCTTCACCGGCGCCACCGACAAGCACCTGGGCAAGTTCCAGGAGGCCAATGGCGGCACGCTGTTCCTGGACGAGGTGGGCGAACTGCCGCTCGACGTTCAGGTCAAGCTGCTGCGGGCGCTGCAGGAGAGCGAGATCGATCCGATCGGCTCCAAGCGCTCGGTCAAGGTGGACGTCCGCATCGTCTCGGCGACCAACCGTGATCTCTCCCAGGCGGTGGCCGAGGGCCGCTTCCGCGAGGACCTGTTCTATCGCCTGAACGTCTTTCCTATCGAAGCGCCGGCGCTGCGAGAGCGGCGCGACGATATCCCGGCGCTGGTCGACTGCTTCGTCCGCCGCTTCAACGTAGAGGAAGGCAAGTCGGTCGCGGGAGCCTCGCCCGAGACCCTGGCCTACCTCACCGCCTTCGACTGGCCCGGCAACGTCCGGCAACTTGAGAACGCGGTCTATCGCGCGATTGTTCTGTCGGATTCGCCCTATCTGCAGCCCTACGATTTCCCGGCCATCTCGGGCGTCGCCGCGCCGCCGTCCGAGGCCGCGCCCGTCTCGGCGCTGGCGTCGGTCACGGCGCCGGCCCAGGACGAGCCCGTCGCGGAGGCTCCGGTTCGCATTCTCGACGCGCGCGGGCATCTGCGCACGCTGGAGGAGATCGAGCGCGATCTGATCCAACTGGCCATCGAGGTTTACGCCGGCCACATGAGCGAGGTGGCCCGCCGCCTCGGCATCGGCCGCTCGACCCTCTATCGCAAGGTGCGCGAGCAGGGGCTCGAAGGGCTTGTGAGGGGCGGCGAAGCCGAGGACGTCGCCGCATAGGCCTTAGCGTCGCCCGCCCTCTCACAGTCCGCCGCAAGGTCGGGTGGCGTTGAGGTCACCCCTTCCAGCGCACCCCGAGATAGAGCGACCGTCCAGCCTCGCGGTAGCCGAAGACCTCTGAAAAGCGGCGATCGCCGAGGTTCTCCACGCGGAGCGACAGGCTGATCGCGTCGCTGAGGTCATAGACCGCGGCGACGTCGGCGGTCACGAAGCCCTTCCGCACAATGCGGCTGAAGCCGTCGCGGGCGGTGTCGGACTGGGTGGACTCGCCCCGCGCGGTCAAAGCGCCGCTCCA
>NZ_JBILUK010000106.1:0-10647 GCF_044371015.1 Phenylobacterium sp.
CCCAGGCTCCTACTACAAGGAAGGCGTCCAGGCCTATCCGGGCTTTGAACCTACCGACGCCAGCAAGAGCAAGCGGCGCAGCTACGCCGCCTACGCCAACGTCGCGCTCCAGCCGTCCGAACCGGTCAAGCTCGACCTGGCTGCGCGTTTCGAGGACTTCAGCGATTTCGGCAGCACCTTCATCGTCAAGGCGACCGGCCGCTACGACTTCAACGAGACGTTCGCCGTTCGGGCCACGGCCAGCACCGGCTTCCGGGCGCCCACCTTGGCGGAAGGCAACTATTCGGCCACGAACGTGTCGCCCACCTCGGCCTTCGTCCAGCTTCCGCCGAATTCGCCCGCCGCCGCGCTTGTCGGTGTCAACGGCCTCGATGCGGAAAAATCGCGCAACTACAGCATCGGGTTCGTCGCCAAACCGGGCGCGGGCGTAACCGCGACGCTCGACATCTACCAGATCTCAATCCGGGACCGGGTCGTTGGGTCGGCCACACTGTTCGGTTCGGGCGGAACCATCAACCTGCCGGCGGTGCGCGCCGCGATTCTGGCCAGCGGCAGCGTGCTTGACCCGACCGTCACACAGACGGGGATCAACATCTTCACCAATGGCTTGGACACCCGAACCCGCGGCGCCGACCTGGTCGTCACGATGCGTTCCGATCTTGAAGACTGGGGCAGCGTGCAGTGGTCTTTGACCGGCAACTGGTCAGACACGAAGGTCACCAAATTTGCGACCCCGCCGGCGCAACTCCAGGGCGCATCGCTGTTCGACCGGACTTCGGTGGGTTTCCTGGAAACCAGCACGCCCAAGTACCGTGCCGTTCTGGGCGCCCTTTGGACCTGGAACGATCTCACCGTGAACGTGAAGGAGAGCCTCTACGGCCCGGCGTCCATCCTCAACAATCGCCTGGGCTGCCCGTTGTCCCTCCCGGCCTCCAACTGCTTCAAGCTCGGGATCGGCACGACGCTGACAACAGATCTTGAGATCAGTTACAAGGTCTTCGAATCGGTCAAGCTCACGGTCGGAGCAAACAACTTGTTCAACAAGTTCCCCGATAAACTCAACCAAGCCTATCGCGACACCTTCCTGGCCGCAAATGCCAACGGTTACGTGACTCAGTATCCGACATTCTCCGCATTCGGGATCAATGGCGGTTACTGGTACGGAAAGATCAATTACACATTCTAGGCGCGCACCGGCGGTCCTCTCGAAGGGCCGCCGGCCGCTATAGCCTGAGATCGCCATCGGCCTTCGGCAGTATCGACTTCACGTCGAAGATCACCGCACCGAGCCGGCCCAGCGCCCGCACCGCTTCGGACCCCATCTCGCGAAACTGCCGGTGGGCGACCGCCAGCACGATACCGTCATAGCTGCCCGCCTCCGGCGCCTCGATCAGCTGCAGCCCGTACTCCGACTTCGCATCGGCCGCCGCGATCCACGGGTCCCAGACGTCCACGGACGAACCCGCCTCGGTCAGCGTGCGGATGATGTCGATCACGCGGGTGTTCCGGTGATCCGGCGTGTTTTCCTTGAAGGCGAGACCCATCACCAGAATTCTCGCCCCACTTGGCGACCGTCCCTTGGCCGCCATCGCCGCCATCACCTCCCGCGCCACATGCGCGCCCATGCCGTCATTGATCCGGCGACCAGCCAGGATGACCTCAGGCCGATATCCAACAGCCTCGGCCTTGTGCGTGAGATAGTAGGGATCGACGCCAATACAGTGACCGCCCACCAAGCCGGGCCGGAAATCCAGGAAGTTCCACTTGGTGCGCGCCGCGGCCAGCACCTCTTCCGTGTCGATCCCCAGCCGTCCCAGGATCAGAGCAAACTCGTTGATCAGGGCGATGTTCAGGTCCCGCTGGGTGTTTTCGATCACCTTGGCGGCTTCGGCCACGCGGATGGAACTCGCGCGGTGGGTCCCCGCCGACGCCACTGACCTGTAAAGCGCATCCACAAACGCCGCGACCTGCGGGGTCGAGCCGGCCGTGACCTTCACGATGTCGGCCAACCGGTGGGCCTTATCGCCAGGGTTGGCCCGCTCGGGACTGTATCCCGCAAAGAAGTCGAGATTGAAGGCGAGCCCGGAGGTCTCGGCAACCACCGGCACGCAGATTTCCTCCGTTGCGCCCGGATAGACCGTGGACTCATAGATGACCACGCCACCCGGCCGGATCGCGCCGCCCACGGTCCGGCTCGCCGCGTCCAGCGCCGACAGGTCAGGCCGCTTTTCGGCGTCAATCGGCGTGGGCACGGTGACGATGAACACATCTCGATCCGACAGCGCGCCCGGATCCGTGGTGAAGCCAACGCCAGCCCCCGCGAGTGTCTCCGGCTCCACCTCCAGTGTTCGATCACGACCTTCCTTGAGTTCTCGAATTCGGTCGGGATCGATGTCGAACCCAACAACGTCGTGAGCCCGCGCGAAAGCCACGGCAAGTGGGAGGCCAACATATCCCAAGCCAAGCACCGCGATCCGCGCCGGCGCGCCTGTGAAGGGATTGGGGACAGCAGAGCTTGACGTCATGGCGCGGCTTCTACCACGCTTCGCCGGTCGCCCGGACCAGGGCCGAGATGGCCCCGTGCAGGTGATAGAGAGAACTCGCCGGCGACGGGGCATCCACAAACGCCCCACTGTCGTCCATTCGCTCGCGCCAGACACCCTTGATCGACAGATCGAGGAACCGCCAGATCGCATTGGCGGCGGACAGCGCAGCCTCGGTCTCACCCAACACCAAAGCCGCCCGCAAACGCTCGGTCTGTGGCCAGAGACGGGCGGAGCCCTGACGCACGCCCAGATCATCCCATAGGGCGTCGACCACGACCTGGCGCCTGGCATCCACGCCCCGCTCCCCCACCGAAAACAGCCGCTGGACAATTTCCGATCCGGCTCCGCCCCATTCATGGAGCAGCCACGCCCACTCGAACTGATGCCCGGGTTCAATCAGACCGCTTTCGCCGCTCAACGCCCGCCAGTCAGCGTCGAACAGTTCGCGCACCGCGCCGCTGCCGAGGTCGATCAGATGGCCGAGGGCCAGACCCGCCACCTGGTCAGCCAAAGCCTGCCAGACATTGTCCCCATCAAGCGACCGCCAGGCCAAGGCCGCCTCCAGAAGGTGCATCTGCGGATCGGCCTGAAAGGGCGTTTCGCCGGCTTCTCGGAAACCTCCGGCATGAGCAAATCCGAGCAAGGCATCGGCAATTCGCAGCGCCTCGGCGCGCCATCTGTCCGTCTCGGGCTCCGCCCGCGTCAGGCCCGCCAGGGCCAGCAGGACAAAAGCGTGCTCATAGAGACGCGCCTCCGGATCCAGGTCGGCGCCGTCCACCCGTAATGCGCTCTTGTAGAGACCGTCTTCCCGCCGCGCAGCCTCCAGAAAGGTCGAGAGCGAGCGTCTGGCCAACGCCAGCCACGGCCCTGGCAACCCGTCAGCCTGGGCCTGCGCAAACACAAGGGCCTGCCGCGCCTGGACTCTAAGCCGGCGCCGCGGGTCATGCGGCCGTCCATGCCAGGTCAGGGCCTCGCGAAAGTCACCACGAACCTCGTCGAATCCCGCCGTACTCCACAACGGCAGCGCTGCGGTCCGGAACCAGTCCGCCAGCCCTCGCGCCGCCTCCGGCAGTGCGCCGAACCGCGCCGACGGCGCAACGTCTCGGACGGCTTGCGTCTGGTCGAGGCCGGTGACCAACACGGCGCCGGGCTCTGCCACGATTGCAACGCCCGATACGCCGATGACACGCAGGCTTACGCCCGCCGCAGCTCGCGCCAGAACGTTTCGGCCGTCCGTGACTGCCGAATCCCCGGTCCGCGACACGCCGTCGGCATCCTTTCGTCCAGCGCGCCAGACGGCGTCCCATGCGCCCAGGTCCGACCAGCCGCAGTCCACGGTCACCACGCGCCCGCGCTCGGTCTTCTCCATGACGGCCGTATCAAAGGCTGCGATCGGCGCCTTGTCGAAACCAGGACCGATTTCGAAGCCCGCATTGGTCGTCCGTGCTTCCCGAACGCCGGCCTCCGCCGCCGACGCGACCGCCGGAGCCCAGCGCCGCAACTCCTCTAGGATCACGCTGGCCGCACCGACAAACACGCCACAGTTCCAGAGCCCCCCTGCGGCGACCAGGGTTTCAGCCCGGCTTTGCGATGGCTTTTCAACAAACGCGCCTAGGTCGGCGACGCCATCCCGTAGGTTGGAGGGCAGGATATAGCCATAGGCCGTCTCGGGGCCTTCGGCCCGGGCGCCCAACACTACGAGCGCGCCATTACGGGCGAGATCCGCGGCTCGCGCGATGACCGCCGCGAGCGCCGCCTCGTCCACCACGTGGTGGTCGGAGGGCAACACGACGAGAATCGTCTCCGGAGAAGCGACGCCGGCCAGCCAAGCGGCGCCCGCGGCCACTGCGGCGGCTGTCCCGCGGGACTCAGGTTCAAGGAGAACGGTCCCGATGCCCTCCTCAGCGGCGATTTTGGCCGCGTGGCGGGTGTGGCTGATCGTCGCGGGAACCCCCGCGCCGCGGACCAATCCGGCCCTCCTCACAGCCGCCGAGAGCCCGGTTCCAGCGCCGTCGACCACCTCCAGGAACGCCTTGGGAAGCTCCGGGCGCGACAACGGCCACAGCCGCGAACCCGCGCCGCCGCACAGGATCAAAGGTTGGATCAGGTTGGGGATCAGGCTCTCCCTAGGCGCGCTGAGCCATTGGCTACGCCCCACCTAGTCCGGCAGACGCCTCAGGGAAAGTCTAATCTTTTCAGTATCAGGCGAAGAGTGAGCTCAGACCGAGGCCGATCATCGTCCAAAGTGCGACCGAGGCGCAGGCGCCGATCGTCAGGCCGACCCCGATAGGTAGTCGCCGCGCGGGGCGCTCGTCGATCACCCGGTTGGGGGCGAACTCCACTGACACATCGGAGGGCATGTTTGGCTCCACACGCCCAGTTCTCGGGCGGTCGGCCGACTCAACCACTTGCAGCGTAAAGGTTCGGTTTGCGGAGATGGATAACAGGCCGTGGATCGGCTAAGGGCGAGTGCAGTGCAACCAAGGGGCTCGCCCAAGCACCGTCATGACGGACGTCGCCGCCAGAACCGCTCCCTCAGCCCTGCCGGCGCTTCGCCCGGCAGAGCTGGAGATGTCGGCGTTTACCTCCTCGGATGTCGCCCGGAGTCCTGGCAAGCGCGTAATCGACATTCTGTTAGCGCTGGGCGCCCTGCTGCTGTTCGCGCCCTTGTTGGTTTGCATCGCTCTGGCCGTGCGCGTGGAGTCAGGCGGGCCGGTCATCTTCAAACAGCGCCGCACTGGCCACATGGGCCGCGTCTTCACGATCTACAAATTCCGCACAATGACCGTGGCCGAGGACAACGCCAGTGTGCGCCAGGCGACGCGCGGCGACGCCCGCGTAACAGCTGTCGGCGCGATCCTGCGTCAACTCAGCCTTGATGAGCTTCCACAGCTCTTCAATGTCCTGCGTGGCGACATGTCTGTCGTCGGACCCCGACCTCACGCGCTGGCCCACGACGTGCAGTATGGCGAACTCATCCCCACCTATGCGGATCGCTTCCGCGCCAAACCCGGTCTCACGGGCCTCGCTCAGATCAACGGATTTCGCGGTGAACTGAAAAGCGCCGATTGCATGCGGGGCCGGGTCGCCGCGGACAACCTCTACATCGACAGCTGGTCGCTGGGCCTCGACATCGCGATCCTGGCCAAGACCGCCCTGATGATTTTCCGCGATCCGCAGGCGTACTGATCGCGCCGGTTGAACCGGTCCGGCCCTCATGCGTTCAAGATTTGTAAACTGAACTGCAACCGCGCGGCCCAACGCCACGAATATGCTTCAGATCATGCGGCCCACCGGACGGGAACCCTGGCGCGGCTCTTGCTCATGACGAGGCGTGATCAAAGGGACGGTCGGGAAAGATGTCCGGTTTTGAAACGCGCTTCACGGCTGATCAGGACGCGGACCGGATTCGCCGCGCCTTCTACGGCTTCATCGGCCGCCACGCCGAGCAAGTGGATGGCGACGCCCATATCCGCACAGAGTTCGACGGCCGCGGCGCGGGCCTGCTGGTTCGCCTCTGGAGCGCGGAAGCTCTGGCCGCCTTCCTCACCGACGTCGCAGGCCTCGATCAATCGGGCCGCCGGCAGGCGGCGCTCGTGCGCCAATGACCGAGCTCACGCAGTTTCGCACAGTCGCCGAGCCGCCCCGCTGGGCGGCGGCGTGTGATGCCTCGGCGTCGGCGCCGGTGAGCCCTCCAATTCCCCTTGCGCGCTTGGCTGTGGCGACCAGTCGCCGCAAGCGCTGTTTCGACATTCTCGGCGCGCTGCTTGCTCTCCTGGTGTTCCTGCCGCTGCTGCTGACGATCGCTATCCTCGTGCGCCTCGAGAGCCCGGGCCCGGCCCTGTTCCGCCAGCGCCGCACAGGACTGAATGGCGTGATCTTCACGGTCTTCAAGTTCCGTACAATGACCGTCACGGAGGATGGGCGCACCGTCCGCCAGGCGACCCAGAACGATACACGCATCACGGCTCTCGGCGGGGTGTTGCGCAAGCTCAGCCTCGATGAACTGCCGCAGCTGCTCAACGTCCTTCGAGGCGAAATGTCGTTGATCGGTCCGCGACCCCATGCGGTCGCCCATGATGAGGCGTGGGGCGAGCAGGTGCCCAACTACGCCCGCCGGTTCCGCGCCCGCCCGGGCCTCACGGGCTACGCCGCCATTTGCGGCCATCGCGGCGAGGTCAAGGACATCGAAGCCATCGTCGCCCGCATCGAGGCCGACAACGCCTACATTGATGACTGGTCCTTCTGGCTCGACATCAAGATCGCGCTCAAGACCGTGCCGCTGGTCTTCACCGACTCCAACGCCTACTGACGCGAGCGCCGGTCTCCCGCCTTAACCGATCGCTCAGGCGCAGCCGCTAGGCTCTCCGCTGAGAACAGGTCAGGGCAGCCAGAATGGCGGACGACAGCGGCGCTCATCGCGCCACCTTCACAGCTGATGCGGAACCTCAGAGCCACCGCAGGGGCCCGATGCGGCCCGAGCATCTGCGCCCGGTGCGCGCGCGGGTGTCCGGCCCAGGCCTCGCCCGTCTGTTCCAGGCCGGCGACGTCCTGGCCTTGCTCATGGCCTCGGCTCTGGCCGGCCTCTTCTTCCGCCTGCCGGAGACCATGGCGCTGGGCGCGCCGCTCGCGGCGATCATCCTGCTGGTCTCCACCGGCGCCTACGCCATGAATGCGCGCGAGCGTGCTCACCGTCGTTTCGGCCGACTGGCGCTGGCCGCAACCACCGCAGCGGGCGCCGCAGGAGCCGTCAGCGGGTTGCTCGATCCCGCCTTCCCGGCTTTGGCCTGCGCGGCCTGGGCGCTCGCCGCCACGGGCGCTCTGGTGATCGCTCATTGGGGCTGGAGCGCGATCCTGAAACGCCTCCGCCACCAGGGCTTGCTGACCCCGAACCTGATTGTGGTCGGCGGCACGCCCGCTGCGCACCAGTTGATCCGCCGCGCGCTCAAGACCCGCGACGTCAACATCCTGGGCATCTTCGATGACCGGAGCGACCGCGTTGGCCCCGAGGTCGTGGGCGTGCCGGTGCTGGGCAAGACTGCTGACCTGATCGATCACCGCATTCTGCCTTTCGTCGACCGCATCGTCGTCACCGTCCCGCCACAGGCCAGCGCGCGCATCGCCCAGCTCATCGAGCGACTGGCGCCCGTCCCCAATCCCGTCTCCCTGTTGCTCGATGACGATGATGACGAGGCCGCCAGCCGTGCGGTCGGGCGGATCGCCGACTTCGACCTGATGCAGGTCTCGGGCGCCAAGGAGCGTTCCGGCTACCTCATGGCCAAGCGGACGCTCGATCTCACCTTGGGGATCGCGGGCCTGATCGCGCTGGCGCCGCTGATGGCGACAGTCGCTGTGGCCATTCGTTTGGACAGCCCGGGCCCGGTCTTCTTCCGCCAGCGCCGCCATGGTCTGATGAACGAGGAGATTGTGGTCTGGAAGTTCCGCTCAATGCGGGTCGAGGCCTCCGACGCCACCGCCGCGCGTCAGGTGACGGCCGACGATGACCGTGTCACCAGGGTCGGCCGCTTTATCCGCCGCACCAGCCTCGACGAGCTGCCGCAGATCTTCAACATCATTTCCGGTGAGATGTCGGTGGTCGGGCCCCGTCCGCACGCCATCGGCATGCTTTCCGGCGGCGCCGAAGCGTCCAAGCTGGTCGAAACCTATGCTCACCGCCACCGCATCAAGCCCGGCCTCACCGGTTGGGCGGCTGTGAATGGCTCCCGCGGTCCTGTCGACACGGCTGAAGACGTGCGACGCCGCGTCGCCCTTGATCTCGAATACGTCGAACGGAGATCCTTCTGGCTCGACATCGCGATCATTCTCAAGACCGCCCCGGCCCTGCTGGGCGACTCCGAGGCCGTACGGTAGACTCACCCCATGCGAACCGTGCTCGCCGCTCTGGCCATTGCCGCAATCGCCGCGCCGGCGACGGCGGGCGAGGTGTTCACGGGCGTCTATGCCCACGATGTCGACGATGGGATTTCCTTCGGAAAGTTTGAGGACGGCGCCCAGATCGTAACCGGCGTCCGCACCACCGCGCTTGATGAGTTGAAGTTCCTGGGCCGACCCCGGGTCCACCTGCTGGTCGGCGTCAACACTTCCGGCGGCACCAACTATCTGGCGAGCGGCCTGGCCTGGCGGTTTCCGCTGTCCGAACGGCTTTATGTCCAGCCCGGGATCGGCCTCGCCATCCACGACGGCCGCGTGAACCTGCCGAGCCCGGACGAGCCCGGCCTGACGCCCGCCGAACGCCTGAAACGGCTCAATGATTTCCAGACCAAGCTTGATCTGGGATCGCGCGTCCTGTTCGAGCCGGAACTGTCGATTGGCTGGAAAGCCACGCGACGCCTCTCAGTCGAGGTCTCCTGGATCCACCTGAGCCACGGAAAGCTGGCTGGCGACTACAATCCGGGCCTTGGCGACATCGGCTTGAGACTGCTCTACCGCTACGGCTTGGATCGCTGATCAGGCTCCGGTCAGCGCCAGAACTTGATGCCGAAGGGCTTTAGCACCAGCACCACATAGGCCACCACGACCAGAACGATCAGGAACGAGTAGAGGCCGTAGCCTTCATTGCCGACATAGTTGGCCACCGCGCACCCGACCGCCGGAGGCAGGTAGTGCAGAATCGTGTCCTGAGGCTCCTCAGGCTGCACCGAGCGATGCAGGAACAGCACCACCAGCCCACCGAAAATCGCCACGGTGATCCAATCGTAGACGGTTTCCACTCAACGCCTCCGCCAATCCTGCGCCACGCCATTGTCGGCGAGCCGCCCGGTCCGGTCAAACGGACTTGCACGCACCAGCAAGGATCGTGCCGTATCCTCTTCACAATGACAGCGCGACTCTTTCCGAACTCTCAATGGCGCAGGCTGGCCGCGGCCCTTGTCGGTGTGGCCGTCCTGGGCGGCTGCGGCCAGGGCGCGCGGTCGGCCGACAAGCCGGATCGCCTCGTGACCTTACCGGACGGCCGCGAGCTCAATCTCCGCTGTACCGGGTCAGGAACGCCGACAGTTCTCCTGGAGTCGGGATACGGCGCAGGCGCCTTCGCCTGGGGCAAGGTCCAGCCGCGTCTGTCCCGCACTACACGCGTCTGCGCCTATGATCGCGCGAGTTATGGCTTCAGTCCGCCGGGCCCGATTCCACGCGATGGCGCGGCGATCGCGCGGGATATCGACGCCGCCCTGGATGCCGCCGGCGAGAGCGGTCCATTCGTGCTGGTGGGCCACTCGGCGGGCGGGCTCTATGTCCGCCTTCTCGCGGCTCGGCGTCCGAACGAGGTGGCGGGCCTCGTGCTGGTGGATCCGAGCGTGGAACAGATTGTCCCATCGACCCTGGATGGCCTGAACGGCATCCGTCGTCGCCTGGCGCGTTGCCGTGGCGCGGCCGAAGCCAACCCGCCTCCGCCCAACGACGACCCGGCCTGGGCCGCTTGCGGCGCCGGCGCCAGACGCGACGCCCTGGTTTGGGACAACCGTCTCTCTGAGCTGGACTCCATCTTCAGCCGGACTTCCATGCAGGTGGGGCGACTGGGCGAACTGCTGGCCGACGTCCCGCTCTACGTCCTGACGGCGTCCGACACAGCTCAGGCGGCGCCCACGATTGGTCTCGACAAGCCCCAGTCGGTGCTGGAGCTGCAGCACTTGAGGATCGCACTTTCGTCGCGTCGGGGCTTTCAACGCACGGTTCTGTCGTCTCACCTTCTGATGAACGATCGTCCGGAAGTCGTAACCGAGGCCGTCCTGGCCATGGTCGAAGCTACGCGCAGCAAGACAAAGCCGCCGCCGCTTTCCCCAAGCGAGACCACCGCCGGTCCCGACGCTCCCGCCTTTCCGGATGCGCCGAGATAGTCCGGGCGCGGCCCGCTCGAACAGTGAAGGGCGAATACAGCGCAATCCGCCACCGTAGAAGCCGGTGGGGCGACGAGATCGCGCATCAGATCAATGTCTCGGGCCTCGCCCTCTACCTCAGGCTCGCCACTTCCTGGCGCGCATTTGTCAGCTGCTTCAACCGCCGCGCTTCCGTCGGCGTGATGCACTTGGGCGCCGCCCAAGCTTGGCCCCTGGCCGCCGCAACAGCCTCGGCTGTCACGAATTCC
>NZ_JBILUK010000185.1:0-6431 GCF_044371015.1 Phenylobacterium sp.
CGACCTACTACCCTATGCCGAATTGCAACCCGGCCCCGGTCAGTACCCGTTGCGCGACTTCTACCGTGAGACCTTCCGGGCCCGGACCCGGGCGGAATGGGAAGCGTGGTTCGAGGGCAAGGACGTCTGCTTCGCGCCCGTGCGGAACCTGAAGGAAGGTTTTGAGGACCCGGCGGTCGCCGCGCGCGGCATGCTGGCCTTCGACCCCGAGGGAAACGAGGTGGTCGGCACGCCGATCACTTTTCGGGACGAACCCGGCGTGATCGATCCCTCAGTCCCGGCGCTCGACGCGGATCGCGGCAGCATCCAGGAGAAGGGCTGGGGGTAAGGGTGCACGCCCGCGCTGAAGAGCAGGACATGGCGTACGCGTCAGAGGCCGCGTTACGGACTGAAACTGATCCTGGTCATGGCCCGGCTTGTCCGGGCCACGCATTGTCCAGGGCAAGGCCGGACTAGACCCAAGGTTGGCGCGCAATGGATCCCCGGACAAGCCCGGGGGGCGCCGGGGAAAGGGGCGGTCCATCAGCACCCTCCGCCGACGGCCGTCGCCGGCGAATTGACTTCCCCCAAGGGCATGCCCCCAAGCTGGCTTCCAATCACAAGACCGGCTGGGAGGCCTTGACGCGGATGGGATGGACGCTTGCCGATGTGTGGGAGGCCATCGCCGCCGCCCAACCTGCCGCGCCCGCCCAGATTCAGGGGCCCCGGGTGCTGACATGGGCCGAGATGGACGCCCGAGCCGATGCGCTGGCCGCCCACATGCTGGCGCGCGGCCTGGGCCATCAGGCCAAGGTCGCGGGCTACCTCTTCAACGGCCCGGAGTACCTCGAGACCTACTTCGCCGCCTTCAAGGCGGGCCTGGCGCCGGTCAACACCAACTATCGCTACGGCCCCGAAGAGGTGACCTATCTCTTCGACAACGCCGATGCTGAGGCCGTCGTGTTCCACGCCGGCTTTGCGGAACTGATCGAGAAGATCCGTCCGCGCCTGCCCAAGGTGAAGGCCTGGATCGCCGTGGCGGAACCCGGCTACGCCGTTCCGACCTGGGCGGATGACTACGATGCGGTGGTGTCGAAGACGCCGGCGTCGCGCCCGGTCCGCGCACCCTGGGGTCGTTCGGGCGATGACCTCCTGTTGCTCTACACGGGCGGCACCACCGGCATGCCCAAGGGCGTGATGTGGCGGCAGGATGATCTGTTCCAGGTGCTCGGCGCCGGCGGCAACGCCGCCCTGGGCATTCCGCCCGCAACCTCGATCGCGGAGTTGATCGCGCGGCACCAGAACCCAGAGCATCTCCGCCCGATCAGCGTGGTCGCCGCGCCGCTCATGCACGGGACAGGGCAATTCTCGGCCTTCATCGCCTTCAACAACGCCGGCAGCGTGGTCAGCCTGCCCTCGCGCAAGTTCGACGCCGTGGAGTTGTGGAACGAGGTCGAGCGGCTCTCGGCCACCAATGTGGTCCTGGTCGGACTGGCCTTTTCCACGCCGATGCTGGAGGCGCTGGACGCCAATCCGGGCCGCTGGAACCTCTCCAGCGTGCGCGCCATGAGCTCGTCAGGCTCGATGTGGAGCCAGGAGAACAAGCGCGGCCTGCTCGGCCACATTCCGCAGGCGATGATCGCCGACAGTTTCGGTTCGTCTGAAGCTGTGGGCCTGGGGGCCTCGGCCTCTGCCGCCGGCCAGGAAGCCCAGACCGCCGCCTTCATGCTTGGTCCCAATACCGGCGTATTCACCGAGGACGGGCGGCGGGTTGAGCCCGGTTCCGGGGAACGCGGCCTGGTGGCCGTCTCCGGCTTCCTGCCGATGGGCTACTACAAAGACGAGGAGAAGAGCGCCAAGACCTTCAAAGTCATGGAGGGCGTACGCTGGAGCGTGCCGGGCGACTGGGCCGAGGTGAACCTCGACGGCTCCTTGAAGCTGCTGGGCCGGGGATCGGTTTGCATCAACACCGGCGGCGAGAAGGTGTTTCCCGAGGAAGTCGAGGAAGCGCTCAAGCGCCACGCCTCGGTCCGCGACGCCGTGGTGGTCGGTGTGCCCGACCCGCGATTTGGAGAAAGGATCTGTGCGGTGGTCGAGCCTGAGGCGGGCGCCGCTCCGACCTTGCCCGACCTGGCCGAACACGTCCGCGCCCAGCTCGCGGGCTACAAGGCGCCGCGTGAACTCGTGGTGGTCGAGAGCATCGGCCGCGCGCCGAACGGCAAGGTCGACTACAAGGCGATCAAGGATCGCGCCTTGGCGGCGCTCACCTAGAGTTCGATCGCCCGTACAGGCCTAGGGCGCCGTCGTGAGGCTACGAACAAACTCGACGAGCGCCGACCGTGAGACGCCGCGTGGCAGTCCAGAATAGGCCTTCAGAAGCTCGAGCGCGCCGGGTTCCGACAGCAAGGCCGCCACCTCGTCGACGGCCCCGCTCGACGTCGTGGCTTCGCCGAACATCTCGGCCATCGGCACCTCCAGGGTCTTGGCGATCCGCGTCAGCATCGAGGCGCTGACCCGGTTGGCCCCGCGTTCGTACTTCTGAATCTGCTGGAAGGTGACACCGGCCGCCTCGGCCAGCGCCTGTTGAGACAGGCCGCGCACTTTTCTCAGCAGCCGGATGCGCGCGCCCACAGCGACGTCAACGGGGTCAGCGACGGACTCGGGTTTGCTGGCCATAGTCTTTCAGGCTCTCCAATCAATCTTGGTCGGGCGCGCTCTAGCGGGCGCGTCGGTCGATCTTGTCCGCCGGTGGGGCGAACGCCTGGACCGGATCCGGCCGGTCCGAAATCGCATAGCAGGCCTCTGCGATAGCGATGCCGAGGGCCCGCCGAAGGGGACCATACTGTGGAAACTCGCGTTCCAGCTCGATCAGTTCCTCCTCATAGGGCGAAAGCAGCTCGACAAGGTTTTGGGCCAGACGGCCAACGCGATCTGTGTCCGGAATCATCGTGTCTCCCTTGGGAGAACGTCGATCAATGAGAGGCAGAACGCAAGCAACCGGAACGGGCGCGTACACGCCGGACGCGACGAAAAAAAGGCCGCACCCGAGGGCGCGGCCAGTTCATAGGGAGGAAACGCCCAAAAGGGCGAGGTCGTTATGCGCCTATGCTGCACTGCACGCAAGGCGAATTTTGCACTGCGACAAACTGTCCTGGAGAATTCCCAGGGAACGCCCATCACCGCTCTATGTCGGGCCAACCTTCGGCTAGATGAGGCTTTGGTGGTCGCAAGACCCCGTTGCCACGATGGTACCGCCCTCCCGGATCGAACGGGAGACCTCCAGAGCCACAATCTGGCGCTCTAACCAACTGAGCTAGGGCGGCGCATCGCGAAGGCGCGTTCTAATGGTGTGGGACGAGCGGATCAAGCGCCCCTCCGCCCCACGAAAAACCCCGGCCGCGGAAAGCCGCGACCGGGGCGTTTCAGGTAACGGCTCTGGATCAGTCCTTGGGCAGGACGAACCGGAGCGGGATGCGGACCGTACCGCCATCGACGGGCTGCCCGTCTTTGGTCTGGGGTCGCATCTTGAACAGACGCGTCATCCGCATGGCGGCGTCGCCAAAGCCCATGTCGGCGGGCTCCTCGGACACCACGGTGCAGCCTTCGAGCGTACCGCGGGCGGTCACCTTGCAGCTGAGGTTCGCACGGCCCTCTGCTTCCATCCGCTGAGCGCGGTCGGGATAGTAGCGGGCGATGTCCTCGCCAGACGGGCGGCGAAGCCAGTCCGGGTTGCTGATCACCGACGGACGCGGCGGTTCCGGCGGCGGGGCCGCAGGAGGCCGAGGCTCTTCAATCCGGCGTTCCACCGGCGGAACCGGCAGCGGCGGGATCGAGGGCATGTCCATTACCGTCGCGGGCGGCCTTGGCTGCAGCTTGGGCGGCGGCGGCGGCGGCGTGTTCGGCGGCGGAGGCGGCGGAGGCGGCGGCGGCGGTGGCGCTTGTGGCTTGATCAGCGCCACATCCGTGATCTCGTCCGAGTACTCTTTGTACTTGGGCTCGAACCGCGCCTTCCAGAGATAAACCCCCAAGGCCCCGTGGACCACGATCGCCACCAGGACGGCGATCACGAGCCCCGGGCGCTTGGCCGGCGGCGGATCGTCAAACGGGTTGTGCCGGACAATGGCTTCGTTCGGTGATGTCTCAGACATGGGTCACCACCTTAGTTGTCGTCTTTGCCGACCAGGGCCACGCTGTAGAACCCGTTGTCCTGCAACATGTTCATCACGCCCATGAAGTCGCCGTAGAGCACGTCTTTGTCAGCCCGGATGAAGATGCGCTCCTTGGTAGGATTGCGCTTCTCACCCAGGTTCTTCCGCAGGTCGTCACCGAGGCTGGGAAGGTCCGTCCGGAAGTCCTGGATGAACAGGCCGCCGTTCGGCTGGAGCGAGATGTAGATCGGCTTGGGAGGGTTGGTGCCCGGCGGCGACACCGCAGGCGGGAGCTCGACCTTTACGGTCACGCTCGCCAGCGGCGCAGCCACCATGAAGATGATCAGAAGCACCAGCATCACGTCCACGAAGGGGGTGACATTGATATCGGCGTTCTGTTCCGCTTCGTAGCGTCCGCCCCCTCCGCTCGAGAGTTTGGCGGCCATCTAGGTTACGCCCCCTTGTCGAGCTGCCGGGAGATCGCGTTCATCAGCTCAGCGACGAACCCTTCGGAACGCGCGCCGTAAGCCGAGATGCGGGTCTGGAAGTAGTTGTAGAAGATAACCGACGGGATGGCGGCGAAGAGGCCAAGGCCCGTGGCCAGCAGCGCTTCGGCGATGCCGGGCGCCACGACGGCCAGGTTGGTCGTGTTGGTGTTCGCAATGCCGATGAACGAGTTCATGATCCCGTAAACGGTGCCGAACAGACCGATGAACGGACCGTTGGAGCCGCACGACGCCAGGAACTGCATGCCGCTCGAAAGGCGGCGAGCCAGCTGAGCCTGGACCGCACCGACCGCCTGGTGGGCGCGACCAATGGTGGAGTCGCGATGCTCGCCGACGATCGAGAGACCAGCCTGCTTGGAGAGTTCGACCTCCTGAGCGGCGGCTGCCGCCATGTCGGCCAGCGGATTGCCATCATGCGCCTCGGAAAGAGCGATGCGGCTCATCTCGCCGACGTTCTTGGCGCCCCGGAACTCCTCAACAAAGGCGTCAGACGCCTTAAAGAGCGCCTTCATCTCGAGGATCTTGGTGATCAGGATCGCCCAGCTCAGAATCGAGGCCAGAACCAGGCCGATCATGATGACCTTCACGACCGGGTCGGAGTCCATGAACATGGTGCCGACATTGAGCTTGCCGGCGTTCTTCATGGTCGGCGGATCAGCCGGAGCGTCGGCGGCAGGCGCCTCAGGAGCGGCGGCGGGGGCCGCAGCCGCGGGATCGGCGGCCGGAGCGGCCGCAGCGTCGGCGGCCGGAGCCGCGGGGGCGGCGGCGTCCTGAGCGAACGCCGGCGCGCTCGCCGCAAGCGCCATCGCGCCGAGGAGAGCCGAGAATGTGATCTTCAATTTGTTGTCGAGCATCTGTCGCCAGTTCCTGGTTGGTCTAGCACGATTGGCCAAAGGGTCGTCGCGCGGGTGCGTCTCTTCCCCAGTTGATACAAGCCCGGCACCTCAAGCCGCAAACGCGACCCGACGCCCCAGAGGCGCTGTCGTGCGTCCGACCCGGAACGCGGTCCGCTGACGATCAGCGGCGCTCGACGTACTTAGGTCCGGACGGCCTTGAGGGCCCGCGAGCGGGCCTTCAAAGTCTTACCGCTTTGTTAGGAGAGCGGCCTCGACCCTTTGGCAACACCCAAACGAGGCGTCAAGGGGCAGAAGCGCGCGCGGGCCCGTCAAATTACTGACGCATCGGAAGTTTTGTGCGCTGCACATCGATTGGGCGCCATCGTGATACGTCGACGGCGCCGCTCTGCACTCGATTTATGCCGCAACGCAGCAATAGCTCGGAACGTATCGACAAGATGAGAATGGCGCGCCCTTGGAGATCAACGCAGTCCCCAGGCCGTTCGCTTCAACGGTCTCGGACCCTGCAAGGACGCTGTAGGAGAAATGGTGCCTGGGGGCGGATTCGAACCACCGACACGCGGATTTTCAATCCGCTGCTCTACCAACTGAGCTACCCAGGCCTGCCCGCCCGCGCGGGAGCCGCGTCCATAAATCAGGGCGCCGTTGAAGTCCAGCGGCGGCGACGAGGGGCCGTCCCGGTCACGATGGATCATCGTGACCGGATGGAAACGGCCTCGCCATTAAGGGGGCGAGCACGTTTTATCCCCATCGACTTGATTCAAGCCGACTGGGACCTGTTCTCGGCTCAATCGTCCTCAGAGGCGGCGGCCTGGGCGTCATGATCGTCCTCCTCGGCGGGCATGGCGTAAGCCCCCGTCAGCCAGCGCTGCAGGTCCACATCGGCGCAGCGACGCGAGCAGAACGGTCGGTAGGCTTCCACCATCGGCCGACCGCAGATG
>NZ_JBILUK010000262.1:0-4189 GCF_044371015.1 Phenylobacterium sp.
GCGCAGGGAGGATGGCTCATCGGGCGGCTACATCCAGCCGGTCGCGTGAAAAGGCCGGTTGAGCCTCTATCTCGAACCGGGCGCCGATGCGGGCCGCCAGGCCCGGGGCGAGTGAACGCGCCGCGTCGGCGACATCTGGCGCACACCGGGCCACCAGGCGCGCCCCACCCTGCGCCTCGCCCTCGGCCAGCAGACGGCGCATCAGCCGGTGCGCGAGGGCCAGGGCGGTTGGTTGTCCGTCCTCGCCCAACAGTCGCTCGATCACAGAGCGCTCGCGACGCGGCAGGGTCAGTTCAAGGGTTCCGAAGCGGCCGATCTGGCCCATGGCCACGCCGGGGTTGTCCGGCGCGAAGGCCAGCCTGGCCGCCGCCAGAAGCGCTGTCGCCTCATGCCCCCGACCCGCCAGGTCGATCACCACCAGCCCGCCCAGCCCCTTGAGCCGCAATAGGCGCGCCGCTTCGGCCAAAGCCGCCAGATTCGCCGCCCGAGTCACCCGCTTGGCGTCGCTGCCGCCGCGCGCGCCCACATCCACATCCACGGCCACCAGCGCGCGGGTGGGCTCGATGGCGATCTCGCCGCCGCCCGGCAGGGGATGCAGCATCTCCAGGGCCTCGGCTTCGGCCGCGTCCGCCTGCTCGCGGGCCGCTCGCCCCTCGGTGAGCGTCGGGACGCGGGCCAGTCGGGACACGAGTTCCGCGACTTCGGGCGCCGGAGCGATCAATCGCGGCGCCCCCTCGGCCGGGCCCAACGGCCGCAGGGTAGCAAGCTTGCCCCGCCGCGGTTCGGTTCGAACCTCCAACTCCAGCGCCGCGCCGCGCACGGGCTTTTCGTCCGGGCGGAAATTGAGCACGGCTTGACGCCCCTGCCCCAGATCCACGAAGGCTGTGGCCAGTGCCGCATCGACCTGCGCCACGCGGGCGACGACCCTCGCGCCGACGCGCAGGAAGGGATCATCATCATCACGATGGATCAGCAGCCGCTCGGGGCGCCCGTCGAGCGTGACCACGCCACGCGTCTCGCCGACGCCCCGGTCCAGAAAGGCGCGTCGATCACTCACAGCCCGGCGTACCCGGCGCCGCGCAGCAGGTTCACCGTCTCGACCAGGGGCAGCCCGACCACGGCCGGATACGATCCCGACAGCGACTGCACGAACGCGCCGGCGCGTCCCTGGACGCCATAGCCGCCGGCCTTTCCGATCCCTTCGCCGAGCGCGACATAGATGGAGATCTCTGCCTCCGTCAGGCGCTTGAAAATCAGCCGCGTCTCCACCAGCCGCGCCGAGACCCGTCCGCCCGGAACCGCCACCGCCACGCCGGTCATTACCCGGTGGGCGCGTCCCGACAGGAGTCGCAGACAGGCGGCCACCTCCGCATCGTCCGCCGCCTTGGGCAGCATACGGCGTCCGACAGCGACCACGGTATCAGCGGCCAGCACGATGGCGTCCGGATGGCCAAGCGCAGCGCGCTCCGCTTTCTCCCGCGCGAGGCGCAGCGCGAGACGCCTCGGCGTCTCGTCCTTCAGCGGGGATTCGTCGATGTCAGCCGGGGCGACCGCGCTCGGCGTAATGCCGATCTGGGCGAGCAGGTCGAGCCGGCGTGGGCTCGCGGAGGCGAGGACAAGGCGCGACGCGGCGGTCAAGCGGCCCGGCTCTAGCGCACGCGGAAAGTGATGCGGCCCTTGGTCAGGTCATAGGGCGTCATCTCCACGAGCACTTTGTCGCCGGCCGAGACGCGGATGCGGTTCTTGCGCATCTTGCCTGCCGTGTGGGCGATGATCTCGTGGTCGTTCTCGAGCTTCACGCGGAATGTCGCGTTGGGCAGCACCTCGCTGACGGTGCCGGGAAACTCGAGCAGTTCTTCCTTCGCCATGCAGGCTTTCTCACTCCCCCGACGAGCATGGGTCCAATGACCCTGGAATCACACGACGGCCCGCGCCGTCGGGACGCGAGCCGTCATTTCAGAGTCTCCCTATAGCCCAAGCCGCGCCCTCGCGTCGATGGGTGGGGCTCAAACCCCGAAACGCGCCCTGATGCGGTCCGCCAATCCATCCCGAACCTGGCGGTAGGATTCGATGCGGTGTTCACGAGAGCCCTCGACCAGCGTCGGGTCGGGCGTGGGCCAGTACTCGATCTCCGCGGACCGCCCGCGCGCCAGTTCCACGGCCCGATGTTGGGCTTCAGGGGTCAAGGAAATCACAAGGTCGAAAGAGTCGTCCTCGAGGTCGCCAAAGGTCTTGCAGCGATGCCGGGTCAGGTCGACGCCCAGTTCACCCATCACCGCGGCGGCCAGCGGATCACATTGCAGGTCATCGACGTCCGGGTCGAACTTCGCGCGCCGCAGTCCGCAGCTGTCGACGAAGACCCGCGTGCCGGCGAGATGTTTCATCAGCCCCTCGGCCATGGGCGACCGCACCTGGTTGAAGTTGCAGCAGAACAGCACTGCGCCGGGCAGTCGAGCGCCGGGGTCAGCCGCCATGACGCCTCAACCCCGCCAGTGCAGGGCGCAGATCAGGGTGAAGAGCCGCCGCGCCGTATCGAGGTCGGTCTCGATCTTACCGGACAGCCGCGACTGCAGCAGTTCTGAGGCTTCATTGTGCAGGCCGCGCCGACCCATATCCAGGGCTTCGATCTGCTGCGGGGTCGCGCTGCGGATGGCCTGATAGTAGCTGTCGCAGATCATGAAGTAGTCCTTGATCAGCGTCCGGAAGGGCGACAACGACAGGATATGTCGCCGCTCGTAGCTCGGCCCTCGGATGTCGAGCAGCAGGCGGTTCTCTAACAGTCCCATACGCAGATCGTATGGACCGCCCTCGGCTCCGTCCGGCTGGAACTTGTTCTGCTCCAAGAGGTCGAAGATCGCGATCTGGCGTTCCTGCTCCTGGTCGCGCGAAACGGCCGCGAGCGACTCCTCGTCGAGCTCGACGGACTGCAGCCTGTGGGTCGTGCTTGGATCTGCGGCCATGGTTCCAAGGTAGAGCTTTAGGGTGATCCCGCCCCGCCGTCATCCGCCTGCGCGCCCATCGACCCTTGGAAACGCGAAAAACCCCCGACGCTCGCGCGCCGGGGGATCCATTTTGGGGTCGAGCGGAGATCAGTATGCGGCGTATCGACGGCCCGCCGGGCGGACATAGTCGTCACGGACATAGCCCACGCCCACGCCATTGCGGCCGACCAGAATCCAATCGGTTCCGCGCACGCGCGCCAGGGCCTGGAAGCGCTCACCGGCCCCAAGTCGATCAATCCGAGCGGAATCGGCGGTCGGCGCGGCGCGCACGTTCACCCGGGTTTCGGCCACGAAGGTATCGCCGATCCGCACATAGTCGGCGGCCAGCACATCGCCGCGCAAACGCTGACCGTCATGGCTGTAGACGGCGCTCCGGGCCCTGGGACGATCCTTCTGCATCTCGCAGCCGATCGCAGATCCGGCCGCAGCCCCGGCGACCGCGCCGACCACGGTCTCGCCACTGGCGTTCCGGCCGCCGACCTGGTTGCCGATGATCCCGCCGACCAGAGCGCCGATAATGGCGCCGGCTTCCTGCTTGCCGCCCGGGGCCGCGCAGCCGACCACGCCGGCCGAGGCGGGCGCCACGGCTGCCAGGCTGAGCGCCGCGGCCACGCCGAGGATTGAGAGGTTCGGGGTCTTGGGGAACTTGCGCATCGCTTGGGTCCTTCCGGCTTCCGTTGATGCCCCGTTCTAGACGGCGCGATCTGAACGGCTCCGGAGGCTAACGGTCAGGCGATGTTCAGGTTCACTTCGCGCTTTCGACAGTAGGGCCAAGCGCTTGGGCCTGGACCGGCGCAGCTTTCACGGGCGTTCGGATGCCCTCGGCCTCGAAGGCGTTCAACAGACGGCGATTGAACTCACGCCCGACCTCCCACTGGTCCCGTGGCCTCGTGGTGATACGGGCCTTTAAATGGATCGCGTTGTCGGTCAGCCGGTCCACGCCCAGCACTTCGAACGGCCGGTTGATGCGCGCAGCGTAGGCCGGATCCGCCGCCATTGCGTCCCCAACCTGTCGGATCACCGCCAACGCCTTGTCGACATCCGTATCGTAGCTGATCGGCGCCTCCACCAGATAGGCGGAGAAGTCCTTGCTGCGGTTATGGATCACCTGGGCTTCGCTGTAGGGGAAGATGTGCAGGGTGGCATCGACGTCGCGCAGGCGGATCGTGCGCAGCGTCATGGCCTCG
>NZ_JBILUK010000107.1:0-10624 GCF_044371015.1 Phenylobacterium sp.
CGCGGCGCAGGTCCCACGGAATGCCCGATCCGCGCAGCATCACGCCCGAGAACGAACGCGCGATCGCCTCCTCGCGGCTGACAACGCCGATGTCGACGTTGCGCTGCTTGAAGATGCGGTTGCCGGTAATCAGCTTATCGAGATCGGCCCAGGCCTTCTGGAACTCGTCGCACCAGTCGTCGATGTCGCGGATCAGCGCCTCGGGCAGATCCTGACGCACACCGCCGACGCGATAGTAGTTGGCGTGCATCCGCGCACCTGACGCGCGCTCATAGAACACCATCAGCTTTTCGCGCTGTTCGAAGCCCCAAAGCGGCGGGGTCAGCGCACCGACATCCATCGCCTGGGTGGTGACGTTCATCAGGTGGTTCAGAATGCGGCCGATCTCGTCGTAGAGCACCCGGATCAGCTGGCCGCGGATCGGCACTTCAAGGTCGAGGAGCTTCTCGATCGCCAGGCAATAGGCGTGCTCCTGGTTCATGGGCGCCACGTAATCGAGGCGGTCCATGTAGGGGATGGTCTGCTGATATGGCCGCGCCTCGCACAACTTTTCAGTGCCGCGGTGCAACAGACCAATATGCGGATCGACTCGCTCCACCACCTCGCCGTCCAGCTCCAGCACCAGGCGCAGAACGCCATGGGCCGCTGGATGCTGCGGGCCGAAGTTGATGTTGAACTTGCGGACCGGCGTTTCGCCGTCCGAAAGCGGCCCCGATACGTCCTTGGGGGGGGCGATGTCGTCGGCCATCACTTACCCTTCTCGTCGCCGGGCAGGACCGTGGCGGCAAAGCCGCGCTCTGCGCCCTCCCAGGGGGAGAGGAAGTCCCAGTTGCGCCATTCCACAGACTTCACGGGCTCATACACAACCCGCTTCAGCGTTTCGTCGTAGCGGACCTCAACATGGCCCGTCATCGGGAAGTCCTTGCGCAGGGGATGGCCCTGGAAACCGTAGTCGGTGAGGATTCGACGCAAATCCGGGTGGCCGTCGAAATAGATCCCGAACATGTCGAACGCCTCGCGCTCGTACCAGTCCGCGGCCGGGAACAGTCCCGTAACTGAGGGCACCGGCGTGTCCTCATCCGTCGACACCTTGAGCCGGATGCGCCGGTTCTTGGTCAGTGACAGCAGATGGTAGACCACATCGAAACGCTCTGAGCGCTCCGGATAGTCCGCACCGCACAGGTCCACCAGTTGCTGGAAACCCTGCACGTCACGCAGATAGGCCAGCGCCTCGACGACGCGATCGCGCGGTCCGGTCAGAGTCAGTTCTCCGAACGCCACATCGGCGCCGGTGACCACCCCCTTGGCCTCCTTGAGGATCGCCTTGCCGAGCTTGGATAGCTCGCTCGCAGCCGCCGGCCAGCTCATCGGGCGATGGTCCCGGTCCGACGGATCTTCTTCTGCAACTGCATCACGCCGTAGAGCAGCGCCTCGGCCGTCGGCGGACAGCCGGGCACGTAGATGTCCACAGGCACGATCCGGTCACAGCCACGCACCGTTGAATAGCTGAAATAGTAGTAGCCGCCGCCGTTGGCGCAGCTCCCCATGCTGATCACATAACGCGGGTCCGGCATCTGGTCGTAAACCTTGCGCAGGGCCGGCGCCATCTTGTTCACCAGCGTCCCGGCCACGATCATCACGTCCGACTGGCGCGGGCTGGCCCGCGGCGCGAAACCGTAGCGCTCCATGTCGTAGCGCGGCATCGACGCCTGCATCATCTCGACCGCGCAGCAGGCCAGGCCGAAGGTCATCCACATCAGCGAGCCGGTGCGCGCCCAGGTGATCAGATCATCGACACTGGCCGTCACGAAGCCCTTGTCGGCCAGCCGCTGTGAGACGCCGTCGAAGAACGGATCGTGCAGCTTGGGGTCATAACCCTCGACTGTGGAGCGGCCGGCGGCGCCCGCGGGAACGATCACTCCCATTCCAGGGCCCCCTTCTTCCACTCATAGATGAAGCCGACCGTCAGCACGCCGAGGAACGTCATCATCGACCAGAACGCAAAGATCGCCGTCTCTTGCGGCAGGTTCATCAGCGACACGGCCCACGGGAACAGGAACGCCACTTCCAGGTCGAAGATGATGAACAGGATCGCCACCAGATAGAACCGCACGTCGAACTTCATCCGCGCATCGTCGAACGCGTTGAAGCCGCACTCGTAGGACGAAAGCTTTTCCGGGTCCGGCGACTTGGGCGCCGCCACGAAGGCGAACAGAATGAACACCACGCCCAGCACCGCCGCGATTCCGAGGAAGATCGCGATCGGCAGGTACTCGAGCAGGAAGGAATCCATGGGGTCTCCGGGGAGTCGCGCGCCCTTCTAGACCGACCCGAGACGGGTTTCAAACGCCGTTCCGCATCGTTCCGGAGTTGAGATTCATTCGCGAAAAGAACCCCTCATCGAGCCCTTCTCGACGTTGGATTCCCCTAACGCCGTTGACACGATTCCGGGCCGCACATATGAGACGCGCCTTCGCGATGCCGGTTGGCTCCGCGCGGGTGTAGCTCAGTTGGTTAGAGCGCCGGCCTGTCACGCCGGAGGTCGCGGGTTCGAGTCCCGTCACTCGCGCCACATCCTGGCGGCGATCCCTGCCCGATCTCGCACAGACTGCTGAAGCCAGGCTCTGCGCCTGGAGCTATCCGCATGACCTTCCCAGCCACCCATCCCGCTCTGGCCCGCGCGCTCGAAACCCAGGGCTACAAAGAGCCGACGCCGGTTCAGGCGGCCGTCCTCGCCGCGCCGGCTGATCGTGATCTGCTGGTGTCCGCCCAGACGGGGTCCGGCAAGACCGTCGCCTTCGGGCTTGCCGCGGCCGTCCCGCTTCTAGGAGACGCCGAGCGCTTCGACCGCGCCGAAGCGCCCCGGGCCCTGGTGATCGCGCCGACCCGAGAGTTGGCCCTGCAGGTCAGCCGCGAACTCGGCTGGCTCTACGCTCCCACCGGCGCGCGTATCGCCACCTGCGTTGGCGGCATGGACCCTCGCGCCGAGCAACGTGCGCTGGCCGCCGGCGCGCACATCGTGGTGGGCACGCCGGGACGCCTGCGAGACCATCTGGAGCGGGGCAATCTCGACCTCTCGGCCCTCAAGGTCGTGGTCCTCGACGAAGCCGACGAAATGCTCGACATGGGCTTTCGCGAAGATCTCGAGGCCATCCTCGACACGGCGCCCACGGAACGTCGCACGTTCCTGTTCTCGGCCACCATCGCCCGCGAGATCGCGGCGCTGGCCAAGCGCTATCAGCGCGACGCCCATCGCATCGACACGCTGCGGCGCGACGAGGCCCATGGCGACATCTCCTATCGCGCTGTCCGTATCGCGCCGACTGAGATCGAGACGGCCATCGTCAATGTGCTTCGCTACTTCGAGAGCCCCGGCGCGCTGATCTTCTGCGCCACCCGCGAGCGCGTTCGCCACATGTACGCCGCCCTGCGGGAGCGGGGCTTCTCCGTCGTCCAGCTCTCGGGCGAACTGAGTCAGAAGGAACGGACAGACGCGCTTCAGGCCCTTCGCGACGGCCACGCCCGCGCCTGCATCGCCACAGATGTTGCGGCCCGAGGTCTCGATCTGCCGGACCTTGGTCTGGTGATCCACGCCGATCTGCCCGCCAACACCGCCGGCCTCCTGCATCGCAGCGGCCGTACGGGACGCGCCGGCCGCAAGGGCGTCTCGGTCGTCATGGTGCCCCACTCTAAACGCCGGGTCGCCGAACGCCTGCTGCAGGTCGCCGGTGTCGAGGCCGAGTGGTCCGGCCCGCCCCTGCCGGAAGAGATCCGCGCCAAGGATCAGGCCCGGATGCTCGACGATCCGCTGCTCAACGAGCCCCCCACGCCGGAGGACCTGGAACTGGGCCAGCGGCTGCTGGCCGATCGCAGCCCCGAGGCGGTCGCCGCCGCCCTGGTGCGCCTCTATCGGTCTCGCCTTCCGGAGCCCGAGGACATGCTGCCCGACCGGGGTGGCGAGCCCCGGCCGCTAAGGCCTGAGAGACAGGCCCAGGTCGCCGCCGCTGACGGCGGCTGGTTCCGCCTGCCCATCGGCCGCAGCAAGAACGCCGATCCGAAATGGCTGGTTCCCCTGATCTGCCGCCTGGGCCATGTCACCAAGAAGGACATCGGCCTGATCCGCATCTTCGACAACGAGACCAAGTTCCAGATCGCGTCAGACGTCGAGGCCAGGTTCACCCAGGCGATCCGCGCCGCCGCCGACACCGGCGAACTCCGCATCAACCCCTCCGCCGCGCCAGGCCCCGCGCCGCCGCGCTCAAGCGGTCCCCGCAAGCCCATGGGTCGGCCGCGCAAGCCCAACTCCGGGCCTCGATCCTAGGCGGCCAGCTACAGCCCCGGCCGATAGGTGCGGACAGCGTTCGCCGCCACCTGGTCGGGATGGAACCACACCTCGCGCAGGTCGCCCCGGGCATAGCGCTCGGCCTGGTCGTTGAAGTGGGGATCGCCGGCCCTTCCGCTTTGGCCGCCGGCGTTGATCGCCACAGCCCGCACGCGCGGACCGAATTCCACCACCGCCACGAAACTGTTTCCGCTGGTCCCGTAGTAGCGCTTCGTCCCGGGGTAGCGGCGCGAGGCGAATGAGGCGAGCGAGCCCCAGGCGCCTGCGGTGAAGGGCACCGCGGTTGAGGGGCCGTCGTCGCGGAAGGCCTGGACGATATCACCGCTCAGCCGCTGGAAGCGGTTGATCTCGCCCCAGGGCGTCTTCCAGTTTCCGAAGTCCGCCACCAGGCGATCCGACGCCTCGGCCAGGGCGGCCAGATGCTCGGTCGGCGCGATCCGCTCGACCATGTACTCGAACGGCTTCAGGCCGGATGTCTTGGCCAGCGGCGCCGCGCGGGCGTGAAGCGCCTCGGCCCAGAAGACGGCGAGCGAGGTCTCGGTCGACGTCGCGCTCCAGCGCCGGTCCCAGCCCTTGAGCGCGGCGACCTGCTCGGCCAGCCGGGCCCGCGTCTCCGGCGCCGCCGCATCAAAGGCCTCGATCAACCTGGGGATAAGGCGGTCGAAGGCCGGCAGATCGGGATCGTAGGCCGCCGCCCGCAGGCTCTCGACCGTGAACCCGCTCTTGCCCTCCAGCACGCGGACCGCATGGACACCGCGCGGCGTCGGGCCGGCGTCGTCCATGTAGCGTGAGAACACCTCACGGCGCGGGCTGTCCGCGCCCGCCGCCGCATAGGGCCAGTCGTTGGCGTTGTAGACCCAGCCTGCGCGGGGATCGATCACCTGCGGCAGTTCGGCCAGCGGGTGTACGCCGCGCCAGTCGGTTGCAGGATCGGAACCGTCTACGGGCTTGGAGTAGTCGAAACGGTCGTCACGCCGCGGCACGAACTGCGGGTGGAGATAGGCTGTGCGGCCGTCCGCGTCGGCGAACAAGGTGTTGTTGGAGGAGTTGGCCTGGAGCTCGGCCACCTTGAGGAACTCGGCCAGGCTGCGCGCCTTGGTCCGAAGGAACGACTGCTGCAGAGCCTCGATCGGGCGGTGCATCATCGAGAACGCGATCCAGCGGTCCCCTTCGGCGCGCACGATGGGCCCGTGGTGGGTGTGATAGGTCTGGAAGGTCCGGGTCTTGAGCCCGCCTTCGGCTGTTCTGTAGGCCAGTGTCACCGGCTTCACTGTCACCGGCCGGGCCTCGGGGCCATGGCGATACATCAGCGCGCCGGGCGTCCGGACGATGGTCTCGGCGAACTCGTCCACGACGTCGACGCCGCTGGAGGTGTGCATCCAGCCCGCGCGGTCATTGAAGCCCTGGTAGATGAAGAACTGGCCCCAGGTCGCGGCGCCGTAGACGTTGAGCCCCTCCCCGCTCGTCACCTGCATCTCTGAGCGGAAGAAGAAAGAGGTGTGAGGGTTGATCAGCAACAGCGCGTGGCCGTCGCGGGTGACCTTCGGCGACAGCGCTATGCCGTTCGAGCCGGGCGGATCGCGAAACGCTACCTCCATAGGCGCCGCCAGACGGGCCGTCTTCACGCCGCCATAGAAGGCCGCCAGTCCCTCCGGCTCGATCCGCTCGATGTCGCCGCCGATGCTGCCTTCGGTGAACGAGAGCGCCATCCAGGGCTCGAAGCGGGTGATCACCCTGGGCTTCACCTGCGGATGGGTCGCCAGATAGTGGTTCAGCCCCGCCGCCCAGGCGTCCATCAGCCTGCGCATCCAGTCCGGGCTCTGCTGGTACTTGGCCTTCAGGTCCTCGGGATCGACATAGAGCCGGGCCCTCAGATCCTGCCAGATCGCCTTCTCGCCCTCGGCTTCGGCGGTGCGGCCGAGCGCGGTCAGGTAGTTGGTCTCCACGCGGTTGAAGTCGTCTTCCGCCTGGGCGTAGATCATGCCGAACACCGCGTCGGCGTCGGTGGGGCCGCGCACGTGAGCGATGCCCCAGGCGTCGCGGGTGATGGTCACACGGGCAGCCTGAGCGCGCCATGCGGCTGGGTCGGACAGCGCCGCCGTCGGAGCCAGGACCAGGACCGCCGCGATCCAGGCCAACACCGCCAAAGCCACTCGCTGCATAAACGCCTCCCAGTCACCCGCGTCCAACTCGCCCGCCCGATGCAGCCTTGTCCAGCCCGCGCGCCGCTCCGGCTTTGACCTGCACAGGACTCAGGCTTTGTTGCCTGCCATTGAGGCTCCGGAACAGGAGCAGGGTGAGGTGTATTCTGTCATGACCGAGGCTACTTACGTCGCTTTCGTGCCGCGCGGCCTGAACAATCGACTGCGCTCTGTCCTCCAGACCGAGGACACCGGTCCGATCTCGTGGCGCGAGCGGCGGGTGCTGTTCGGCAGCGAGTTCTATTTTTCCGGCCCGCCGCGTCTGGCGCGGACGACCCACGCCTATGTCAGCGAGTGGGTGGTCGGCCGCTGATTGCGGCGTCTCTGGCGCGTTGCCGGACGGCCCGGTTTCTCGTAAACACGGTATGACGCCGCGCTTCAGACGCGGCCGCCGTCTGGGAGCAGAAACGTGAAACGCGCCGCCATCCTCGCCCTCGGAACCGCCCTTGGGCTGATGCCGTTCACCTACGCGGCGGCGGCCGATGCGCCTGCCGCCAAGGCCGGCAAGACCGCGCCCTACAAGGCGCCGCGCAACGCCTTCGGCCAGCCGGATCTCTCCGGCTACTGGAGCAACGCCACCCTGACGCCGATGGCGCGCCGGGCTGAGCACCGCGACCGCCTCGTGCTGACCGAGGACGAGGTCAAGAAGATGGAGGCCAACGCCGAGCGCGAGGTCGAGGAAGGCAACGAGCCCACCGACCCAGACGCCCCGGCCGAACACCGGGCCACCCCCACCGTCGTCCGGCCAGAGTTCGCGGCGGCCGGCGGCGACGTGGGCGGTTACAACCGCGGCTGGCTCGATCCCGGCAACCATGTGATGCGGGTGAACGGCGAGCCGCGCAGCTCGCTCCTGACCACGCCCAACGGCCTGCCGCCGCCCCGCAAGGCCGGCGCGCCCGCCCCGCCCCGCTTCGGCGGCGGCATGGGCGCCTTCGACAGCTATGAGACCCGCTCGCTGGGCGAACGCTGCATCCTGTCGTTCGGTCGCAACTCGGGCCCGCCGATGTTCCCCAACGGGTTCTACAACAACAACTATCAGGTGCTTCAGACGGCCGACACCGTGGTCATCCAGGTCGAGATGATCCATGACACGCGGGTCGTGCGGCTGAACGCCCAGCACCGGACCGACGGCGTGCGGCCCTACATGGGCGACTCGATCGGTCGCTGGGAAGGCGACACCCTGGTGGTCGAGACGGTCAACATCCCGCAGGCTCAACAGTTCATGGGCGCGTGGAAAGACCTCAAGGTCACCGAGCGCTTCACCCGCGTCGGCAAGCACCGGCTGCACTACGCCTTCCAGGTCGAAGACCCGACCGTGTGGGACAAGCCCTGGGGCGGGGAATACGAGTTCTCGCCGCTGGAAGGCATGATCTACGAATACGCCTGCCACGAAGGCAACTACGCCCTGCCCGGCATCCTGGCCGGCGCCCGGGTTGAAGAGGCCGAGAAGGCCGCCGCCGCGTCTGCGGCCAAGCCCCCGGCCGGCGCCTCGGCGCCCTGATCCGCTTCAGAATCCCGGCGGCCGCCCCCTTGCGGTCGCCGGATCTGTCCCCAGATAGGTCGAGCGGGCCGGGCCCCTCTGGCGACCTCGAACAGCAGGTCGCGATGTCGGATCGCAGCAGGCGCGTCGTCGTCCGCTGATCGCGACCTCCCCCCTGACCGATCGCGACGGCGGCGCGCCTCTACCCTGAGAGGAGGCGACCCAATGAGACCATCCCCCACCCCTTTACGTTCCAAGCGGGATCAGACCCTCGAACAGCGCGTAACGTACAACGTCATCATGACCCCCTGGGTCTGGGCGCTTTCTCCGGCCTGGGCGATGTGGGTCGAACCGCCGCCGCCGCCCCGCGGGCGCCGTGATGCGATGAACCCTCCGGCCCGCCGATGACCGCCGACCGCGGCCTCCGCGCTGCGCTCGCCGACCTCCGCGCCCATCCGGACCAGACCCACATCGAGACCCTGACCGCGGCCTGCCTGCTGGTCGCCAACGCCGACGGCTGGGTGACCGGCGAAGAACGGCGGCAGATCCTGCTCAGACTGCAGGGCTTCGCCCTGGGCGCCGGCCTCGACCTCAAGGCGACCATGGCGGCCTTCGACGCCCTTACCGCCGAATTCGACCACGATCCCGAGACGGCCGAGGCGCGCGCCCTGGCCAGGGTGCGGTCGCTGGCCGGCGCCGATGCGGGCCATGTGGTCTAAATCGCCTGCGCCATCGCCGCGGCCGACGGCGGCTTCGACGCCGCCGAGCGCGAGGCCGCCGCGCGGATCAGCCGGGCGCTGGGCCTGGCGCCGGGCCGGTTCGGCCTGGACGAGGCGCGATAGCCGCCCTCCCGCGCTGGCCCCGAAGCCGGCAGGCCGGGCCAGATGCCTCGAATAGAACCGATTGGACTCGCGTACTGGCGCGAGCGCACGCGCGAGCGCGGTCGTTTTCGAATTCTGGCGCATGGGGTGGTGCTTCCTGGCGGGACGGACATAGAGGTCCGAGGCCAGCCTGCGGACTACAGGGGCCTGGGATCGGGCGGAATGGCAGCGCCGGTCCCAGCGAGAGACTGCGCTGTCGACGGCGCGGTTCGCAGGACTGTAAGTCTGCACCCTAGCCTGTCCGGCTCGCCAGCGCAAGAACATTCGGAGAACATTCAGCCAGACTAAGCCGGTCTCAGACTTCCCGCCTCGGCTCCGGCGCCCGTTCGATCTGCGGCTCGCCGCGGTGCGATGCCCGTTCCCGACGCCGCAGCGCCGCCTCGCAGGGCGCACGGTCCAGGCTCACCCAGGTTCCTCCGGCGATGGATTGCGCGGCATAGACGATCCGGCCCCGGCAATCCTCGCGCGGGCACGCCGTCCTGGCGCCCCACCAGACCTGGTTGGGGCCATAGACCCGGACCAGGGAAGTCAGATTGACCCGCACCACCAGCCGGCAGCGCCGCGTCTCGGTGCACCGGCCCCGCAGCCGCCACCCCCGCACCAGCATCTCCGCCAGGGTCAGCGCCGTCAGATCCGACGGCGGGGCGCAGAGGACGTCAGGGGACTTGGTGGTCACTGGGGTGGGATAGAGCGAGCAACGAATGTTGGCAATATGTTCCGTTTCCGCCGCCGGGCCGTCGAACGCCGCCATGCGCTGCAAAGACACATGCCCCAACGCCAGGCGCCGGTTCCGTTGCGTTGCGCACGCTCAGCGGCTTGACCGAACGGCCGCCCTCCCCCACGCCTTGGGGATGACAGGTGCTTCTCTTCTTTCCGGGCCCGAGGTCCAGCCGGCGTCAGGCGGCGCGGCGCGGTCGATGGTGATCCTGCTGCATGGCTACGGGTCGAACGGAGAAGACCTCATCGGCCTTGCGCCCTATTGGCGCAGAGCCCTCCCCGATACGGTGTTCCTGTCGCCCAATGCGCCTCAACCGTGCCCCGGCGCACCGGACGGGTATCAGTGGTGGGGGCTGACCAGCTTCAGCCCGGAGGCGCGCGCCGCAGGCGTCCGCCAAGCTGCGCCCATCGTCGACGCCTACATCGACGCCCAGTTGTCGCGGTTCGGGCTCTTCGAAGACCGGCTGGCCCTCGTCGGCTTCAGCCAGGGCACGATGACCGCCCTGCATGTCGGCCCGCGCCGCGCGCGGCGGCTGGCGGGCATTGTGGGCTTTTCCGGCATGCTTGCCGACGCGCAGGCGCCCGCCGTCGAGATGGCCACGAGGCCGCCCCTGCTGCTCATTCACGGCGACGCCGATCCGATGGTCCCGGTGGCGGCCCTGGGGCAGGCGAAGGCCGCGCTCGAACCTCTGGGCTTCGAGGTCGCCACCCACATCTCGCCGGGCCTTGGCCACAGCATCGACGAGGCCGGCCTGCGGCTCGGCAAGGCGTTCCTGAGCCGCGTCCTGGCGTGAGCGAGGCTCCGCCGCCCGGCGCCCGGACTTCGCCGTCTACCGCGCGCAACCGCGAGCCCATTCTGCAGGTCCTGGCCCCACGCCTCGCCGCCGGCGCACGGGTGCTGGAGGTGGCCAGCGGCGCCGGCGAGCACGCCGTGTTCATCGCCCGCGCCCTGCCCCACGTTCGCTGGACGCCGACCGACCGCGACCCGGAGGCGCGCGCCAGC
>NZ_JBILUK010000323.1:0-2875 GCF_044371015.1 Phenylobacterium sp.
AGGCTTTCGACCCTCTAGCGCTGCCCGCGCCGGGCGTAGTTCCGGGCATCCTCGTGACCTACGACGGCCACGCCGTGGCGTTCTCGACCGCACTGGCGCAGATTTCGAAGGCTGGCGGTCTGACGATGGCCGATGGCTCTCAACTCTACATTGGTGATCTGGGGAACGACCGAGTCGCAACGGGCGGCGGCGATGATGGCCTCTATGGCGGACCTGGCCACGATACCCTGTCAGGCGGGGCGGGCCGAGACCTGCTGCAAGGGAATTCCGGCGACGACGCTCTGGTGGGCGGCTCAGGCGCTGACACACTTTTCGGCGGCCAGGGTGACGATGCGATCTATGTTTCATCGGCGCCGGGCGGCGTCGTGGGCGATGTCGGAGACTTCGCCCACGGCAATCTTGGCGACGACTTCATCTTCGGCGGTTCGGGTTCGGATACGCTGTTGGGCGGCCAAGGTATGGACGACATTCAGGGCGCCGATGGCGGGGATTGGCTCTCCGGCGACCTGGGCGACGACACCCTGATGGGCGGCCTGGGCGATGACAGCCTGCAGGGCGGCGCCGGCGCGGATCGCCTGGACGGGGATTTTGGCTCCAACCTGCTGCGTGGTGGAGATGGCGATGATCGACTGGCCACGCGGGGCCCGGAGACCTCCAATCTCTATGGTGACGCTGGCAATGACACGCTCAGCACCAGCGGCGGAGGCCAGGACGTGTTGTTCGGCGGTACCGGGCGCGATCGCTTTGAGTTCGTCGCGGGCGTCTCGCCGGCGGCCGGTGTTGAGGCTGAGATCCGGGACTGGGAAACTGGCGATCAGCTGAGCTTCGCCGCGGTCGGCACGCTCGGCAATCTGTCCCTCCCGGCGCTCAGCTATTCGGAGTTCGTGGCGGGTAGCTACGCGGAGGCCCTGGTGACCGCCAATCAGCATATGGCCGGAGCGGGCACCCGCTATGTGGCGGCTCAGGTGGGGAGTGATGTGTTCGTGTTTGTCGACATCGACGGGCCATCAGACGGCGCTGACACCGCCATTCGCCTCGTCGGCCGCAACCTGTCCGACATTGGGTTGGAGGCCTTCTCATAGTCTGGGGGCCGCCGCCCCGGGTTTCGCTGCCGCACAGCATAGGCTAAACCCCGCCGCGCTCGTTCCACCCCCATTCGGAGACCGTCCCGCCATGTCGCTGGAGTCCGCCGCGCTCGCCCGTGTGAAGCCGTCCGCCACCATGGCCGCCGACGCCAAAGCCCGTGAGTTGAAGGCGCAGGGCAAGAACATCATCACACTGGCGGCGGGTGAGCCAGATTTCGACACGCCGGACAACATCA
This sequence comes from Phenylobacterium sp., assembly GCF_044371015.1. Classification (GTDB taxonomy): domain Bacteria; phylum Pseudomonadota; class Alphaproteobacteria; order Caulobacterales; family Caulobacteraceae; genus Phenylobacterium. Next base: position 1,322 of record NZ_JBILUK010000323.1, read on the forward strand.
AGGAAGCCGCCATCAAGGCGATCCGTGATGGCAAGACCAAGTACACCAATGTCGACGGCATTCCCGAGCTGAAGGAGGCCATCTGCGCCAAGTTCGCCCGCGAGAACGGCCTGACTTACAAGCCCAGCCAGATCAACGTCTCGCCGGGCGGCAAGCCCGTGATCTGGAACGCCATGATCGCCACGCTGAACCCCGGCGACGAGGTAATCGTGCCGACCCCCTATTGGGTCAGCTACTGGGATATCGTCCTGTTGGCCGGCGGGGAGCCGGTGGCGCTGCCGACTTCGGAGGCCACCAGCTTCAAGGTGCGGCCGACGGACCTGGAGAACGCGATCACGCCCAAGACCAAGTGGGTGATGCTGAACTCGCCGTCCAACCCTTCGGGCGCGGCCTATACGCGCGCCGAGCTGCGGGCCCTGGCCGACGTGTTGCTCCGGCATCCGCACGTCTGGATCCTGACCGACGATATGTACGAGCATCTGGTGTTCGGCGACTTCGAGTTCACCACCATCGCCCAGGTGGAACCGGCGCTCTACGACCGCACCCTCACTATGAACGGGGTCTCTAAGGCCTACGCCATGACAGGCTGGCGTATCGGCTATGCTGGCGGTCCCGAGCCGCTGATCAAGGCCATGGCCAAGGTCATGAGCCAGACCACCTCAAACCCCTCGTCGATCTCGCAGTGGGCGTCGGTCGAAGCCCTCAACGGGACACAGGCCTTCATCAAGCCCAACGCCAAGCTCTTCGAACAGCGCCGCGACCTGGTGGTCTCGATGCTCAACCAGGCCAACGGCCTTCGCTGCCCGACGCCGGAGGGCGCGTTCTACGTCTATCCGTCCTGCGCGGGGCTCATCGGCAAGACCGCACCGTCCGGCAAGGTGATCGGGAGCGACTCCGACTTCGCGGTGGAGCTTCTGGAAGCTGAGGGCGTGGCGGTGGTGTTCGGCGCGGCTTTCGGCCTCTCGCCGCACTTCCGGATCAGCTACGCGACCTCAAACGCGCTGCTGGAGGACGCCTGCCAGCGCATCCAGCGGTTCTGCGCCAACGTCAAATAGGCGACGGCGTGGCCGAGCCGATCAACTTCAACAAGGCGCGTAAGGCGCGCGACGCGGCCCAGGCCAAGTCTCGCGCCGCCGCCAATCGCGCCGCCTTCGGCCGCACCAAGGCTCAGAAGGACGCCGCGCGGCTCGAACAGGATCGCGCGCGGCGGACGCTGGACGGCGCCCGCCGCGACGAGGATCAGAACTTGTAGGTGACGCTGGCGCCGAACTGGCGCTTGCGTGGGGCGGAGACGGAGAAGTCGCGGAAGAAAGTGGTTTGCACGGCGTTCGGAAGCGCGGGATTCGCGTTAGGCACCAACGGGTTGGCGCGTTGCAGGAGCCGGTTGAAATCCAGCAGTCGGGTGACAACGTTCGGGGTTTTGTCGTCCAACATGTTGCGTCCGAAGATGCTTAGCTCCCAATCACCACGCGTGAGCGAGATGTTGCCGTTGAGAATGAAGCTGTCGCCGGCCCAGTTGAGGTTGTCGACCTGGGAGTAGCGCTTGCTCTCGTA
>NZ_JBILUK010000324.1:0-2871 GCF_044371015.1 Phenylobacterium sp.
CGCAGCCTGGTAGCGCATCTGCTTTGGGAGCAGAGGGTCGGGAGTTCGAATCTCTCCGCCCCGACCACGTCGGCCAAGTGTTTGAGGCGCCACGAACTGGGACTTCCGCATGATCGCGCGCATCTATCGTCCGTCAAAGACCGCCATGCAGTCGGGCCGCGCCAAGGCCGCCGGCTGGGTGCTGGAGTTCGAGCCCAGCGCCGCGCGCAGCTCGGAACGCCTGATGGGCTGGACCGTAACCAGCGACACCACGTCCAGCCAGGTGAAGTTGTCCTTCGACACACGCGAGGAAGCGGTGAGATACGCCGAGGCCCACGGGATCGCGTTTCAACTGATCGAGCCGCCGGCCGCGAAGCGCATCATCAAGGCCTATGCCGACAACTTCGCCTTCGGCCGCAAGACCCCCTGGACCCACTAGGGTCCAGTCGGAGCGCCCGTAGCTCAACCGGATAGAGCATCCGCCTTCTAAGCGGACGGTTGCAGGTTCGAGTCCTGCCGGGCGCGCCAGGCGAATTCGCCTGTCAGGGGAACTCGAAGCGAGAAATTCGCTCTTTAAGTTAATGACTTACCTACTCAGATTGAGGGATCAGATCCTTGATCGGCGCTCCGCTTACAGGGATACGAGCGAAAACTGGCGTGGAGTGCTTTTGAGATGAATCGCGCGTTGAAAGGGGCCTGCCTAGCCCTCTCGCTCACCCTCGCCTCGGTCGCCGGAACGGCGCAGGCGGTGACCTATACGGTGACCATGACCGGGACGGTGACGGGTGGATTCGACTTCATTGGCGCATTCGGATCCGACCCACTGGTTGGGCGTTCGATCAGAGCGGTGTTCCAGGTGGATACGTCGAAGGGTACGCTCATTGACGACAACGTGATCCAATACACCGAGGGTAATGACCTCGACAAACCCGTTTGGTCCACATTCCAGATGACGGGTACCGGTTTGTTTGAGATGCCTTCCGACCGAGGCTATGGCGTCGTCCGTCGCGACGATTACTCACCTCTTTTTAGTGTTAGTGCTTACCTATTGGAGAGCACGGATCAGATCTCGCAGTCTCAACAACAGTATATCTCGCACTATATCTATATTTCCGGTAAAAATGGAGCCTTCACCGGTACAAGCCTGGGCCCACCGACCGACATCACGTTTGGTCCCAACGCCGTTCCTCAGGGTCAGTTCGAAATTCGACAGCTTTATCAGAGCAAACACGGAAACGGGTATAATGCCGGCGCTCGAGTGATCTACCGTCCCGACAGCTTCACCGTCACCTCCGGATCGGTCGTCCCCGAGCCGCAAATCTGGGCGATGCTGGTGATCGGCTTCGGCGTCACCGGCGTGGCGCTGCAACAGGGCCGCCGGGCCCGCGCCAAGACCGCGCTGGCGACCTGACGACGCCGGTCTGGCGCGCATCCTGACGCGGGTTGCGCTAAGACGGGTCGATGGCCTGGACCCGAACCTATGACGAGGATGAGCCTCAGCGGGTGAACCGCTGGCTGGCCCAGTCGGGCGTCTGTTCACGCCGCGAAGCCGAGGGCCTGATCGCCGACGGGCTGGTCAGCATCGACGGCGCGAGGGTGGATGATCCCGGCCGCAAGATCGCGCGCGGCCAGACGCTTGTGCTGGCCGATCGGGCCGAGGCGGCGCTGGCGGGCTTCACGGCCGTGCTCAACAAGCCGCGCGGCTATGTCTCGGGCCAGCCGGAGCCGGGGCGGACGCCGGCCGTCCGGTTGTTGACCCCGGGCAATCGCGTGGGCGCTGGGGTCGCGCCGGACGCCCGCGCCAGCCTTCCACCGCTTGGACGGCTCGATCTCGACAGCCGCGGTTTGTTGATCCTCTCCAGCGACGGCGTCCTGGCCAAGGCGGTGATCGGCCCGGATTCGGCCCTGGACAAGGAGTACGTCGTGCGGGTGTCGGGTCTGGTGACGGCGCCCGTCGTGGAGCGGTTGCGGTTCGGTCTGGCCCTGGATGGCCGTCAGCTCAAACGCGCCGGCGTGGAGGTGATCGAGCCGCAGGTTCTGCGTTTCACCCTGCATGAGGGCCGCAACCGCCAGATTCGCCGGATGTGCGAACTGGTCGGACTGCGCGTGCTCGACCTCAACCGGGTGCGGATCGGCCCCTTGAAGGTCGGTGATCTGCCGGAGGGCCGTTGGCGGGCGCTGAACGCCGAGGAGCGGTCGGCGCTGATCGCGGCTTCGGTCAGGCCGCCGCGCTGAACGCTTCGAGGCCGCCGCGCAGGTCGGCGATCAGGTCGTCCACGTCCTCCAGGCCGATGTGCAGGCGCACCAATGGCCCGCCATAGTCCCTGAGAACCCCGCGCACCGGGAGTTGCGGATCGCAGGCGATGGCCAGGCTTTCGAACCCGCCCCAGGAGAACCCCAGGCCGAACAGCTTCAGCCGATCCAGGAAGGCGTTCACCGCCTGCTCAGGCGCAGGTCTCATGACGAAGGCGAACAGGCCGTTGGAGCCGGAGAAATCCCGCGCCCAGAGATCGTGCCCCGGCGCGTCGGGCAGGGCGGGGTGCAGCACGCGGGCCACCTCCGGCTGTTCCGCCAGCCAGCGGGCGACGACGAGCCCGCTCTGGCCATGGCGCGCCAGCCGGACCGGCAAGGTGCGCATTCCGCGCAGCATCTGATAGGCGTCCTCGCCCGACACCGCCCAGCCCATGTGCAGCACGCCGTCGGCCAAGATCTTGGCCAGCGCCGGATCGGAGGCGGCGGCCGAGCCCATGAACACGTCGGAGTGCCCGCCCACATACTTGGTGAGCGCCTGGATCGAGAGATCGATGCCGTGGTTCAGCGGCTTGAACAGGAAGCCCGCGCCCCAGGTGTTGTCGATGGCGGTCAGGATGCCCCGCGCCCGCGCCAGCTCCG
>NZ_JBILUK010000007.1:0-37668 GCF_044371015.1 Phenylobacterium sp.
CACCCGCACCGTCATCGACGGCGACGGCCGCCGCGCTATCAAGAACCTCGCGGACGCCGCCGCCGACACCAGCGCGGTGGCCAAGGACGCGCGCGTCATGATCGGCGCGCTTCAGGCCCCCGCCGGCGAGTTCGCAACCCAGGGCCTGCCCCAGATCACCGCTGCGGTGGTCCAGCTCCAGAGTGCGGCGGAATCCCTTGAACGTCTGACCAATGAACTGCAATCCAGCCCGACCGGGGCGCTCAACAAGCCCGCCGGCAAGGAACTGAAGGTGCCCAAATGAGCGGACGCGTCCACGCTCGGAACGCCCTGGTTCTCGCCGCCGCCTTGGCGCTGGCCGGCTGCGTCACCCTGCTGCCCAAGGCCGATCCGGTGACACTCTACCGGTTTGGCGCCGCCCCGGTTGAGGCCACGGCGGCCGCTGAAGCCGGTGTGCGTATCGGGATCGTCCGGGCGCCAACCCTTTTTCAACGCGAATCCGCCGGCGACCAGCTTCTCACCGTGAGCGGCGACAAGGTCGCCTACATGGCCGATGCCCGCTGGGTCGCGCCTGCGCCGGTGCTTTGGGATCAGGCCGTGGCCGCGGCGTTTGACGGCGCACCCTCGATCCGCCTGGTGGGCCGAGGCGACCCGGCCCCCGCAACCTACAGTCTTCGCCTGGAAGTCCGGTCCTTCGAGACCCGCTACGAGCGTGGTTCCAAGGCGGCGCCGGTCGTGCTGGTCCGCGTTCGCGCCGTGCTCACTCCGGCCCGCGACCGGACCGGGGTGGTCGAAACCCTGATCGAAGCCCGCGCGCCCGCCGCCGGAAACCGCATCAGCGCCATCATCCCGGCCTACGACAAAGCCGTCGGCGACGCGCTGGGTCAGATCACCGGCTGGGTGGCGGATCAGGCGAAGGGGAGCTGAACCGCTGCCAAGATCCGTCTTGGCCCGGACAAGCCGGGCCATGACGGGTGTGGTCTAGATTGGGACCCTACAATCCCGCCTGGCGTTTCGCCGCGGTCACGGTGTTGGACAGCAAGACCGCCACGGTCATCGGTCCGACCCCATTCGGCACCGGGGTGATCCATCCGGCCACCTCTCGCGCGGTCTTGAAATCCACGTCGCCGACCACCTTGGTCTTGCCCTGGGCGGCCTTCTCCGGGTCGTCGAACGGCACGCGGTTGATGCCCACGTCGATCACGCAAGCGCCAGGTCGGATCCAGTCGCCCTTGATCATCCGCTGGCGCCCCACCGCCGCCACCAGGATCTCCGCCTCGCGGCACAGGTCGGACAGATCGCGCGTCCGAGAATGCGCCATGGTCACGGTGCAGTCCGCCGCCAGCAGCAGCTGTGATATCGGCTTGCCGACCAGCAGTGAGCGCCCCACCACCACGGCCCGCTTGCCGGAAAGCTCCGGCAGGGTCCGCTTGAGCAGGATCATGCAGCCCATGGGCGTGCAGGCGACCAGCGCGGGCAGCCCAGCGACCAGTCGGCCGGCGTTGGTCACCGTCAGGCCGTCGACGTCCTTGTCGGGATCGAGCGTCGCGATCACCCGGCTCTCATCCAGATGCGCCGGCAGGGGCAACTGCACCAGCACGCCGTGGATCTCCGGGTCGGCGTTCAGCCGCGCGACCAGCGCCTCCAAATCACCCTGCGATGTCTCCGTCGGCAACCGATGGGTCACCGAGTGCATGCCCGCCGCCAGCGCCTGCTCGCCCTTGGAGCGCACATAGATCTGGCTCGCCGGATCCTCGCCCACCAGCACGACCGCCAGCCCGGGCTTCAGGCCCCTGGCCGCAAGCGCCGCGACCTCTTCGGTCACTTCCGCCCGCAGGCGCTCGGCATGGGCCTTGCCGTCGATGATCTCCGCGCTCATGGCCGCTCGCTACCCGTCGCCGCCCTCGCGCGCAACCGCAGCCAGCACGCCACTGCCCAAACGTGAGAGCCCCGGTTGAGATGCGTGATGGCTTCGAGTGGTTCCAGCCACGCCAGTTCGTGGTCGGCCTCGATGTGAAGACCCGGGTCCTCGCCGACAATGCGACCGGCGAAGAACTGTCCGCGCGTGTTCCGCACCACGCCGTCGTGATGCAGGAAGTAGTGATCCGCCGCGACGAACGGCTCCGGATCGGCCTTGAACACCAGCCCGGCCTCTTCACCGCATTCGCGGATCGCCGCATCGCGCGCGCTTTCGCCAGGATCGATCCCGCCGCCCGGCAGGTGCAGCAAAACGCCTCGCCCCGCCCACGGCACACGCACCACCGCGATGCGGCCGTCACGCTCCGCCACGACGAAAGCCGCCGGCCGATCCGGACAGTCGCCTTCCGGCCGTTCGCCAAACTGCGGAACCGGCATCAGTCGATCGAGTAGAGCGCCGGGTAGGGATCGACCTTGCCCGCGATCACATCCTTCACACTTATCGGCCGCCAACCCACCTGCCGATCCAGGCTGGCCCGCCAGGCCTCGACGATCAGATCGCGGAACTCCGACGCGCCCACGGCCAGCCGCTCCGAAGCGAACGCCTTGCCTCGCCAGTCCCCTGGAGTCAGGCCGCCTGCCTTCTCCAGTTCGTAGAACGGGATCACCTGCCGCTCCGAGGCGATCAGATAGCTGGTCACCCGGTCGGTGACGTTTCCCGTCACCCTGAGCGGCGCCATCCGGGACGCCACCATCTCGGGCCGGACATTGTCGCGCACGAACTCGCTCTCGAAGGGTCCGTGAATCCTGGCCCGGGTATAACCCTTGGGGTTGGGATAGTTGTCCGCCCAGCCGTTGTAGTGCACGCTCACATGCAGCGGCTGGCTGCCATCCCCGACCAGATGCGCCAGGTCCCCCAGGTTCTCCATTAGCAGGTGCTCACGACGCGCGAGGTCGGAACGGAACCACGCCCGGTTCGCCCGCCAGTTCGGATTCGCGATCGCGGCGGTCAGCACCCGCCAGTAGGCGAAGTCGGTGGTCAGCTGCTGCATCCGATCCAGGATCGCATAGGGCAGATACCCGCCCTTCCACTGGTCGAGGTTGGCGGCCCGAAGTTGGGTCTCGTAGTCCGCCCGGGTCGCCGCCAGCGGCAGGAACGGCGGCCCGCCGAGGATGCGGCCGTTCTCGTCCAGGTCTATGAAATGCGCGGCGTCGCGGTCGTGGCCATGGAGCCGACCCGATCCCTTGGAGCGGTCCATCTCCCGCGCCAGCTCGCCCATCTCGATGACGGCGCGCTGGGTGCGCAGAAACGCCGGAACCTCGGCGGGAAGCGCCCGTATCGCCGCCTGTCCCTGCATCCGATGGCCCGCGCCGCCCCAGGCCCACAACTGGCTCGGAAGGGCGGCAATCAGCACCGCGACGATCAAGGGGGAGAGACGCGACATTCCTTCCCTCTCGCACGGCGCAAAGGCCTGCTCAACCGATCTTCAGCGCCTGTTCAACCCGCCCGATCCAGGCGCGGATCGCCGGATGGTTTTCGAGCGTGAACCCACCCTCGTGGCTCATCCGCGTGTAGGCCACCAGGGCGACGTCGGCGAGGCTCACCGCCCCGCCCACCAGGAAGGGCGAGGCCTCAAGCGCGGCCTCCATGCGCCCCAGCGCCGCCCAGCCCCGCGTCACCAGCCCGGGATCGAGATCCGACACAGCCTGACCCTGATAGACCACCCGGAACCGCGCCACTGCGATGTAGGGCTCATGGCTGTACTGCTCCCAGAACATCCACTCCAGCATCCGCGCCCGATCATAGGCGTCGGCCGGAACCAGATGCGAACCCTCCGCCAGATGCAGGATGATGGCGTTTGACTGGGCCAGCGGTCGACCGTCATCCAGCACCACCATCGGAACCTGTCCGGATGGATTCAGCGCCAGGAACTCCGGCGTCCGGGATTCGCCCTTCTGAATGTCGACTTCAATCCACTCGAACGGCCGGCCCAGCGCCTCGGCCGTCCACTTCACCTTGAGGCAGTTGCCGGAAATGCTGTCGCCGTAGATCTTCATGGGCGGATCGTTCACCGCAGTCCCGCCGCCCCGCAAGCGCCAGTCCACGGAATCCGGCCTCAATCCACTCTGGACTGACCTAACGGCGGGCGCCGGACAATCCGCCCCAACGCTCGTAATGGGCCTGTTGCGCAAGGAACCCCGAAGGATGCCCGAAGCTTTCATCATCGACGCCGTCCGCACGCCGCGCGGCATCGGCAAGGTCGGCAAGGGCGCCCTCGCCGATCATCACCCGCAGCACCTTGGAGCCACCGTCCTTGCGGCGCTGGCCGAGCGCAACAGCCTCAAGACCGCCGACGTCGACGACATCATCTGGGGCACCAGCTCTCAGCGCGGCAAGCAGGGCGGCGATATGGGCCGCATGGCCGCGCTCGACGCCGGCTACGACATCAAGGCCTCGGGCGTCACGCTGGACCGGTACTGCGGCTCGGGCATCACGGCCGTCAACCTCGCCGCGGCCCAGATCATGTCGGGCATGGAAGACCTGGTCATCGCCGGCGGCTGCGAGATGATGTCCTACACGTCCTCCTCGGCGCCGCCGCGCAACCCGGACGACGGCCCGCCGCTGATGGATTCGGGCAATCTGCGCCTGCGCGCCAAGCACCCGCAGAGCCATCAGGGCATCTGCGGCGACGCCATCGCCACGATGGAGGGCATCAGCCGCGCCGACCTCGATGCGCTGGCCCTGGTCAGCCAGCAGCGCGCCGCCAAGGCCATCGCCGAGGGCGCATTCAAGCGCGCCTTGGTGCCGGTCTACCGTGAGGACGGCACGCTGGCGCTCGACCACGAGGAATTCCCCCGGCCGCAGACCACCGCCGAGGGCCTCGCCTCGCTCAAGCCGTCGTTCGAAGCCATGGCCAATGTGCCGCTCGACGCCAAGGGCACCACCTTCGCCGGCCTGATCAACCAGAAGTACCCAGACCTGAAGATCCAGCACTTCCACCACGCCGGAAACTCCTCCGGCGTGGTCGACGGCTCTGGCGCGGTGCTGCTGGCGTCGGCGGAGTACGCCCGTAAGAACGGCCTGACGCCCCGCGCCCGCGTGGTGGCCATGGCCAATGTCGGCGATTGCCCGACCCTGATGCTCAACGCCCCTGTGCCGGCGGCCCGCAAGGTCCTGGCCAAGGCCGGCCTGACCATCGACGACATCGACCTGTTCGAGATCAACGAGGCCTTCTCGGTCGTCGCCGAGAAGTTCATCCGCGACCTCAAGCTCGACCGCGAAAAGGTCAATGTGAACGGCGGCGCCATGGCGCTTGGTCACCCCATCGGCGCGACCGGCGCCATGCTGATCGGCACCATCGTTGACGAGTTGGAGCGCCGGGGTCTGCGGCGCGGCCTGGTCACCATGTGCGCCGCCGGCGGCATGGCTCCGGCCATCATCGTCGAGCGCGTCTGATCATGACGCTGTCCCGCCAGCGCCGCTTCGTCACGCCGGGCCCCGGCGAAACGATCGAGGCGCTGGCGGCCCGCGCGCTCCCGGATCAGCCGGTGGCCGAGGCGGTCGACGCCATCAGGAGCTGGAACCTCCACATCTTCGCCATGCGCCGGCCGCCGGGCCTGCTGCTGGGTTCGGATGTGGTGTTCGTCGAGCCGCCCGCACGGTGACCGACGAAGCCGTCATCGTCGGCGCTGACATCGTCGCCGGTCATGACGGCTCAGCCGAGTTGGTCGTTCGACTGCTGCATCCGGACGGATCGGAGCATCCGGTGCTGCTGGACGAGGATACGGGTCTGAAACTGATGGAGGCCTGCGGGGCGTCGAGCCTCGAAGACCTCTACGGCCAGTCCTGGCGGCGCATCGTGCCGACAGGCTGAACAACCGGAGGCAAAGCGCATGTTCGACCTGATCGTGAAAGGTGGCCGTATCGTCGACGGCACCGGGGCCACGGCCTTCGCGGGCGATGTCGCCATCCAGGACGGCCGCATCGTGGCGGTCGGCAAGGTCGAGGGCCAGGCCCGCCGGGTCATCGACGCCAAGGGCCGGGTCGTGGCGCCGGGCTTCATCGATCCGCATACCCACTTCGACGTCCAGCTTTTGTGGGACGGCGCCGCCCGTCCGGCGCTGGAGCATGGCGTCACCTGCGTGGTGCCGGGCAACTGCTCGCTCTCCCTCGCCCCTCTCAAGGCCGCCGACCGTCCGGCCGTGGTCGGCATGTTCCAGCAGATCGAGGAAATGCCGCCCGAAGCCTTCACCACCGCCTTCGCGTGGACCTGGGAAGATTTCGCCGGCTACCGCGCCGCCCTGGAGAAGGGGCTGTCGATCAACGTCGCCCCGCTGGTCGGCCACAGCGTGATCCGCCTGTTCGTCATGGGCCCCGCCTCCCAGGAACGCGCCGCGACGCCTGAAGAGATCGCCGCCATGCAGGAGCTGCTGCGCGAGTGCCTTGAGGCCGGCGCCGTCGGTCTCTCGACCAGCTTCGTCGACCTGGACGCCCACGGCCGCCCGGTGCCCAGCCGCTTCGCCCAGTTCGAAGAGCTCGACGCCCTCTGTGCGGTGCTGGGGGAGTTCGACCGCATGCTGCAGGTGGTGCCCGAGTTCTACGCCACCGACATCACCATCGCCCGGATCGATCAGCTCGCCGAGCTCAGCCTCAAGCACAAGATCCCCACCACCTTCTCGCCGCTGTTCGACACCTCCGCCGTGCCCGACAATGCGCCCCGCGCGATTGCGCGTGTCGAAGAGCAAATGGCCCGGGGCGCCCGTGTCTGGCCGCAGATGCAGACCCGGCCCATCGACATCTCCTTCAGCCTGCTGCGCCCCAGCCTGTTCTTCGCCCGCCTGCCCCGCTGGGTGCGCATCCTGCGCCAGCCGCTGGATCAGCGCCTGGCCGCGCTCCGCGATCCCGAAACCGTCGAGAAGATGGTCGCCGACTGCGGCCCCGATGAAGGCGAACAGATGATGGGCCGGCTGGTGGTGCGTGGCGGCGACGCCGCCCCCGCCGATCTGGTCGGCAAGACTCTCTCGCAGGTGGCCCGTGAACGCGGCGAGACCCCGGCCCGGGCGCTGATAGCGCTCTCGCTGGAAAACGGCCTCGACGTCGCCTTCCTCTCCGCCAGCCAGGGCCACCAGCTTACCGACAAGATCGGCCCCATGCTGGCCAATCCCCTGGTCCACATCGGCGCCAGCGACGGCGGCGCGCACCTGGCCTCGTTCTCCACCTACGGCGACACCGGCTATCTGTTCAGCGAGTTCGTCCGCAAAGGCGGCCACCTCACCCTCGAACAGGCGGTGAAGAAGATCACCTCCGACACCGCCGACATCTGGGGCCTCAAGGACCGCGGCCGGCTCGTCCCAGGGGCGCACGCCGACCTCGTCATCTTCGACCCCGACACCATCGACCGCGGCGACGAAGTCCCCGCCTTCGACATGCCCGGCGACGGCATGCGCTACATCCGGGCCGCCCGGGGCGTCGACACCGTGGTGGTCAATGGCGAGGTGGCCTACGAGGCGGGAGCTTACACCGAGGCGAAATCCGGCGTGGTCTGCGTCTGAATCTTCGCCCCCACCGTCCGCTGCGCGCTCGGGGATGACCAGACTCTAGTCCTCCCCCATCGGGGGAGGGGGACCACGCGACGCGTGGTGGAGGGGGCTTCCGCCCCTAAGACGCCAACAGCTTCGCCGTCTCGGGATACTGCTTGGCCAGCCGGTCAGCGGCGGCCCTCAGCGAACTGATCGCCTCATCCACCTCGCTGCGCTGGGCTTCCAGCTCGGCGATGCGGGTCTGGAAGATGCGCAGGGCCTCGGCGTTCTGCGCCGCCTCGCCGTCCTCGTCATAGGCTTCCAGGATGTCGCGGATCTGAGCGATGGAGAGGCCGACGCGCCGACCGCGCAGGATCAGCTGCAGCCGCGCCCGGTCCTTGTAGGAATAGACCCGCGCCGTCTCCCGCCGCCCGGGCGAGAGCAGGCCCTGCTCCTCATAGAACCGCAGGGCGCGCGGCGTCGCGCCGAACTCGCGGCAGAGCTGGGTGATCGAATAGGTCCGGTAAGGCGGCCGCCGCAGGCCAAGGCCGATGGTCATGGCTGTTCTCCCTCAAAGCCCCAATTCTCTTTCAAAGCCCGAGCACGAGCCGGGCGATGATATCCCTCTGGATCTCGTTGGAGCCGCCATAGATCGAGGCGGCCCGGTTGTTCAGATAGCGCGGCATGGCCACAAGCCCGGCCTCCGGTCCCACGGGCGGGATGTTGGAGCCCGCCGCCCGCGCCTCCGGCTGGTCCACCGCGGCATAGGCCCCAAGCGCCGCCACCGAGATCTCGTCCAGGCGCTGCATCGCCTCGGTGCCGTTGATCTTCAACATCGAGGAAGCCGGTCCAGGCGCCCCGCCCGCCGACAGCGCCGCCAGCACCCGACGCTCCGACATATCGATAGCGGTGACCGCGATCTCCGCCTCGACCACGCGTCGCCGGTGCGCCGCATCCTCGCCGAAGGCGTCGCGCGCGACGCGATCCGCCCGATCGAGTCCCACCTTGAGCCCCGGCGCCGAGCCCCCGCCCCGTTCGAACTCCAAGAGATACTTGGCCACCGTCCAGCCCTGGTTCTCCGGCCCGATGCGGTTCGTCTGCGGCACGCGCACGCCGTCGAAGAACACCTGGTTCACCTCGTGCTCGCCGGCCAGGGTGATGATCGGCTTCACCTCGATGCCGGGCGTCGCCATGTCGAGCAACAGGAAGGTGATGCCCGCCTGCGGCTTGCCGCCCGCATCGGTCCGCACGAGGCAGAACATGCGGTTGGCGTGGTGCGCGTGGGTGGTCCAGATCTTGGAGCCGGTCAGCACATAGTCGTCGCCGTCGCGCTCGGCCTTGAGTTGCAGCGACGCTAGGTCTGAGCCCGAGCCCGGCTCGGAATAGCCCTGACACCAGTAGTCCTCGCCCGACAGGATGCGCGGCAGGTAGTGCGCCTTCTGCTCGGGCGTGCCGTAGCCCATGATAACGGGGCCCACCATCTTCAGACCCATCGGCGACAACCCCGGCGCGCTGGCCCGGGCGCACTCAGCCGCGAAGATCGCCCGCTGCGCCTCATTCCAGCCTGGCCCGCCATATTCCTTCGGCCAGGCCGGCGCCGCCCACCCTTGCGCATGCAGGATCCGCTGCCAGACCAGGCTGTGTCGCGGCTCACAGAACACGCTGGTCAGCCTCGCGCCCGCCTCGCGCAGCTCGGGCGTCAGGTTCTCATCCAGAAACGCGCGAACCTCCGCCTGGAACGCGAGATCGTCGGGTGTGAGCTCAAGGTCCATGGGTCTAGCTTGCCGTACACGTCAACCTTCGACAAGCTGCCGATAGGTGACCCTCGCGAGGCCGCTCCCCTCTCCCTCCTCCGTCCTGGCCCCGACAAGCCGGGCCCTGACGTTGAAGTTCGTGGGGACGGAGCCAGCAGCAGGGCTCCCTACCCCGGCCGCCCGTCGTTGATGCGGTAGAAGATGCCGCTCTCGTCCTGCCCGCCCAGGCGCAGCGTCCCGCTGATCACCTTCACCCGGTAGTCGAAGCCCAGCCCGACCGGCGAGCGCACCTCGATGAACTGCATGGGGTTGGGGTTCAGGTGATAGGGGCAGTCCGGCGGATAGGCCAACAGCACGAAGTGCTTCTGCAACGTGCCGGTCTCCAGCGGCATCATGTAGCCCGCCACCTTCACGGCCTTGCCGTCCAGCGCCCGAACGCCCGGCGGAAACACCGGCTTGGAGCGAATGAAGCCCTTGGCGTCGGTCCGGGTGATCTCCCGCGTCGACTCCAGCAGCGACCAGGCGATCCCGCCGGGCGGGGTGTCGGCCGGCTTCCATACCGCCTCGGTCGGCGCGGCCGGGCGCGGCTGGCGCTGCATTGCGGCCATCGCGGGTGTGGCGACGAGGCCGAGAGCTGAGAGCGCGAGGGTGCGTCGATCAAGCAAGGTCACGTGGCTCCTCATCGGGCGTTGGCGAGGGTGGCGGCGATATCCACCCTAAAGACCCGCAGGGCCGGAATTAGGGCGGCGATCCCGCCCGCCGCAAGGGCGCCCCCGACGATCCAGAGCTCGGCCGTCAGGAACCGCCAGGGGTCGATGCCCACATCTCTCAGCGTGCCGAAGGTCGCCACCGCTCCGGCCGTTGCCAAATGGCCCAGGATCACCCCGATCAGCGCGCCGGCCGCGGCCAGGATCAGTCCCTCCGCCAGCACCTGCCCGAAAATCGCCCGAGGCGTCGCGCCCATGACCCGCAGCATCGCCATGTCGCCTTCGCGCTGCCGCAGCGCCGTGTAGAGCGCCACGAAGATCGAGAGCGCGCCGGTCGCCATCATCAGCCCGGCCAGGGCGCGAGCGCCCTCCACGCCGACGCCCAGCAAGGCCAGCAGCCGGGTAGTCTCCACCGCCGGAACCGCCGCCTGCAGCTGGGTCTGGCGATTGATGAAGGCCGGCAGCCGCACCGCCGCCAGGGCCGATCGATAGCTGACCAGGATCGCCGTCACCTCAGGCGCCATTTTGCCCTGTTGCAGGCTGGCGTTGGCCGGCGCGTGATCATGCTCATGATCATGGTCGTGCGCATGGGCCTCTTCGTCGTGGTCATGCGCCTCGCCCTCCCCGTGCGCGATGCCGTGGACGTCCCAGACGCTTTCCACCGAGGTCAGAATCAGTCGGTCGATCACCGAGCCCGTGGGCTTTAGGATCCCAACCACCTGGAACGGCCGCTCATCGTGCGCCGCGCCGCCGTCGTCGCCGCCCAGGCCGTGCGACCCGACAAACTTTTGGCCCAACCCCGCGCCGGTGCGCCGGGCCACCTCCGCTCCGATAACCGCCTCGCCCGACGCCGCCCAGACCCGGCCCTTGGCGGGGCTTGCACCGAAGTGATCCAGATAGGCGGGCTCCGTTCCCACGATCCGGTAGCCTTCGAAATTGTCCCCCAGCGCCAGCGGGATGGCCTTGGCCACCGTGGGGTCAGCGCGCAGCATCTCCACCGTTTCCAGCGGCACGTTCCCGGTCGGAACGTCCACGTGATAGACGCTCGACAGGATCAGTTGCAGCGGCGAACCCTTGGCCCCGACCATCAGGTCCACGCCCCGCGCATCCCGCTCAAACCGCTCGCCCAGTTGGGTCGAGACCAGCAGCAGGATCACCATGGTGGCCACCGCCAGCGCCAGGATCAGCACGTTCAGCGCCGTGTTCAGCGCGCGATCCCGCAGATAGGCCAAGGTGAGCCCCGCGAGCGTCATGCCGCGAGCTCCAGGGTGTGCGCAAAACGATCCCGGATGCGCCGGTCGTGGGTTGCGATCACCAGGGTCGAGCCCTGCGCCGCCGCGCTCTCCAGCAGCAGGTCGACCATGGTCGTCGCGTTGGCGTCATCCAACGCCGAGGTCGGCTCGTCGGCCACCAGCAGCTTCGGCCGCGCCGCGAGCGCCCGGGCGATCGCGGCCCGCTGACCCTCGCCCTGACTGAGTTCGCGGGGCCGCGCATCGGCGCGGTGGGCAAGGCCCACCCGCGCGATCAACGTCGCGGCCTCCGCCGCGTCCGACCGTCCGCGCGCCAGGGTCTGGGCCAGAGACAGGTTCTGCCGCAAGGTGAGAGCCGGGATCAGCCGCAGAGTCTGAAACACCATGCCGATGGTCTCGCGGCGCAAAGCGTCCCGCGCCGCCGGATTCGCCCCCGACATGCTGCGACCATCGATCCGCACCTCGCCCGCCGTCGGCGTGATCAGGCCGGTCAGGATGTTGATCAGCGTCGTCTTGCCGCTTCCCGAGGGGCCAAGCAGCAGAAGATGCGCACCCGCATCAACCGTCAGGTCGGGAAGGTCGAGGACGGTCCGTTCACCGAGCCGGTGAACGATCCCGCGCGCTTCGATCAGCATCGGACGCCGTACTGGTTTGGCCGGAAAGCGCCGCCACCTGAGTCGCATTGGGGGCGGGCGCATCGGACCTGATATCGAAACGGGCTAGGAAGTTCGCCCGCGCCTCGGCCATCGCCTTCTCACGTTCGGCGGCGATCGCCGCCTGCCGCGCCACGACCTCCTCATAGGAAAGGTCGCTCTCATAGCCGGAGAACAGGCCGAAACCTTCGTGGAAGTCGCAGGCCGCCGCCGGCCCCGCAACCATCACCCCTGCCACCGCCAAGATCGCCAGCCGCCGCATCGCGGGCCTCCGAGTTCGATGCGGCACCATAACGCGTCCCCCGCCGCCCGCAAAGTGCCGGGTCTCCCAAACCCTTCCCCGCACCACCCCGACCCCTTGTCGCTGAGTCTGAGGCTCGGGCATGCGCTCGCACACCTTCCGGCGGTGCAGACCGAAACGGGGTGCGGGCGGCCGGACTCGAACCGGCACTCCGTAACCAGATGCGGATTTTAAGTCCGCTGCGTCTACCAATTCCGCCACGCCCGCGCCCAGGAACTGCCTAACCGCCCTGCGCGTTCGCGTCCATGTGACTTGCTGCGGCAACCCGTCCCGCTGGTTCGGCGCGGCGAACCGAGGCACTATGCGAGACATCACAACAGGAGGACGCCATGGCCCGCCGCACAACTCTCGCCGCGCTTGCCGCGCTCGCGCTCGCCGCCCCCGGCGCCGCCCAGGCCCAGAGCTTCGGCCTGGGCTCCCTGTTCTCCTGTGACGCCTCGGGCAGCGCCAACACCACCGGCGCCGTCGTCGGCGGGCTGGTCGGCGCCCTGGCCGGCAGTCAGGTCAGCAAGGAAAACCGCGCGCTGGGCGCCGCCATCGGGGCGGGCCTCGGCGCAGCGCTCGGCAACAACATCGGTTGTCGGATGGACCGCAAGAGCCAGCAGGACGCCCAGGCCGCCTTCGAACGCGCGCTGGAGACCGGCCGCGCACAGTCCTGGTCCGATCCCGCCACCGGCGCCTCGGGCCGCATCGAGGTGCTGGGCCCGGTCAATGTGTCGACCGGCGGATCAAGCATGTCGACGGCCCGTTGGCGGTACGCCGAGGGCGTCAGCCCGGCCGCCCGGGTAAGCACGCAGGGCGGGTCCTTCGCCGCCGCCAACCGCATCAACATGCGCGCGGCGCCCAACGCCAACGCCCCGGTCATCGATCGTCTGCAGGCCGGCGAGCAGTTCCAGGTCGCAGGCGCCGTCGCCGACGGCTGGCTGGCGGTCACGGAGAGCGGCCTGATCCAGGGCTATGTCGCTCGCAGCGTCGTCCGCCAGGTCGGCGGGACCACGATGGCGTCCAACAGCGGCGGCGAGTGCAAGCGCGTCCGCCAGACTTTCACAGAACGCGGCCAGCCCACCTACTCGGAAACCTACAACGCCTGCCGCAGCGCCGAAGGCGGCTGGCGACTCACCACGGTCTGAGCCGGATCAGGCGGCCCGTTCGCGGGCTGCCGCCACCGGCCAGGGATCCACCGTCACCCGGCGCATGTGCCGTCGCTGGCCCGGATAGTCGTTCAGCGCGTAGTGCCAGACTGAGCGATTGTCCCAGAACGCCACCGCCCCTTTGGTCCAGGCGAAGCGGCAGGTGAAGGCCTCGCTCCGGCAATGGTCGAACAGGAACTGGAGCAGCGGCCGGGATTCGCGCGCTTTCCAGCCCTCGAATCGCATCGTGAAGGCCGGATTCACATAGAGCGCCTTCCGCCCGCTCTCCGGGTGGGTCAACACCACGGGGTGGACATATTCGCCCACATAGCCGTCGGCCTCGGCCACCTTCATGGAGCCGCGCTTCTGGGCCGAATGCCCGCCCGAGGCGTACTCCCGCGCCGCCGAATGTACAGCCGACAGCCCCTCCAGCGTCGCCTGCATCGCAGGTGAGAGGGCCTCGAAGGCGGCCGCCTGGCTGGCGAACAGGGTGTCGCCGCCCCACTCCGGCACCTGGATCGCGTGCAGGATCGACCCGATCGCCGGCGTCTTCAAAAAGCTCATGTCGGAGTGCCAGCCGCCGCCGAAGTTGGACTTGTCGGACGGCTCCTTGATGATCTCCATCACCTCGGGATGGCCATCCATGCCCGACACATAGGGGTGGATGTTCAACGGCCCGAACCGCCGGCCCAGCGCCACTTGCCGCGTGGGACTCAGATCCTGGTCGCGGAAGAAGATCACCTGGTGCTCGACCAGCGCCGCGCGGATCGCCGCGATGGTCGCGTCCGGCAAATCCTGGGCCAGGTCCACGCCGCCGATCTCGGCCCCCAGCGCGCCGGCTGTCCGGCGAATCTCAATCTGGCCCATATCGCCTCCCATCGCTTGTTGCCGCTAGACTAGCCTCAAACCCGGAGACGACGCGAGATGGCTGGCTTCGATCTGGACCGCGCCCTGGCTGAGATGAACGACCAGGGGTTCACCGTGATCCCCGACTTCATGGATGCGGCGACCCTGGCTGAGGTCCGCGCAGGCCTCGAACCTTTCCTCGGCGCGCACCTCGGCCGTAACGCCTTCGAGGGCTTTTCGACCGAGCGGGTCTACACCCTCGTGGCGCGCGGTGGGGTCTTCGAGCGACTGACCGAAGAACCGCGCTTGATGGAGATCCTCTCCCGCGTCCTGCTGCCCGACTTCCTGCTCACCGCCAGCCAGGCGATCTCCATCCGCCCCGGCGAGACGGCCCAGAGCCTGCACACCGACGACGGCTTCTATCGCCTGCCCCGCCCACGCCCGGCTGTCAGCTACAGCATCATCGCCGCCGTCGACCCGTTCACGGCCGAGAACGGGGCCACTGAGGTGATCCCCGGCAGCCACCGTTGGGGGGATCCCGGCGCGCCCGGCCGACTGGCCACCCATGCCGAGATGGAGCCCTTGCTGGTTCCGATGGAGATCCCCGCCGGCGCGGCGGTGGTGTTCCCCGGCACGCTGGTGCATCGCGGCGGCGCCAACCGCACCGACCGCCCTCGCCTCGCCTTCACCAACCAGTATTGCCAGCCCTGGGCCCGCACCCAGGAGAACTTCTACCTGGGCGTCCCCCGCGAGCAGGTTCGCGCCATGTCGCCCCGCCTGCAAACCCTGCTCGGCTACGGCCTGCACCCCACCTTCATGGGCATGGTCAGCTCCGTGCATCCGCTGAAGGCGCTTGAGCCCGGCTGGGTTCCGCCGGTGGTGGCGCAACGGCCCGACCGCTTCTGACCCAAGGAGAGGCTTTACTCACGCTGGGGCGCCGGCCCGCCATAGGCGCAGGAGAACTCTCATGGCCGATGAACCGATCCTTTTGACCGACAGCCCCGCACCCGGCGTCCGGCGACTGACCCTGAACCGCCCGGACAAGCGCAACGCCCTCTCGAACGCCCTGCGCGGCGAACTGTTCGCCGCCCTGGAAGCCGCCGACAAGGACCCGGACGTGCGGGTGATCATCCTGCGCGGCGCCGGCAAGTGCTTTTCATCGGGCTACGACCTGGCGGGCGTCGGCGAACTGCCTTTCCACACCGCCGGCGCCCAGGGACAATGGGCGCGCCACGTGGTCGAGGGCTGCTTCCGGATGTGGGACCTCGCCAAGCCGATCATCGCCCAGGTTCACGGCTGGTGCCTCGCGGGCGGCTCAGAACTCGCCTTCGCCTGCGACCTTGTCTACATCGCCGAAGACGCTCAGGTCGGCTACCCGGCCGTTCGCACCATGAGTTCGCCCGACAACCAGTTCTACCCCTGGCTGATGGGCATGCGTTCAGCCATGGAGCTGATGCTCACCGGCGACAGCATCAACGGCGTCGAGGCGGCGCAATTGGGCTTCGCCAACCGCGCCTATCCGCTGGACGCGCTGGAGCCCGCCGTGACCGCCATGGCCGAGCGGATCGCCAAGGTCGACCCCGAGCTGGCCCAGCTGAACAAGCGGCTCGTTCACCGCCAGATGGAGGCCATGGGGATGCGCGCCGGCCTGCGCGCGGGCACCGAGCTCCACGCGCTCGGCTGGCACACCAAGGCCAGCCGCGAGTTCATGGCCCAGATGCGCGGCGGCGTGAAACAGGCCCTCAACACCCGCGACTCCACATTCGGCGACTACCGGACGAAGGAGGGGTAGGGCCGGTCAGCCCCTACCCCAAATTCCGCCGGAACAGGCTGAACAGCCGCGCCCAGTGCCGCTCGGCGGCCGGCTTGTCGTAGACCGCGCGCTGCGGGAAGGCGAAGCCGTGGTGGACGCCGCGATAGATCTCCACCTCGGCGCGCGCGCCGTCGGCCTTGAGCGCCTCCTCCAGCGCCGCCACCGTCTCCAGCGGAGCCCAGGTGTCGTGCTCGGCGCAGGCGAAATAGAGCTCGGCGTCGGTCGCCTGGGCCACGCGATGGGGGCTGTCAGGCCCATCGGTGACCAGTTGCACGCCATAGAGCGAGGCGGCGCAGGCGATCCGCGAGAAGCGCGCCGCGGCGTTGATGGCGTACTGGCCGCTCATGCAGTAGCCGATGGCGCCCGCCGCGCCGGGTTTGGCCGCCGGGTCGGTGTCGGCAAAGGCGATCAGCCCCTCGGTGTCGCTCATCACCATCGGGATATCGATCGAGCCCATCAGGTCGAACATCCGCGCCCGCGCCTGATCCTCCGGCAAGGGCGGCAGGTCGCCGAGCTCCATCACCCCGCGCCGATAGTAGAGGTTGGGCAGCATCACATAGTAGCCGACGCTGGCGATGCGCCGCGCCATGTCGCGCAACTCCTCGCGGATCGCCGGCGCGTCCATGAAGAACAGGATCAGCGGGTGTGGCCCTTCCCTCTGCGGATGGACGATGAAGGTGGTGGTCCGCCCGTCTCGGGTCGGAATGTCGATCGTGCGTTCGAGCATGAGGTCTCCTCCTCGCTCCCCTTCGTCCGCTTCGCGGCCACCTCCCCCGATTCGGCGCTGGCGCGCCTGGGGGAGGACCAAGGACCTTGTGCTCCCCCTCCGGGGGAGCTGTCGCAAAGCGACTGAGGGGGCTTTCCTCTAAACCAGCGCCGAGGGCTTCAGCCCCATTTCTTCCAGGAACGGTCCCGCATGGTCGATGCGGCCGGTCATCACCTTCGGGTCGCCCTTGCAGAGCTGATAGGTCGCCTCGGCGATGTACTCGATGGGCTGCACCCGATCCTTGGTCTGCTCGTTGATCAGCCCGTGCACCGCAACGCCGGGCGTATCCACCAGCCCCGGCGAGATCACGTTGACCGCCACATTGTCGTCGAACACCTCCGACGCCAGACCCGTGGTGAACCGCTCCAGCGCCGCCTTGCACATGCCATAGACCGTGCCGCCCGAGCGGCGGACATAGGGCTGCTTGGGATGAAACGCCGCGCCGGACGAGATATTGACGATCCAGCCCTGCTTGCGCTCCCGCATCGAGGGCAGCACCAGCTGGCAGAGGTGCATCGGCGCCCAGACCTGCACCTCCATCATCAGGTCAAAGCGCTTCTTGGGGAACGTCTCCACCGGGATGAAGAAGGTTACCGCCGCATCGTTCACCAGGATGTCCAGCGGGCCATAGGCGGCGGTCGCCTCCGCGATCAGCCGCTCGCGCTCCGCCTCGCTGGAGAGGTCGGCCTTGACCGCCACCGCCTCGCCGCCCGCCGCCCGGATGCGCTCGACCGTATGGGCCAGGGTGCCTGGAAGCTTGCTCTCCCCGTCAGCCGCGGTCCGCGCCGACACCACCACCTTCGCGCCCTCCATCGCCAGCCTGACCGCGATCGCCTCGCCGATCCCGCGGCTGGCGCCGGTCACCAGCGCCGTCTTGCCCCGCAAGGTCCCGTTCGGATTCACCCGCGTCATACCCGCCTCCCATACCGTTCTTTCCGTTATCCGCACGCTCGCGCGCCCGGAGCCGGAAGGCAAGAGAGAGCCCCTCGGTCAGTTATGCTGAGGGGGAGCGCGAGAGCGCCATTGTCCTCCCCCATCGGGGGAGGGGGACCGCCCCCGGACGTGTTCCGGGGGCGGTGGAGGGGGCCAGCCCCTCGCCGCCTAAGCCGCCTTGGCCAGCTGCTGTTTCACCCGCTCGGCCAGGGTCTTGATGTCGATGGGCTTGGGCAGGAAGGTCACGTCGCGCTCGCCTTCCAGCAGGTCGGAGAACTCGCTCTCCGCATAGCCCGAGATGAACATCACCGGCGCGTCGCCCAGATAGCCGCGCGCCTGCTTGAGCAGCTCGGGCCCCTGCATGCCCGGCATCACCACGTCGGAGATCATCAGGTCGATCTGGCCGGCGTGCGCCTCGGCGATCTCCAGCGCCTCTTCCCCGCTGGCCGCCTCCATCACCTCATAGCCGCGCGCCCGCAGCAGCTTGGCCGCAACGCCCCGCACCGCGTCCTCGTCCTCCACGAACAGGATGCGCCCGGCCCCCGACAGGTCCCGCGCGACGGGTCGGCGGGGCGCGACCACCGTAGGCGCCGGAGCCTGCTCGACGCCCTCCGGCGTCAGATAAACCGGCAGGAAGATCCGGAACGCCGCGCCTTCGCCCGGCTGCGAGACCACCGCGATCCAGCCGTCCGATTGCTTGACGATGCCGTAGACCGTGGCGAGCCCCAGGCCCGTGCCCTCGCCCACCGGCTTGGTGGTGAAGAAGGGGTCGAAGATCTTGCTGATCACCTCGGCTGGAATGCCCGGCCCGTCGTCGGAAACCTCCACCATCGCCTGCGGGACGGCGGCGGTGGGATAGCCGAGCGCCCGCGCCTCCTCGGCCGATACGCGCGCCGTGCGAATGCGAATCTCGCCGCCGCCATGGCTCCGGATGGCGTCCCGGGCGTTGACCACCAGGTTCATCACCGCGGTGTCCAGCTGCGACCGGTCCGCCCGAACCCGCGGCAGGTCGCGGCCATAGTCGGTCTTGAGCTTGATCGCCTCGGGCAAAAGCCGCCGAAGCAGCACCTCCGACTCGCTGATCATCTCACCGACATCGAGGCTTTCGCGCTGGACGGTCTGCTTGCGGGAAAACGCCAGCAGCTTGCGCACCAGATCGGCCGCCCGCATCGAGGTCTGCTTGATCTCGTTCAGCCCCTCATACGAAGGGTCGCCTACCGGATGGCGGCTCGCCAGCACATCAAGCTGCATCAGGATCGCGGTCAGCAGATTGTTGAAGTCATGGGCCACGCCGCCGGCGAGCTGGCCGATCGCCTGCATCTTCTGGCTCTGCGCGAGCTGCAGCTCGATCTGCTTCTGCTCCGAGACATCGACCAAATAGGCGACCCAGCGGTCGCCGGTCTGGGTCAGATAGAGGTGTGCGATGCGGGTCGGATCGCGCGCGAGGTGAACTTCCAGGGGCGCATGTCCGGCGTTGGCCTCCGCGAGCCGCGCGCTGGCCTCCGCCAGGCTCTTGGGCGTGATCAACGCGCCGAATACCTGACCCGCCTCGCCGCCGCCGGCCAGATCGGACAGGGCCGCGTTCGACTGGACGATCACCGCGCTGAAGGGATCCGGACCTTCCAGCAACGCTGCGCCAAACGGAGAGGCGGCGGCGAAGGCGTCCAGGACCTTGGGCGGCGGCGCCTTGGCCCCCGCGACCGCATTCAAAACTTCCAGCGCGCCCGCCGGCAACGCCAGAGCCTTGTCGCTGCGTCCGGGCAGTCGCACCAGAAAGCGCCGTCCGCCGAGCGGTGAGACCAGCGCCTCTCGGACGCCTTCCCGGGTCTTAAGCTCGGCGCGGCCCAGCTCGCCCCGCCGCGCCACGGCCAGCGCCGCAAAGAGCCCCGACGCCGCCGAACCCGACTTCGGCAGGCGCGGCGCGGCGCCCATGGCCGCACGCCAGGCTGTGTTGGCCGCCGAGATGCGGCCGTCCGCCCCCACCACCGTCGCCGGCTCATCCAGTGCGTTCAGAAACGTCTCGGCGCCCTGGTCGGTGTCCGACGGGGCCTCGACGGGCCCTCGCAGCACGAAGAGCCCTATGCAGGCCACGCCCGCCAACCCGATGAGCAGAAGGGCGCTGGCCAGCGAGTCGATCGGCTCGTTCAGCAGCGGCGCGCCGGCGAACACAACCGCCAACAGGAAGAACAGCACCGCAAGCGCGATGATCGGGTCCACACGGCGGGTTCGGGTCGGTGGCTCGGCCATGTTCGGGCTCAGCGCTTCCGGCGAATCGTTAAACTGCATTCTGTCACAGACGCTTCAAATCAGAGAGGTTTCGCCGGACGGCGGCGTTGCTGGGCGGCGTTCAGGATAAAGCCGATGACCTTGGCCACCGCCTCGTAGTGCGCCGGCGGGATCATCTCGTCGAGGTCCACCGCCGCATACAGCGCGCGGGCCAACGGCGGGTCTTCCACCACCGGAACGCCGGCTTCCTCGGCCACGGACCTGATCTTGAGCGCCAGCGCGTCGAGCCCTTTGGCCACGCAGACCGGCGCCCCGGACTCGCCCTGCTCGTATTTCAGCGCGACGGCATAGTGCGTCGGGTTCATCACCACCACTGTGGCGGTGGGCACCGCCTGCATCATCCGGCGACGCGCGCGCTCATGGCGAATCTGACGCTGTCGAGCCTTCACGTGCGGGTCGCCGTCGGTCTGCTTGAAGTCTTCCTTCAGTTCCTGCGGGGTCATGCGGTTGCGCACCAGGAACCGCTGGCGCTGCCAGAGCCAGTCACCGGCGGCGATCACCAGGCTGAGCGCCGCGACCGCGAACACCAGTCGCTTCAGGATTTCCATCGTGAACGGGAGTATCGCCGCCGGCTCCAGCGCCGCCAGATTCTGGAACTTGGCCGCATAGGGCTCAATGATCCACCAGGTCAGAACGCCGATGATCACCACCTTCACCAGGCTCTTGCCGAACTGCATCAGGCCATCGGGCCCGAAGAGACGCACAAAGCCCTTGTCGAGCGCGATCTTGGAAAGCTCGGGCTTCACCTTGTCCGGAACCACATGCCAGCCGGTCTGGATCAGGCTCGCTCCGCCGCCGGCGATCATCGCCGCCGCCATCACCAGGACCAGCGTCGGGGCTGAAGCGGCCAGGGCGTGCTTGAAGACCTCGACGCCGCCGGCGCCCTCCAGCGTCATGCTCTGGGGGCGTGCGAGGAACGGCAACAGCTGGAAGGCCATCTGTTGGGCGAGCCAGCCGCCGGCCACCAGTATGACGCCGCCGGTCGCCGCCAAGGTTGCGAACGACGGAAGGTCGAGCGTCTTGATCGCGTCGCCCTTTTCCCGCGCCTGATCAAGCTTTCGCGGGGTGGCCTCTTCTGTCTTTGATTCACGATCTGGCGCTTCGCTCATGGCGTGGCGAAAGCCCCTGTGAGTTCACGGAAGCGATCCACCCACACCAGACCCAGCACCCCCAGGCTCAGCGCGAAGATCGCCAGGCCGAGGAGCACGTTCAGCGGCGTGGCGATAAAGAACACCTGGAACTGCGGCATGACCCGCCCGACCAGGCCCGTGGCGACGTTGAACACCAGCGAGAACACCACCACCGGCGCCGCCAGCTGCAGCCCCAGCCCAAAACTCCGGCCCAGCGTCTCAAGCGCCAGTTGCCCGGCGTCGGCCACCGGCACATTGCGGGAGAACGGAAACAGATCATGCGACTGGACAATGGCCGTCAGAAAAAGGTGATCGAGGTCTGTTGCGAAGACCAGCACAATTCCGATCAAGCCAAGGAAGGTGCCGATGGTCGTCGACGGCTGGGCCTGCATCGGGTTGGCGGTCTGCGCGAACCCGAGCGTCGTCTGCAACGCGACGATCTCACCCGCCGTAGCCAGCGAGTTCATGAACAGCCGAAGGATCGCGCCGATCATCAGCCCGATCAACAACTCGCGGATGACCGCCAGCCCCAGATCACCCGCGCCCGTCGGCAACGGCGGAACGGCCGGCCCGATGGTCGGATACATCATCAACGCGAGGGCCAACGCGAAACTCAGCCGGATACGCGGCGGCACGAAGGTCTCCCCGACGCCCGGCAACAGCATCACGACCGCTCCCAGCCTCGCGAAGACGAGGCCGGCGGCATAGACCTGCTGGGCTGTCGCATAGTCTTCCATGGCGCGGGCGCTCCGCCCGTTCCGACCTGTGCGCCCTCACATGTCCGCGATGCGGGCGGCGATATTCTGCATGAAGCTGCTCATCAGCGCGCCCATGAGCGGGAAGAACACGATCAGCGA
Source organism: Phenylobacterium sp. (assembly GCF_044371015.1). Taxonomy (GTDB): domain Bacteria; phylum Pseudomonadota; class Alphaproteobacteria; order Caulobacterales; family Caulobacteraceae; genus Phenylobacterium. The sequence goes on from NZ_JBILUK010000007.1 coordinate 21,843, forward strand.
GACGAAGATCGCGACAATCTTCGGCGCATAGACAAGGGTCTGTTCCTGGATCTGGGTCAGCGCCTGCAACAGGCCGATGCCGACGCCGACGATCAGGCCCACCAGAAGTACAGGCGCGCACAGCTGGATGGTCAGCCAGATGGCGTCCCGCCCGACGTCCAAAACCTCGGCGCCGCTCATCACAACTCTCCCCTGACATCGGTCGTCGCACCCTGGTCGATCATGGTTAATGAAAGGGAAGCAAAGGGGTTGGGCCTGTGCTCCCAACGGCCTAGATGTCGCACATCATCCGCGTCTGGAGTTCCCCATGATCCGCCTCGCCGCCGCCCTCGCGCTCTTTGTCGCCACGACCGCGCACGCGCAGGCCGTGACCATCCCTATGAAGTCAAACGCCGGCGCGTTCGTCGGCCAGGTCACGTTCACAGCGGCGCCCAAGGGCGTGCTGTTGCGGGTCGAGACCCAGGGTCTTGCGCCGGGATGGCACGGCCTTCATTTCCATGAAAAGGCCGACTGTTCGAAGTCAGACTTCACATCGGCCGGCGGCCATGTTCACGGCGGCGGCGACCGGATCCACGGTCTCTTGAACCCGGCGGCCAATGAAGCGGGTGATCTCCCCAATCTCTTCGTGGGAGCCGACGGGATCGGCAAGGCGGAGGTGTTCAGCGCGCTTACGACCCTGGCCGCCCTGCGCGACGCCGACGGGTCCTCGGTGGTGATCCACGCAAACCCCGATGATCACACGACTCAACCCATCGGCGGCGCGGGTCCGCGGATCGCCTGCGGTGAGCTGAAGTAGGGTCAGGTCTCGACGAAGGCGCGTTCCAGCACGAAGTCGCCGGGCTGGGCGAGCGAGCCTTCGACATAGCCCAGATCTAGCAACTGCTGCTTCAGGTCGACCAGCACGGATGGCCCGCCGCACAGCATGACCCGGTCTTCGGCCGGATCGAACGGCGGGTTGCCCAGGTCGCGGAACATCTGGCCCGAAGCGATCAGATTGGTGATGCGCCCCTGGGTGCGGAACGGCTCCCGGGTCACGGTGGGATAGTAGCGCAGCTTGTCGCCGATCAGTTCGCCCAGGATCTCGTCGGCCGCCAGGTCGTGCTCGAACATCTCGCGATAGTTCAGGTCCGCCACGTCGCGCACCGTGTGCGTAACGATCACTTGCTCGAAGCGATCGTAGACTTCCGGATCCCGCGCCAGAGACAGCCAAGGCGCGAGGCCGGTTCCGGTGCCCAGCATATAGAGCCGCTTGCCGGGCTTCAGCCCATCCAGCACCAGGGTGCCCGTCGGCTTACGGCCGATCAGCACCTGATCGCCTACCTTCAGATGTTGCAGTCGCGAGGTCAGCGGGCCGTCCGGCACCTTGATCGAATAGAACTCCAGTTCCTCATGCCAGGAGGGCGAGGCGATGGAGTAGGCGCGCACCAGCGGCTTGCCGTCCTCCTTGGACAGACCCACCATCACGAACTGGCCGCTCTGGAAGCGGAAGCCCGGATCGCGCGTGGTGCGGAACGAGAAAAGCCTGTCAGTCCAATGATGGACCCAGGTTACGGTCTCGACGAAGAAGGCGCCGCTCGCCTTCAGCGAGGGCTCGGCAAAGGTCACGTGGTTCATCCCAGAGTCCTAGATGTCGCCGCCAACGTTGTTAGGCGTCCCCGGCGCGCGGGCCACATGGATGCCGCACTCGGTCTTGTCCATCCCCTTCCAGCGCCCGGCGCGCACATCCTGCCCGTCCTCCACCGGTTGCGTGCAGGGCCAGCAGCCCAGTGAGGGAAAACCGTTCGCCACCAGCGGATGAGCCGGAAGGTCGTACTGGGCCGCATAGGCGTCGAGGTCGGCCTTGCCCCAGTTGGCCAGCGGATTGAACTTCACCTGGCCGTCGGCGAACTCAACCACCGGCAGGTGCAGCCGGTCGCCGCCGTGGAAGCGTTTGCGACCGGTGATCCAGGCCTCGAAGCCGGAAAGCGCGCGATCCAGCGGCAGCACCTTGCGGATATGGCAGCAGGCGTCGGTGTCCGTCTGCCAGAGTTTGGCCTCGGGATCGCCGACCGCAAGATCCTGGAAAGCGGGACGGAGGTCGCGGACGTCTGTAAGCCCCAGCCGCTCAGCCAGTTGCTGGCGATAGTCGAGCGTCTGGCCGAAGAGCATGCCTGTATCCAGGAACAGCACCGGGATGTCCGACTTCACCTGGGCGGCCAGGTGCAGCAGCACCGCCGACTCCGCACCGAAGGAGGAGACCAGCGCCAGCTTGTCGCCAAAGCTTTCCACGGCCGCCTCCAGCACGGTGCGGGGATGGGCGCGACGCAATTCCGCATCGAGCCGCGACGCGAGCGAGCCCGTCCGCTCCAGGGTGTCAAACGCCATGCTCAACCCTCCCTCTCGACGAACGCCGGGGGCCGTCCGTCAGCCGCGCGCTGATAGACATGGCGGTACCGGCCGACGGCCGCCTGCCACTCCTGGGCGCTCGCTCCGTCGGAGACCTCGAATGCGTCGAAGCCGCACCGCACCAGGAACATGGCCTGCTCGCGCAGCACATCGCCCACCGCCCGGACTTGCCCCTTGAAGCCCAGACGCTCGCGCAACAGCCGCGCGCTCGTGTAGCCCCGACCGTCCAGGTGCTTGGGGAACTCCACCGCGACCACCGCCAGGCGCGGCAGGTCGTATGCCAGGGCCTCGACCTCTTCACCGGGCGCGATCCGCACGCCCACCCGGCGGCCCTTGGCCAGCAGCCGCTCGCCATCCGCCTGGAACCGCGTCAGGGAAACGATCACATCCCCCGTCCCGGCGTCGTCATCGTCAGAGATGTGCCGAAGGGAGTCCTCAACGGCGCGCGCGACGCCGCCCGTCATCTCAATGAGCGTCGGCATAGACGGCCTCCTTGAACGGCGCGACGCCGGTGCGCCGGAAGGTGTCGAGGAAGCGTTCGCCATCGCGCCGCTCGCGCAGGTAGACGTCAACCAGAGTGTCCACCGCGTCGGCCACCCGCTCGTAGGGCAGCGCCGGTCCCAGCATCGCGCCCAGCGAAGCGTCCTCGGCTCCGGAGCCTCCGAGCGTAAGCTGGTAGTACTCCTCGCCCTTCTTATCGACGCCCAGGATGCCGATGTGCCCCACGTGATGGTGGCCGCAGGCGTTGATGCAGCCCGAGATCTTGATCTTCAGTTCGCCCACCCGCTCGGCGCGGTCTGGATCGCGGAACTTCTCGGCGATGTGCTGGGCGATGGGGATCGCCCGCGCGTTGGCCAGGGCGCAATAGTCCAGTCCCGGGCAGGCGATGATGTCGCTGACCAGATTGATGTTGGGCGTCGCCAGTCCGGCCGCGTCGAGCGCCGCCCAGACCGCCGGAAGGTCGTCCAGCTTCACATGCGGCAGGACCAGGTTCTGCTCGTGCGTCACCCGGATGTCATTCTGGCCAAATCGCTCGGCCAGATCCGCCACCACGTCCATCTGGTCAGCCGTCGCATCGCCGGGGGTCTCGCCGATGCCCTTCAGGCTGATCTCGACAATGCCGTAGCCGGCTCTCTTGTGCGGCTTCAGATTGTTGCGCAGGAACCGCGCAAAGGCCGGCTGGGTCGACCGGGCCGCCTCCATCGCCTCGGAGCGCGAGGGCAGCGTTTCAAACGCCACCGGCGCAAAGGCGCCGCGGATTCGCGCCAGTTCGGTGTCGGGGAAGTCCGCCCCCTCACCGATCTTGAGCCACTCCTCCTCGACCTGACGCGCGAATTCGTCCTTGCCGAGCGCGGCGACGAGGATCTTGATCCGCGCCTTGTAGAGATTGTCCCGCCGACCGTGGCGATTGTAGACCCGCAGTACGGCCTCCAGATACGAGACCAACCGATTGGCTGGCAGGAACTCGCGGATCGTCGGGCCCACATAGGGCGTGCGCCCCATGCCGCCGCCGACGATCACCTCAAAGCCCAGGGCGCCGTCTCGCGCCCGCTTCAGCACCAGGCCGATGTCGTGCACCCGCGCCGCCGTCCGGTCCTTGGGCGCCGCAGTAATGGCGATCTTGAACTTGCGCGGCAGGAAGGTGAACTCCGGGTGGAAGGTCGACCACTGCCGGATCGCCTCGGCCCAAACGCGCGGATCATCGACCTCCTCGGCCGTCGCGCCGGCGTAGGGGTCAGTGGTGGTGTTGCGGATGCAGTTCCCGGAGGTCTGGATGCCGTGCATGTCCACTTCGGCCAGGTGATCCAGGATGTCCGGCGTGTCGGCGAGCTTGATCCAGTGGAACTGGATGTTGGTCCGCGTGGTGAAGTGGCCGTAGCCCTTGTCATAGGTGCGCGCGATCAGCGCCAGTTTGCGCATCTGCGTCGGGTTCAGCGAGCCATAGGGAATCGCCACGCGCAGCATGTAGGCGTGCAGCTGCAGATAGAGCCCGTTCATCAGCCGCAGCCGCTTGAACTGGTCCTCCGAGAGCTCGCCCGCGAGACGCCGCGCAACCTGGCCCCGGAACTCGGCGGTCCGGTCGGCCAGCATCTCTTTGTCGAGGGTGTCGTACTGGTACATCGCGCTACTTCCGCTTGATCAGGTTGACGCGGCCGGTCGAACGCGCCGCGCCGGAGGCATGCTGCAACGCTTCGATCATCGCCCCGCCTTCGGCCTGTTTGCCGTGGCCGAGGTGGTTGGTGGGCCCCAGGGCCCGAATACGTTCCCGGTAGCTGAGGGGCGCCCAGACGCCCTCGGACTCCACCAGGTCGATCAGATAGGCGTCGATCACCACCGTCGGCTGGGCGCGGCCCTCGGCCTCCGCCTGGGTCGCGGCCGGATCGTTATCGGCCCACAGTTCGGCGTCGGCGAACCGCTCGATCCACAGCCCGCCGTTCCAGAACACCACCTCGCCGTCAGAGAGCCGGTTCGCAGTCAGCGCCTTCATCACCTATCTCCCGCCCCTGCTCGCCCGCAGCGCCGGGGAGGTAGACCGCACGGAGGGCGGGACGGAGAGGACCTGAGCCTCCGCCATCGCCATCGCCTCGCCGAAAATCAGCAACGCCGGGCCCGAAAGCGCCTCCGCCGCCGCCGCGAGCCCCGCAAGCGTGGTCAGAACGCGACGCTCGTCGGCCCGGCTTGCATTCTCCACGATCAACGCGGGCGTCGAGGGATCCCGTCCGGCGGCGAGCAAGCGCCCGGCGATCACCCCCGCCTGCGACAGACCCATGTAGATCACCACCGTCTGGTTGGCCTTGGCCAGAGCGGCCCAGTCCAGGTCCGGCTCGCCGCCCTTGGCCGCGTGTCCGGTTACAAAGGTCACCGCCTGCGCCGCCCCGCGATGGGTCAGAGGCGCGCCGGCTGAAGCGCCCGCCGCCAGCGCCGCGGTCACGCCTGGCACCACGTAGCAGGCGATCCCCGCCTCGCGGCAGGCTTCCAACTCCTCGCCGCCGCGTCCGAAGATGAAGGGATCGCCGCCCTTGAGCCGCACCACGGTCAGCCCATCGAGGGCGAACGCCACCAGCATCCGACCGATCTCGTCCTGGCTGTAGGAATGCCGCGACTTACGCTTGGCCACCGAAATCCGCCGCGCCTGCGGGGGCGCGAGATCCAGAATCTCATCCGAGACCAGGCCGTCATGGACCACCACATCGGCGGTCCCCAGGACGCGCAGGGCCTTCAGGGTCAGCAGTTCCGGATCGCCCGGACCAGCGCCCACCAGCCAAACCTCGCCCGGCGGCCGCGGCTCCCGGCTGCCGCCCAGGACCACGAGGCCCTTTGCGCTTGTTTCCCCTTGCCGCGGCATGGTGATCTTTAGCTTCTCTAACGCCCTCGCCCACGTGAGGCGGCCGGCTGGGAGGGGCTGAGACACCGCCGGACGCTTGCAATCAAGGCCTTGAGGGCCCAAGTCGCAAGCCAAGGACTTCTGCCGGGGGCATCAGGAAAACTCGATGGAGCGCAACGTCGCCCGCCGGCGGCTGCCACCCTTGAACGCCCTGCGGGCGTTCGAGGCGGCCGCTCGCCATTTGAACTTCAGCCGCGCCGCCGACGAGCTGACGGTGACGCCTGGCGCAGTCAGCCAGCAGATTCAGAACCTTGAGGACTATGTGGGCGCGGCGCTTTTCAAGCGGACGCCAAAGGGCCTGCTGCTCACCGACGCCGCTCAGACCGCCCTGCCGGCGCTTCGTGAGGCCTTCGACCGGCTGGCCGAGGCCGCCAGCCTGCTCACCGCTGCGGTCGATGGTCGCCGCCTGACCATCACCGCCCCGCCCTCGTTCGCCGCCAAGTGGCTCGCCCCGCGCCTGGGCGCCTTCGAGCGCGCGCACCCCCAGGTCGATGTCTGGCTCAACGCCGGCATGGAGATCGTCGACCTTACGGCCGGCGAGGTCGATCTCGCGCTGCGCTATGGCGCAGGGCGCTATCCGGGGTTGGAAGTGAAGCGCCTCGTCAGCGAGGCGGTGATCCCGGTGATCAGCCCCGAACTGCTGGAGCGCCAGCCGCTGGCGACACCCGAAGACCTGGTCCACCACGTGCTCCTGCACGACGGTTCCCCCGACATCGACGACAGCTGCCCCGACTGGCCCATGTGGCTGGCGGCGCGGGGCCTGCGCGGCGTCGACGGCCATCGCGGGCCGCGGTTCAACCAGTCCAGCCTCGTGATCGAGGCCGCCGCCAACGGTCGCGGCGTGGCGCTGGCCAAGCGCACGCTGGCCCAGGCGGACCTCGACGCCGGACGTCTCGTCTCGCCCCTGCAGATCGCCACCGCCGTCGACTTCGCCTATTATCTTGTGCACCCCAAGGCCAAGGGCCGCCTGCCCCAGGTGAAGGCCTTCGTCGCCTGGATCGAATCCGAGGCTGCGGCCCACGAGGCGGCGCTCGCCGCCATCGACAACGGCGCGGGCATCTGATGGCGGCGGCCATTCTCGCGGTCCTGGCCCTCGCCGCACCGGGCTTGGAGGCGTTCCAGGCGGAGCTCGCCGCAAGCGACAGCGCCACAGCGGTTCTTCAGCGCCTCTGCGACGCCCGCGCGCCGGGACAGACCATCATCGCCGCCGTGCTGCCGACCCAAGCCGACCCCGCCGCCACCGCCGCCGCGCGTCGCGATCTGCAGCTCCGGCCCTGGGCGCCGGTCGGCTATCGCCGCGTCGAACTCAGCTGCGCCGGGGTCGTGCTTTCCCGCGCTGAAAACTGGTACGCGCCCGGACGCCTCACGCCGGCCATGAACCGCGCCCTGGAGACCACCCCCACGCCCTTCGGCGTTGTCGCCCGGCCGCTGGACTACCGACGACGCCCCCTGGCGAGCGAGGCGCCGGCTTCAGGCCAGGGCGTCCTGCGGAACACCGCGATCCTGGTCCGGCCCGACGGCAAGCCGATCTCCAAGGTCGTGGAGACCTACTCGGATCAGGTCCTGTCGCCGGTCAGATAGGCGTCGATCTCCGAGAGCGCCGCATCCAGCGCCTCAAGCACCAACGGCGCCTGTCCCGCACCCTCCAGCTCAGCTCGCGCCGCAGCATCGCCTAATGCGCGGGCCCCTACCCCATGCGCGGCGCCCTTCATCGTGTGGACGACATCCCGGAAGCCCGCCCCGGGTGCGGCGAGCGCCGCACGCCATCCCTCGGCCTGCGCCTGGAACAGGACCAGCACCTCGGCGGCGATCGCGCGGTCGCCACCGACGTAGGACTCCAGATAGGCGAAGTCGACGCGGCTCATGTCCGGCGCCGGCCGCACGGCGTGTCGCCGTCCGCTCCCCCTAAATCGCCTGATGCCGCAGCACGGAGCCGCATGGCGCGGTCCAGGCCGTTGGGCCCGATCATGACGTTCCAAAACATGGCTTCGGGGTTCCTGAGGCGACCGGCCGCAAGGTGGTGCGCGCCGGAGGTTTTTCATGCAACAGGCGCTCGCGGCAAGTGTGAAGCCCGGGTCGGCGCCGGAAAATCCAGCCGCTCATGACGATCTGGCGGCATGCGACGCGCCAATCGACCCCGATGCATCAGAGACTTGGCGTTTGGCTCCAGATGTGAGTATCCGTTTGTTTCGTCGCGGAACTTCCGATGCGGCCTGACGGCGGGGCCCGCCGGGGAAGCTCGGATCAGAGGGATCAAAGGAACGATGCGTGGGTGCGTCTTGGGAGAGTTGGCTGAACTGTCCCTATCGTTAGACCCCCTCGCCAGCCCCCTCGTCACGGCGCGCGCGTGACCGGAGACACGGATCGTTTCGGAAAGGCGGCGGGTCGGCAGTTGCTGCTGATCGCGGCCGCCTCGATTCTCGGCGTCGCCCTCCTGATGTTCGGCCTGTCGTGGGCGTCCAATCAGGCCGGCGGCGGGCGGGTCGGCAAGGGTGTGGACGCCGCCACGGGCACGGTGACGCTCGCGCTGGCCGACGAACCGCCGCAGCTCGACAGCACCCGCAGCACCGACACCATCAGCAGCATGGTCTTGGGTCATGTCACCGAGGGCCTGATCCGCAACGGCGAGGGCGGCGCACTGCTGCCGGGCGTTGCAGAGCGCTGGGAAATCACACCCACCAGAGCCACTTTCTGGCTTAGGGCCGACGCGCGTTGGAGCGATGGCAAACCCGTCACGGCGCATGATTTCGTGTTCGCCTGGCGCAAGGCGGTCGATCCGAAGACCGCCAGCGAGTACGCCACCATCTTCTTTTCGATCAAGAATGCGGAAGCCATCAACAAGGGGCAGATGCCCCTCTCGAGCATGGGCGTGGTGGCAGACGGCGACCGCGTCCTGAAGGTGGAACTGGTTCGCCCGGTCGCCTATTTCGACAAGCTGATGGTCTTCAAGACCTTCAATCCGATACGCGAAGACTTCTACAACGCCATGAAGGGGCGATACGGCGCCGACGCCGACACGCTGCTTTACAATGGCCCCTTCAAGATCACCCGCTGGGTTCATGGCGCCAGCCTGCGGATGGAAAAGAACCCCACCTACTGGGACAAGGACCGCGTGAAGTTGAATGTCCTCGACTTCGCCTATTTCAGCAGCGATCCCAACGCCCTGATCAACCTCTACAAGGACGGCAAGATCGCGGTCGCGGGCCTCAACCAGGAAAACCTGAACGAGGCCATGCTGAAGCGGTGGCCGATCAACCGCTTCCAGCGCGGTGCGGTCGCGTATCTGGAGTTCAACCACCGCGAGGGTCGGCCGACCGCCAACATCCACCTGCGCCGGGCGATCCAGCTGATCGTCGATCCCGATGAGATCGTCTATCGGGTCATCAAGCTGCCGGGCAACATACCGGCCAGGTCCCTGTTCCCGATCTGGCTGGACGGTGTCGAGGGCAAGTTCCGTGAAGAGTATCCGGTGAAACGGGTCATCCCCAACGCCGACGAAGCGCGTCGACAGCTCGCCCTCGCCAAGAAGCAGTTGGGCGTCGACAAGATCCCGCCGCTGACGCTGCTCTCGGACGATGGGGCCCTGGGCGACAAGCTGACCGAGTACTATCAGGAGACGTTCCGTCGGGAACTCGGTCTGGAGATCCGGATCGACAAGCAGATCTTCAAGCAGCGCCTGGCCAAGATGTCGGCGGGGGATTTCGACATCGTTTCCGCCGGTTGGAATCCCGACTACCCAGACCCCCTCACCTTCGCGGACCTGTACGCGTCGTGGAACTCCAACAACCGCGGACGCTACAAGAACGCCAGGCTCGACCAACTGGTCGAGATTGCTCAGACCTCGACCGACGTGCGAACGCGGATGGACGCCTTCGGCGAGATCCAGAACATCCTGGTCGAGGATCCTCCAATGATCCCGACCTATGAGCCCGGGGTGGTCTACATCGTGGATCCCCGGCTCAAGGGCGTCGTGCGCCGCGTGGCCGGGTTCGACCCGGACTACACCGGCGTCAGCATCGTCGGGAAGTAGGGCGAGCCATGTGGAAGTACACCCTCAAGCGGCTGGTTCAGGGCCTCATCACGGTCTGGTTCATCGCCACGGCCACGTTCCTGGCGATGCATGCGGTGCCCGGAGATCCGATGAGCGGGGACCGCGCAGTCTCGGCCGAGATCCGCAAGAATCTCGAGGCCAAGTACGGCCTCGATAAGCCGCTCGGCGAACAGTATGTGATCTATCTCGGCAATCTGGCGCGCGGCGACTTCGGCATCTCGTTCACGCAGCAGAACCGCGAGGTGAACGACATCATTCGCGAGCACTTCCCCATTTCCGCGACCCTGGGGGTGCTGGCCATCGTCTTCGCCGCGCTGGGCGGAATCCTGTTTGGCGCCCTTACGGCGCTCTACCGCAACAAACTGCCCGACATCCTGATCATGTTCTTCGTGATCCTCGGCATTTCAGTGCCGAGCTTCGTCTTCGCCGCGCTGGGGCAGCTGGCCCTGGTCAAGTTGAACGACCTGCTGGGCTTCTCGCTGCTGCCGGTGGCGGGCTGGGGCACGGTCTCGCACATGCTGGTCCCCGCCTTGGTCCTGGGACTTGGGACCATGGCCTATCTCACCCGCCTGATGCGCAGCTCCATGCTGGAGATCATCAATTCCGACTATCTGCGCACCGCGAAGGCCAAGGGCCTGCCCGCGACGCGGATCTTCACCCGCCACCAGCTCCGCAATGCGATCCTTCCGGTGGTCACCGTGCTGGGGCCGGCGATCGCAGGGATCACAACCGGCAGCTTTGTTGTGGAGTCGGTCTTCGCCATTCCCGGTTTGGGTCGATATTTTGTCCAAGCTGTTCAACAACTTGACTACACCGTGATCATGGGAACCACCGTGTTTTTCGGATCGTTCCTGGTTCTCATGGTGATCATCGTGGACCTGCTCTACGGGCTCATCGATCCCCGGGTCAGGCTGGAGTAGCCCGTGGCGTCCTTGTCTCACCCAATCGAACCCGCGCCCGAGGACTTCACGCCCCTGGCGGCCGAGCAGCGGCGCCAGCAGCTCTCGCGTCCCTCGCTGTCCTATTGGCAGGACGCCTGGATCCGGCTGCGCGCCAATCGCCGGGCGATCATCTCGCTCTACATCGTGATCGGCATGCTGATGTTCACGCTGCTGGGCCCGCTGGTCTGGCGCGTCGATCCTTCCGCCCAGGACCTGGATCAGGTCAGCCGCCCGCCGGGCGCCGAGCGCGAAGTCACGCTGACCGATCCCTACCGGCCGTGGAACGGCGAGGCCGTGCTGCCGGCCGGCGCCGGACTGCGGCTCGCCTACCCCGCCAAAACCCAGGCGGTGCGGCTGATCTGGGATCCGGTGCCTGGCGCCCAAGCCTATCGCATCTATCGTAACATCGTGCCCAACGCGCCCGGAGAACCCCTCGGGCTGCCGATCGCACAGACCCTGACGGCGTCCGAGACGCGCTACGAAGACCGGCTCGATCTTCGCGCCGAGACCTACTTCTACACCGTCGCCGCCCTGGATGCTTCGGGCGCCGACATGTCCGCCCCACAGGCCCTCGCGGTCACGCCGGTGGCGGTCATCACGGTGGCGGAGGCCGTGTCCCGGGGCCTTCAGACGCCCTCGGAAACGCTGAAGGTCGGCGACAAGGTCCGCTTCGCCCTGCACCCGCTCGGCACCGACTATCTGGGCCGGGACATGCTGGCCAGGCTCATGCACGGCGCAAGGGTCTCCCTCTTCATCGGGATCGTCGCGCCGCTCTTGTTTGTCGCATTCGGCGTCGCCTACGGCAGCCTGGCGGGCTTCCTGGGGGGGCGCGTTGACCAGATCATGATGCGCTTCGCCGACTTCGTGATCGCCCTGCCGTTCCTGCTGTTCATGATCCTGTTCAAGATCGCGTTCGGGATCGGCCCCGGTCAGAGCGGCATCCTGCCGATGATCGTCGCCCTGGTGATGCTGTCCTGGCCCGGGACCGCCCGGCTGGTCCGCGGACAGATCCTGCAGGTCCGCGAAGAGGGCTATGTCAACGCCGCCCGGCTCCTGGGCGCCCGGACGGACTACCTCGTCCTGCGTCACATGATTCCCAATACGATGGGCGTCATCCTCGTGACCCTAACCTTCGCTGTGCCCAGCGCGATCTTCACCGAGGCGTTTCTCTCGTTCATCGGGATGGGCGTCGCCCCGCCCACGCCGTCTTGGGGCGGCATGAGCAATGAGGGCATCAAGTCGATGCTGATCCACCCGCATGAACTGCTGTTTCCGGCGATCATGATCAGCGTCACGGTTCTGGCGTTCAACCTGCTTGGGGACGGCCTCCGCGACGCCCTCGACGCCAAGATGAGGTCGCGCGAATGACCAACTTGGAGTCCCGCGACCCAACGGGCGGTCCGCCGCTGCTTGAGGTCGAAGATCTGCGCGTTGAGTTCGACACCTACGGCGGCTCGGTGAAGGCCGTACGCGGCGTCAGCTTTTCGGTCGAGGCGGGCAAGACCCTGGCCATCGTGGGCGAGTCCGGGTGCGGCAAGTCGGTGACCGTCCAGAGCCTGATGGGCCTGACCCCGATGCCGCCGGGTCGATTGACCTCGGGGCGCGCGCGTCTGCGCGGGGTCGACATTCTCGGTCGGACCGAGATCGACGGCCGCGAGATCCGTGGGCGGGAGATCGGCATGATCTTCCAGGACCCGATGACCTCGTTGAACCCGACCATGACGATCGGCCGACAGATCGCCGAGACCCTGGAGGTGCATCGCGGATGGAGCCGCAAGCGCGCGCTCGACCGGGCGGTCGAACTGCTCGACATGGCGCGGATTCCGGAAGCGGCGCAGCGCGCCAACCAGTATCCGTTCGAGTTCTCCGGCGGCATGCTGCAACGCGCCATGATCGCGATGGCTATCGCCTGCGAACCCGCGATCCTGATCGCCGATGAACCGACGACCGCGCTCGATGTGACGATCCAGGCCCAGGTGCTCGATCTGCTCGCCGATCTGCAGCGGGACAACGGGACGGCGATCATTTTGATCACCCACGATCTCGGCGTGGTGGCGCGCATGGCCGATGAGGTGGTGGTCATGTATGCGGGCCAGGTCGCCGAGCGTGGCGGCGTCGACGACGTCTTCTACCGCTCCGCCCATCCCTACATGCTCGGCCTGCGCTCGGCGATGCCAAGCAACAGCTCGGACCGGGCGCATAGGCTGATGCCCATTGAGGGCAGCCCGCCGGATCTGTTCGCGCCGCCGGCCGGCTGCGCCTACGCTGCCCGTTGCCCTCATGCGATGCGCGTCTGCAGCGCACGCGACCCGGAGCCGTTCGCGGTGGGATCGGGGCATTCGGCCCGTTGCTGGCTTCATCACCCCTCGGCGCCCCGCCCCGCCGGCCTGCACTATCGCGACGGGGCCGCCCCCGCCGCCGCGCACAACGGCCAGAACTCGGACTCGCCCGCATGAGCGCCAACCCACCTCTGCTGGTGGCCGACCAGCTGACCAAGTACTTCCCGCTGCCCGGCGGTCGGAAGATCCACGCGGTGGATCAGGTATCCCTGACCATTCATGAGAAAGAGGTGGTCGGCCTGGTGGGGGAGTCCGGCTCGGGCAAGTCGACCCTGGGCAAGACGCTTATCGGCCTGCACCCCCGGACATCGGGAACCGCGACCTATCGGGGGCAGCCGCTGCCCCAGCGCTATCGACCTGAGGACTTCCGCTATTGGGCGCCGAAGACCCAGATGATCTTCCAGGACCCCTATTCGTCGCTGAATCCCCGCATGACGGTCGGCGAGATCGTCGGCGAGGGCCTGCAACTTCACACCAAGCTGTCCGCCGCGGAGATCCGCGATCGGGCCGGCGATTGGCTGAAGCGCGTCGGGCTGGAGCCCGATCACATGTCACGCTATCCGCACGAGTTCTCCGGCGGCCAGCGCCAGCGCATCGGGATCGCGCGCGCCCTGATCCTGGAGCCCGAGTTCGTGGTCTGCGACGAGCCGATTTCCGCGCTCGACGTTTCGGTTCAGGCCCAGGTGGTGAACCTGCTGGATGAACTGAAGACCTCCATGGGTCTGACCCTGCTGTTCATCGCCCATGACCTGTCGATGGTGCGCTACGTCAGCGATCGCATGGCGGTGATGTATCTCGGCGTCATCGTCGAAATCGGACCGGCGTCCGACGTCTTTTTCAATCCGAAGCACCCCTATACGGAAATTCTGGTCGCCTCGAATCCCGAGCCGGATCCGGCAAGTGAACGCAATCGGCGGTCGGCGACCGTCACGGGCGAAATCCCCTCGCCGGTGGATGTTCCCCCGGGCTGCCGGTTCCAGGGCCGCTGCCCGAAGGTGATGGACGTCTGTCGACACGAAACGCCGCGTCTCAAGCCGGTGTCCGAGGATCCGGGCCGCCAGGTCGCCTGCCACCTGTACGGCTCTTGAGTCCGCCGGGCGGCGGAACGCTCACCGATCAACGAAGGCGAAAAGTGGTGGGTGCTGGGGGATTCGAACCCTCGACCCGCTGATTAAGAGTCAGCTGCTCTACCAACTGAGCTAAGCACCCGCCGAGCCCCGGAAACCCTCATCTGAGGGACCAGCGGCGAGGGCGCGGAAAATACGCATTGCCGCGCCCTTGGCAAGGGCTGGTTCGCCTGGGACCGAAAAAGGGTTGGCCGCGGCGGACGGTTGACACGGAGCCATCCGCCGCGGCCGCCGCGCGACTTGCCGTGTCAGGCCGCCGCAACGGGGTTGGAATGGCGTCGGGCTCGGATCGTCGCCCCGGCCGCGCCGAAGCCGAGGATCATCAGCGCCCAGACGCCTGGCTCAGGCACGGCGACCGGATAATCGCGGACCTGGTAGCTGATCGAAGCGAAGTTCACCTCGTAGGGCGCACCCAGCGTAAACGTGCCGGTCGCGGTGAAGCTGTCGAACCCGAAGGGCGTGTTGTTCATGCCGATGATGAAGCTGGTGCAGTTGCCGCAGCCTGAGCCCACCGGTCCGCCGCCGTCGAACCGAAACTCGCCATTGGCCTGCGCGTCGGTCGGCTGCGCGCCCCCGAGCACATCGGCGAAGTTGAAGCCGAAGAACATCTCGTCGCGCAGCGGCAAGATGAATTGGGGAAACGGCGGCAGGTTGGCCCCTGTTATGGTGACGGTCGCCTCAAAGGTGTCGCCGTCAACGAGTGTGATCGGCGTGAAACCCTCAAGGGCCAGTTCTCCGGTCTCGTAGAGCGATCCGCCCGAGTTGAAAGAGGAGGTCGTCAGGTTCGACGTATCTCCGGTCAGATTGAAGACGTAGTGCGCGGCCTGGGCCGACGTGGCCGACAGGGCGGCGCTCATGGTCGCCACCGCTGCGAGGCTCGAGAGGATGAGTTTCACGGTGCGCGTCCACAATTCGGCCGACCCCAACGGTCCGGCTCTTGTCCACGCATCTTCACTTCAGGCGCGGCCCGCGCCTACCTGTCGGAAATGAGGGGTTGCCCGGTCGACAGTCATTCGTCGGACAGGTCGTCGTTTCGCTCAGGAGGGGAATTCGCCTGGGCGGGCGGCTCATGGCCCGGTGTAGAGTTCGCCCAGGCCCAGGGCGGCCTTGCCCTTGGCCTGATCCAGCGCGTCCTGCACCAGGCCCGCCGCCACGGCCGCATCCCGCTTCCCGTCGATCCGTCGCAGACCGGCGCGCAGCAGGGTTGGATCCGACGGCGTGGCGATGGCCACCACATTGTCCACCCCGAATGGCGCGACGGCCTTGGTGCGGGCCAGCACCACCCGGCTCTGGCCGGCGACCATCCGTCCGTCGCCGTCGCCGTTCAGCGGATAGAGCAGTTGCACCGTGCCATCGCCGGCCAGATTGAACGCCGTCAGCCAGCCGCCGTCTCCCCGATGCACCACGCTGAGGTCCACAGGTTCGCCGTTGCGATAGAGCTCGCCCGGCTTGCGCGGCCCGACGTTCACCCGCACCCGCCGCTCATCCGCCGCCGCCGCGAGTTGCCGCACCGCGCGCCTTTTGGCGATCACGCCCGCCATCGCCTCGGGTGTCTTCAGGCCTTCGGCGATCCGGTCTCCGTGAGAGTCCGTCACCCA
>NZ_JBILUK010000325.1:0-2862 GCF_044371015.1 Phenylobacterium sp.
GCTGATGCTGAACGCGACGCCGGATAGCCTGATCGAGCTTCGCGCGGGGGCCATCGCGCTGACCCGGGGCCGGATGGGCCGCCGCAACCACCACATCGCCGTTCGCGTGGAGGCCCCGCTGTCTCCCAACGCGCGGCAAGCCGTGCAGAGGACGTCATGAGTTTGATCGCACTGGGTCTGAACGGCCTCCTGGCTGTGCTGCTGTTGGCGGCGCTTGCGGTGGGGTTGCGGCTGAACGGGCGACTGAAAGCCCTGCGGGAAAGCCAGGACGGGTTCGAGGCGGCGGTTCAGGAACTGAATCACGCCGCCCAGCGAGCCGAGCAGGGGCTGGCCGATCTGCGCGCGGCGACCGACGAGGCGAGCGACATACTCTCCGATCGCATAGAGAAAGGTCGCGCGCTGGCGAACCGACTGGAGGGACTGACCGCCGCCGCGCCCGAGCGTCCGCGTGCTGCGGAGCGGAGTTTTGAGGGCCGGGGCCTTCCACCGGTGAGCCCGCCCGCGCGGGAGGACGTGACGAGTCAGCGGCTGGCTGCCCTGTTGGCCCTCGCGCGTGGGCGTCTCGACGCCGCGGCGGAGCCGCAGAGGCCGGCGTTTACGCCGCTGGATCCACCCGAGGCGGTCGAACCGCAATCGCGGCCGGCTCCGCGCCGATTTGCGATCACCCCGGATGATGACCTGTTCGAGGACGCGCTGGAGTTGGATCGTCCGATGAGCGCACGCCGATGAAGTCCGTACCGCGTATTCTACCGTTGCTCGGCGTGGCGGTCGGCGGGGTGCTGGCCGTCAACGCTTTGTCAGGCGCCCAGGACCTGCCGGAGTTGCTGACCGGTGCGCGCGCCTTTGCGGAAGGAGCCGCGCAACCCGAAACCAAGGCGGCCAAGGATCCCAAGCCGGTCAGCGAAGCGGCCCCAGCGGCTGGGGACAAGGCGACGGATGCTGCGGCCAAGGCTCCCGCGCCCGGGACGACAGCGCCGCGCGCGGTTTGTGCGCCGACGGCTGCGGAACTGGCCAAGCAGGCGGGGCTGTCGCCCGCGGAACTGCAGGTGTTGCAGAGCCTTGGCGCGCGGCGGGGCCAGATCGATGCGCGGGAGAACGAGCTGAGCTCCCAGCTGGCCTTGATGGCCGCAGCCGAAGCTAAGCTGGACGCAAAGATAAAATCTCTCAATAGCTTGAAGGCTGATGTTCAGGGCCTGTTGAAGCAGACTGATGCCAAGCAGCAGGCCGAGATCGACCGTCTGGTGAAGGTGTTCGAGGGCATGAAGGCCAAGGACGCCGCGCCGCGCATGGTGGCGCTGGACGACAGCGTTCGCATTCCGATCGCCGCCAAGATGAAGGAGCGCGCGCTATCCGCGATGCTGGCTCAGATGCCGCCGCAGGAAGCCAAGAAACTGACCGAGTCCCTGGCGCGTCGGTTCGCGGAGGCGCAGGCCGCGGCGGCTAAGGCCAGCGCCGCAGCAGGTCCTGCGCCCGCGCCGACGACGGCGCCGGCCAAGCCCCCGGCGAAACAGGCGGCCGCGCCTGCGACGCCGCCGGCTAAGGCGGGCTGACGTTCATGAGCCTAAAGCGGGCCCTGCGTTCGGGCGTCGCCGCCGCCTGCATCGTAAGCCTGGCGGCGCCGGCTGGGGTACAGGCGCAGTCCGCGCCGCCGCAGGTGCGCGCCGCGGGTCCGGACGTGCGCGTGGCGACGGCGGCCACCTTCTGGCGGGTGGAGATCGGCGGGCCGGTGACGACCCGGCGGGATGGCCGCACGATCACTCTGACCTTCGCCGCGGGCGCCAACCCCGACGTCGCGCGCCTGCGCACATCGCCGCCGCGCTGGATCGAGAAGGTCGAGCGGCGCACCGTCGGCGCCCGCCTGGAACTGGTGCTGACCCTCGCAGAGGATGCCGATGCCCGCATCGGCCGGGCGGACGGCGCGACCTATGTCAACGTCTTCGAGGCCGACAAGGCGGAGTCCGAAGCCGAGGCGCCGGCCGCTCCTGAGCCGGCGACGCCTGCCGTCGAGGTGGCGGAAGCCGAGCCGGAGCGCCCCGATCCCTTGCCGCCGGGCGGGCGGGTGCCGGTCCAGTCGAAGATCGCAGGCGGGCAGGTGCAATACTCGTTCGCCTTCGCCAATCCGGCGGGCGCAGCGGTGTTTCGGCGAGGCGATGCGGTGTGGGTGGTGTTCGACGCTCCCGCCAAGCTGGATGTCTCCAAAACGCCACGCGGCGTGGCCTCGGTGCGCGGGGCTCAGGCCATCACAGGCGCCGACCACGCGGCGGTGCGGATCGACGTCGTGCCCGATGCGCCGGTGTTCGTGGTCTCGCAAGGCGCGACCTGGACCGTGGCGGTAGGTCCGGGCGGCCAGCCTCAGCCCAGTATCGTACGGGTGGCTCGCGACGCGGCGGCCGGGACGGCGACGCTGCGCGCGCCGGTGGCCGGCGCGACCCGTGTGATCAACCTGCCGGATCCGGTGGTGGGCGACACGCTGAAGGTGGTCACCGCGCTCGGACCCCCCAAGGGCCTTCCTATCCGCAGGGAGTTCGTGGAACTGGCTTTGCTGCCCTCGATTCAAGGGCTGGCCATCGAGCCGCGTGTCGACGACCTGAACGTTCAGCGGGACGGCGAACTGGTCACAATGACCCGCGCCGAGGGCCTTTCGCTATCACCCACCTGGGCCGCCAAGGCGCGCGCGCCTGCAAGTCTGGGAGCGCCGGAACCGGCCTCCATGCCGGCGCTGATCCACTCCGACTGGGGTCGGACAGGCGAGGGCGGCTTCCTGCCTCGCTACAATGCACTGCTCGCGGCGGCGGCGGCCGAGGGGCAGTTGGGCGACCGCACCGCACCGACCGAGGCGCGGATGGCGCTGGCCCGCTTCCT
>NZ_JBILUK010000326.1:0-2860 GCF_044371015.1 Phenylobacterium sp.
GACGGGCACAATTGTGTTGATAGTTGGAACTATGTTGTTTGGTGTCGGCATCGCTGCCCGAGTTGTTCTGAAATGAGCCTTGAACTCAGATCGATCGTAGGTAAGGGCGAAATCTCCAAAGAGCGTCTTACGTTGCGTGCGCTGACGTCTTGCGACGTGGGAGATTTTATCGTCCTGCGCACTGGACATGACGGGGAGGACGTGACGACTGATGCGAGGAATGCCTTTTGGTTTCCATATCAGAACGTAGAATCTGGCGATCTAGTTGTTGTTTATACAAAAAGGGGAAATCGCAATTTTAGATCCCTTACTACTGGAAAAACCGCCCACTTCTTCTATCTCGGACTTAATGAGACAATTTGGCACGTGCCAAAAGTAGCAGCAGTCCTTCTCTATGCTCCAACGTGGCAGGCTAGGCCGGCATCCGAACTCTAGCTGCAAGCTGATCGATCCAGCACGACCGGCCGCGCGACCAGCGTGGGGTCCGCAATACACCCATCTCGGGCGTTGCGGGGTCCGCTTTGGGGCAAGAAGTCCGCGTTTGCTACGGAACAGTGTGTCCTTGGTCGGAGCTCCCAGGAAATCGTGGACAGGTTAAGCGCGACCCCATCGCAGCCCCGAAGAGGCCGGGACCCCGCACTCTCCACCGCGCCTCAGGCCGGGAGGCCCCGACCCGTCAGCACGGCGCGCTCAATGTTGCTATTATGTTCTTGTTTCGCCGACGCATCCGCGCTAGGCTCCAAATGGCCGAAACGGCCCCGCCCAGGCCGCTCGAACATTTTCCAATGGACCCTCGCAGATGGTAAATCTGGCCCCCGTCTCCCCTCGGAGAGACCCTGAAAACCCCCGTTCCGATGTCCAGTATGCGGTTAATCTCGATCCGCCCCCCGCCGTCGTTGCCGCCGCCGCGCCGCCGTGCGAGCGAGGGGTCAGTCGAGACCATCGCCCGCAACCCGACAAGGATCCCGCACATGCCGTTCTGGACGCGCCGCACCTGGATGACGCTGGCCGCGCTCGGCGGCTTCGTAGCCGTGGCGGTGGGCGCGTTCGCCGCGCATGGCGTCACCGATCCCATGGCCCAGGAGTGGCTGCGCACCGGGGCGACCTACGGCTTCATGCACACCATGGCCACCTTCGCCTGCGCGACCTTCATCAACGTCGGCGGTCGGCGCGCCCGACACGCGCCGGCCTACTTCCTCTCGGGCGTGGTGCTGTTCTCAGGCTCGCTCTACGCCATGGCCGCCGGCGCGCCGCGCTGGCTCGGCATGATCACGCCGCTCGGCGGCCTGCTGTTCCTCGTCGGCTGGGCGATCCTGGCCTGGGCCGCCGCCGACATCGACCGCGACTAAGGTTCCTGCCGATCGCCCCTTGCCGAACGTGACGGCGCCCTGACCACATCCCGCGAAACGCCGGAGACCCGCCATGTCCGCACTCGAAACCATGATGCCCAAGCCCCAGCGCGCCCAGGTGAACGGCGTCGAGATCGGCTGGTATGAGGCCGGCCCCCGCACCGGCGTGCCCATCGTGCTTTGTCACGGTTTCCCGGAGCTGGCGTTTTCCTGGCGACACCAGATCAAGGCGCTGGCCGACGCGGGCCGCTGGGTGATCGCGCCCGACCAGCGGGGCTATGGCATTTCTGAAAAGCCCGGCGACGTCCCGGCCTACGGCATCAACCAGCTGACCGGCGATCTGATGGCGCTGCTCGACCACCTGGGCGTCGAGAAGGCGATCTTCTGCGGCCATGACTGGGGCGGCTTCGTCGTCTGGCAGGCGCCGCTGATCCATCCTGACCGGGTGGCGGGCGTCATCGGCCTCAACACGCCGTTCCTGCCGCGCGCGCCGGTCGACCCGATCGCCATCATGCGCGCCCGCTTCGGCCCCGACATGTACATCGTCTGGTTCCAGACCCCGGACGAGCCCGAGGCGGTGCTGGGCGCCGACGTCGGCAAGACGATGTCGTTCTTCATGCGCCGGCCCGCCGATGTTCCGGTCACCCCGCAGCCCAATGCGTCGGGCTCCACCTTCGCGTTCAAGGACCTGCTCCAGCAGTGGAACAGCGCCGTCGATCCCAGGGAACCCCTGCTTACACCAGAGGAGATGGCCGTCTTCGTCGAGGCGTTCCAGTCCGGCGGCTTCTTCGGCCCGGTCAGCTGGTACCGCAACTTCACCGCCAACTGGGAGGGCTCGGCCGACCTGCCGACCCGCATCGACGGCGTGCCCTGCCTGATGATCACCGCCGAGCTCGACGCCGTCCTGCCGCCGTCCTCCGCCGAACCGATGCCGGCCTTCATCGGCGATCTGGAGACGGTGATGGTGGCCGGCTCCGGCCACTGGACCCAGCAGGAAAAGCCCGACGAGGTGAACCGCCTGATGCTGGACTGGCTGGACCGCCGGTTCCCGCTATAGAAGGCGGGATGGATCGAAGCACGCCCGCGTCCGCCGTCTCCGCGCCTCAGCACCGCCGGGGCCTGTTCGCCGACAACACGCCCTACGCCAGCGGCTGGCTGAAGACCGACAGCGCGCACGAGATCTACTACGAGGAATGCGGCAGCCGCGCCGGCCGCCCCTGCGTGATCCTGCACGGCGGCCCGGGCGGGGCCATCAACCCGACCATGCGGCGGTTCTTCGATCCGGCGAAGTGGCGCATGGCGCTGTTCGACCAGCGCGGCTGCGGCAAGAGCCGTCCCAACGCCAGCCTGGATCAGAACACCACCTGGGACCTGGTGGCCGACATCGAGCGCCTGCGCGAGCATCTGGGCGTCGAGAAGTGGTGCGTGTTCGGCGGCTCGTGGGGCTCGACCCTGGCGCTCGCCTACGCGATCAAGCACCCCGAGCGGGTCGAGAGCCTGATCCTGCGCGG
>NZ_JBILUK010000008.1:0-37641 GCF_044371015.1 Phenylobacterium sp.
GCTCGGCGATCAGCTGCGGGTTGCCGGGCAGGCGCGAGAATGCGTGCAGCGTGGCGCCCGCATAGATCAGGCAGGCGGTGACGACCGTCAGATCCTGCGCGCGCCGGAACACGCGCCAAGGGCGGATGTGAGCCATGCACCAGATGTAGGCGCGCTTCGGCCACGCCGAAACCAGCTGGCGGGGGTATGATGTCGCCTGTGCGCGCACCGCTCGTCCTATTCGCCGCTTTCGCCGCCGGTCTGGCCCCCGCGCCGGCCCTGGCGGAGGTGACCCTGGCCTGCCGGTTCGAGGCCGGGATGATCGTCATGCCGGGCGAGGTCGCGGGGATCGCCGGGGACTACATGCTGGACACCGGCACGGCGCACAGCGTGCTGCACGAGACGCGGGCGGAGACGGCCGGGATCGTCGCCACGGAACTGACCGGCGACATCCGGATCGGCGGACTGATCCTGCCCGGACGCCCACTTCGGGTGGCCGACCTGGATGCTCGCATCTGGCGGCTGGCGACGCCGGCGGGCGGGATCATCGGCGTCGACGCCCTGCGGGACTTCGTGGTGGATGTGGAATTCGCGCCTTGTCGGGTTCGGCTTTGGCGGCCTGCGGAGGCGCGCCCGGCGCTTACGGGCCGAACCCTGCCCATGACCTGGGACGTCGGACGGCCCGTGGTTCCGGCGGCGGTCGAGGACGGCGCCCGGCGGCTGGAGGGCCTGTTCGTGCTGGCGACGGGCGCCGATGCGCCCGCCCGCATCGCCGACGACCTGGCCTCTGCCCCCAACGCGGTCCGCAAGAGCGAGCTCTATCCCGACGGGGTCTGGCTGGCGCGCCTGCCCAGGGTCGAGTTCGCGGGCGCCGCCGGCGAAGACGTGGCGGCGGGCCTGACCTCGCCGGAAGGCGAGGCGGCGGGCGTGCTCGGCGGTGAGGTGCTGAGCCGGTTTCGCCTGCGGTTCGACTTTCCCGCCGGCCTGGTCACCGTGGCTCCGCCGGTGCTCAACGAAAAAGGGCCCCGGCGTGCGCCGAGGCCCTGATCACGTCGTTGAACGTGTTTCTCAGTGGGCGACGTTGCGCCAGACCCGGCGGTAGCTGAAGTAGAGCAGCACCGTGAAGATCAGCAGGTAGATCATCGCGCCCAGGCCGAAGGACTTGCGTTCGTTCGCCTTAGGCTCGGCCGCCCAGTGCAGGAAGGCGGTGACGTCCTTGGCCTGCTGTTCGATGGTCGACTTGGTGCCGTCGTCGAAGGTCACCTTGTCGGGCGCAAGCTGCGGCGGCATGGCGATGAAGCCGCCGTGCGGGACTTTGTGCTTATCGCCCTTCCAGAATGGCGTGAGATCGCCGGCCATGGCGGTGTTGTAGTTCTGACCGGGCGACATCGTCAGGCCCGCCGGCGGCGGCTTGTAGCCGACCATCAGGGAGTAGACATAGTTGGGTCCGTTGGCGCGCGCCTTGGTGATGACGGAAAGATCCGGGGGGATCGCGCCGCCGTTGGAGGCCGCTGCGGCCGCATCGTTCGGGAACGGGTTTGGGAACCGGTCGGCCGGCACAGCCGGACGCTGGATGGCGTCGCCGGTTTCCGAATCGATGTCGTTGACCTGGATGTCCTTGGCCAGCGCCTTCACGACCGGGTTGTCGTTCGGGTTGGGATACTTCGGATCGTAGAACGGTCCGCCCGGCTGGCCGAGATTGCGGAACGACAGCAGGTTCATCGAGTGGCAGGCGGCGCAGACCTCCCGATAGACCTTGTAGCCTCGCTGGATCTGGGCGGTGTCGAACTTGCCGAACGGACCGGCGAAACTCCAGTTGATGTGCTGGATGTCCTGCTTCCCGCCGGCGGCCATGGCCGGGCCGGCGGCGAGAGTGAGGGCTAGCGCCGCGAGCGCGATACCTTTGCGCAGCATGGTCAGGCTCAGCCCCTCTTCTCAGGCGACGCCACGGCCCCGGCGGGCGTTGCGGCAGGGTGCGACAGGACCGGATCCGAGATGGACTGTGGAACCGGCAGCGGTGTCTCGGTCAGCCCGAGCAGCGGCAGGATGATCAGGAAGTAGGCGAAGTAGTAGGCGGTCGCCACGCGACTGAGCCAGACGAAGCTGTTCAGGTCTGACCCGCCGAGCACGAAGCTCGAAACGCCGGGGATAACCTTGTCGTCCGGCAGCTGGCCGCCGCAGTAGCCGAGCACCAGGGCCACGAACACGAAGATCCAGAAGTAGAGCTTCGCGGTCGGACGGTAGCGCATGGACCGCACCTTAGACGTGTCGAGCCAGGGCAGCGCAAACAGCACGCCGATGGCGCCGAACATCAGCAGCACGCCGCCCAGCTTGTCGGGCACCGCGCGCAGGATCGCGTAGAACGGCAGGAAGTACCATTCAGGCACGATGTGCGCCGGCGTCACCAGCGGGTTGGCGGGGATGTAGTTGTCCGGATGGCCCAGCGCGTTCGGGTTGAAGAACACGAAGCTGGCGTAGAGCAGCAGGAACACCGCGATCGCGAAGCCGTCCTTGATCGTGTAGTACGGATGGAACGGGACGAAATCGCTCTTGTTCTTCAGATCGATGCCCACCGGGTTGTTGTTGCCCGGCACGTGCAGCGCCCAGATGTGCAGGATCACCACCCCGGCGATCGCGAACGGCAGCAGATAGTGCAGCGAGAAGAAGCGGTTGAGCGTGGGGTTGTCCACCGCCGGCCCGCCCCAGAGCAGCGTGGTCACCGGCTCGCCGATGATCGGTAGCGCGCCGATCAGGTTGGTGATCACCACAGCGCCGTGGAAGCTCATCTGGCCCCACGGCAGCACATAGCCGATGAAGGCGGTGGCCATCATAAGGAAATAGATCACGCAACCCAGGATCCACAGCACCTCGCGGGGGGCCTTGTAGGAGCCGTAATAGAGGTTGCGCAGGATGTGCAGGTACACCGCCACAAAGAACATCGAGGCGCCGTTGGAGTGCATGTAGCGGATCAGCCAGCCGTAGTTCACGTCGCGCATGATCCGCTCGACGGAGGCGAAGGCGTGGTCCACGTGCGGCACATAGTGCATGGCCAGCACGATGCCGGTGGCGATCTGGATGCCCAGCATCAGGGCCAGGATGCCGCCGAAGGTGTACCAGTAGTTGAGGTTCCGCGGCGTCGGGAAGTCGAGCGCCGTGTCCTTGGCGAAGCGGATGATCGGCAGGCGCGTGTCGAGCCAGCGCTCAAAGCCGGTCTTGGGTTCGTAGGTGGAATGTCCGCTCATCGGGTCAGCCCACCTTGATCTGGGTGTCAGAGAGGAAGGCGTAGGTCGGCACCTCAAGGTTCTTCGGCGCCGGACCCTTCCGGATCCGACCGGAGGTGTCGTAGTGCGAGCCGTGGCACGGGCAGAACCAGCCGCCATACTCCCCGCCGCCGACCGTGGGCACGCAGCCCAGGTGCGTACAGGTTCCGACCAGGACCAGCCACTCCGCCTTACCGGGCTTCACGCGGTCTGCGTCGGCCTGCGGATCGGGGAGATTCGCGCCGTCGTCCTTGACCGCCTGCGCGATCTGCTCCGGCGTGCGGTTGCGCACGAACAGCGGCTTGCCCCGCCACTTGATCACCACCTGCTGGCCCGGTGCGACCTTGCTGAGGTCGAACTCGATGGTCGCCAGCGCCAGCGTGTCGGCGGCCGGGTTCATCTGGTCGACCAGCGGCCAGGCGACGCCGGCCACGGCGCCCGCGGCCGCGGCGCCGGAGGCGATGTGAATGAAGTCGCGCCGGCTCGGGTCATCGCCCGAACCTGAGGCGTGCGGGTCGGGAGTTGCGCCCACGACGGTGTCAGCCACCTTGAAGCTACCCTTCGATCTGGTCCGCCGAGTGCAATCCGGCGGCCTTGACGTTTACGGCGCCGTCGGGGGCAAGCGTGCGTTCCGCGGAGCTTTGCGGACGGTTCCGCCCCAACTCCTTCGATTCGCCCCCTCGCGCCCGGCAATGCCGATGGCAGGAGGCTCTAGAATGCGTTCGGTCCTTTTTCAACCGGGCAATCGGCGAAAGCCGCCGGGGAGGCGGCCTTGTGGCCAGTACGGACTTCCGCGTCCAGGCTCGCCGGGCTAGCAGACGCGGCATGACAGACACGACTTCCTCGCCGCTCAGCCCAGAGATCTTCGCCCGGCGCGATCGCGCCAAGGCATGGTTCGAGAGCCTGCAGGACCGCATCCTGGCCGTGCTCGACGCGCTGGAGGACGAAGCGCCGGACGCGCTTTATCCCGGCGCGCCCGGTCGTTGCGAGCGGCGGCCCTGGACGCGCGAGACCGGGGTCGGCGGCGGGATCGGCGGCCATCTGCGCGGGCGGCTGATCGAAAAGGCCGGGGTCCACACCTCCGCCGCCC
Source organism: Phenylobacterium sp. (assembly GCF_044371015.1). Classification (GTDB taxonomy): domain Bacteria; phylum Pseudomonadota; class Alphaproteobacteria; order Caulobacterales; family Caulobacteraceae; genus Phenylobacterium. The sequence continues at coordinate 4,330 of NZ_JBILUK010000008.1, forward strand.
TGGCCCGCTTCTCGCCCGAGATGGCGGCCCAGATGCCGGGCGCCGACAAGGACCCGACCTATGTGTCGGCCAGCATCAGCCTGATCATCCATCCGCGCTCGCCGCGGGTGCCGACGGTGCACATGAACACCCGCTTCCTGTCGACGGCGGTCAGCTGGTTCGGCGGCGGCGCCGACCTGACGCCGATGCTGGACGTGGACCGCCGCCAGGATGCGCCCGACGCCATCGTCTTCCACGAAGCGATGAAAGCCGCCTGCGACGCGCATCACCCCGAATGGCACGCGAAGTACAAGGCCTGGTGCGACGAGTATTTCCACCTGCCGCATCGGAACGAGCCGCGCGGCATCGGCGGCATCTTCTACGACCGGCACGACAGCGGCGACTTCGAGCGCGACTTCGCCTTCACCCAGGCGGTGGGCGAGGCGTTCCTCGACATCTACCCCAAGATCGCGCGCCGCCGCATGGCCGAGCCCTGGACCGAGGCCGAGCGCCACGAACAGATGGTCCGTCGCGGCCGCTACGTGGAATTCAACCTGCTCTACGACCGCGGCACGATGTTCGGCCTCAAGGCCGGCGGCAACATCGAGACGATCCTGAGCTCGATGCCGCCGATGGTGGCCTGGACCTGAGGGGACCGAGGCCCATTCACCTCCCCCGCGAAGCGGCGGACGTTGGCTTAGCGACCCTTGTCGGACGCTCCCGATCTACGCCCTGACGACTGGGTGCAATCCTCGCCTGAAGCGCATTTCGCGAAACCGAACTCGTCAGTTCGTTCCAATGCGCCTCAAGCCCTTCGATATGCTGGCCTCCCGAAGGCTTCAGCCCATATGGGGGTGTTCCTTGGGAGACGCACGCGAGATGAGCTTTGCGGCGCGGCTCGAAACCCCCAGTCCGACGCCCATGGCGATGATGAAGGCGACGAGGCCGAGGCTAGGCTGGGTGAGCGACGCCACGGCGGGTCCGGGGCAGTAGCCGCCCAGCCCCCAGCCGACGCCGAACAGGGCTGAGCCCACCCAGAGGCGCGCCTCCAGCCGCCGGTTCGCGGGCAGCAGGAAGCCAGGCTCAAGGAATGGCCGATGGCGCCGCCTCGCCGCCCAGAAAGACAGCGCCGAGACCGGCACGGCGGCAGCCATGACGAGCGCCAGGCTCGGGTCCCACGGGCCCGTGAGGTCGAGAAAGTTCAGCACCTTGTTGGGGTTCGTCATGCCCGACATGGCAAGGCCCGCGCCGAACAGGAGGCCTGCGCTCAGGCCGGCGGCGACTTTGGCGAGGGTCATGTTCAGGTTTCCAGAAAGAGGCGCCGACCGACGGAGGCGGTCAGGAAGCCGAAGCCCATGAACATCGCCGTGGCCACGATTGAGCGCACGGAGAGCCGCGACACGCCGCAGACGCCGTGGCCGCTGGTGCAACCGTTCGCCATGCCCGTACCTAAGCCCACCGCCAGCCCAGCAACGATCAGGATCGGCAGGCTGGCGGGCGAGGGCTGGATAAAGGACCGAGCGAAGGCGGCGCTCGCCACGACCGGCCCCAGCACCAGGCCGGCGAGGAACGCGAACCGCCAGGCGCGTTCGCCGCCGGGGGTCCCGGCGCCGAAGGCCGCGCTGAGCATTCCGCTCACGCCCGCTATCCGGCCGAGGGTGTGGAAGAGGACCAGGATAGCCGCGCCGATGAGCAGGCCTCCGGCCATGGCGGTGAGCGGTGTGAACTCTGTGGGCATGGGTTAGCTCGGCCGCTCAATGGGGAGACCCTCGGCAGCCCAGGCCTCGATGCCGCCCTGCAGCAGGTAGGGCTCGCAGTCGCCAGCCTTGGCCGCGAGCGCCGCTGCGTTGGCTGCCGTTCGTCCGCCGGCCTTGCAATGGAAGATGAGGGGTTGGCCGGGCGTCGACGCAATCTGGCGCTCGGCGAGCTGCGAGAGCGGCGCGTGCGCTGCGCCCGGAATCACCCCGACCTCGCGTTCAGCGTCCTCGCGAATGTCGACGATCAACGCGCCTCGCTCGATAAGGTCCGCGGCTTCGCGTGGAGAAAGAGTCTTGGGTTGGGTCATGGGGCCTCCTTCAGCGGGTCGCCGAGCGCAGGGCAGAAGATGTCCTTTAGGACCGCCAGCACGCGCTCAGCGCGCGCGTCGCAGATTCGGTAGTAGAGTGTTTGGGACTCGCGCCTGTAGGTGACGAGCCCGTCCTCGCGCAGCCGGGCGAGGTGCTGCGAAAGCGCCGACTGACTGAGGCCCACCCGCTCGACAAGGGCGTTCACGTGCATCTCCCCAAAGGCCAGCAGATGGCAGAGCACCAACAGCCGGTGCTCATTGGCCAGCGCCCGTAGAAACCGCGCCGCCTCGGCGGCGTGGTCCTGGAAGTCGACAATCATCAATGCGGCGGCAGGCGCACTTGCGGTCTGGGTGGTCACTCGGCGGCTCATCAATTAGGTTTGCCTAAATTAGAAATAGATTATATAGATGTCAACACGTCAGACGAGGACTCACGCACGATGGCGCCTGAACTGAAGATCCGGGCCTTCTTCGACGAGCCCACCAAGACCGTCACCTATCTGGTATGGGACGCCGCCTCGCGGCGCGCGGCGGTGATCGACCCGGTCCTGGACTTCGACTTTGCTTCCGGCGAGGTCGACACCCACTCGGTGGAGGCCGTGCTGCGAGAGGCCCGCGATCGCGACCTCGAAGTGGTCTGGGCCCTGGAGACCCACGCACACGCCGACCACCTGAGCGGCGCGCCCTATGTCAAGGCGATGACCGGCGCGAACATCGGTATCGGCGAGCACATCCGCGACGTGCAGAAGATCTTCCGGCCGATCTTCAACGCTACGGACCTGAACCCTGACGGCAGCGATTTCGACCGTCTGTTCGCCGACGGCGAGCGCTTCGCCCTGGGTGGACTGGAGGTCGAGATCCTACACTTGCCTGGCCACACACCGGCGGACATCGCCTACCGCATTCAAGACGCGGTTTTCGTCGGCGACACGCTGTTCATGCCGGATTACGGCACCGCTCGCGCGGACTTCCCGGGGGGCGACGCCCGCCAGCTGTACCGTTCCATTCGCCGGCTGCTCAGCCTGCCGCCGGACACGCGGCTCTTCATGTGCCACGACTACAAGGCCCCCGGGCGGGACGAATATGCATGGGAGACCACCGTGCAGGCGGAGCGCGAGCACAACGTGCATATCCGCGACGGCGTCAGCGAAGATGACTACGTCGCTATGCGCGAGACGCGCGACGCCACTCTCGCTGCCCCGGCCCTGCTCATGCCTTCGATCCAGGTTAACATCCGCGCGGGCCGCTTCCCGCCGGCTGAGACCAACGGCGTCCATTACATGATGGTGCCGGTGAAGCTGAAGAACCCGGCGGCCGCACCGGCCGTGCTGGGCAAAGCGGTCCGGCCTCAATGACGCGCAGGACCCTGGGGCCATGCAGCTAAGCCGCTACCTTCCGATCCTGGACTGGGGGCGCCGCTACGATGGCGGGACGGCGGCGAGCGACCTGCTCGCGGCCGTGATCGTGACCATCATGCTCATCCCGCAGTCGCTGGCCTATGCGATGCTGGCGGGGCTGCCGCCGCAGATCGGGCTCTATGCGAGCATCGCCCCGCTCGTGGCCTATGCGCTCTTCGGGACCAGCCGGACGCTGGCCGTCGGCCCGGTGGCCGTGGTCTCGCTCATGACCGCCGCTGCGGCGAGCAAGGTCGGTCTGGCGGGCAGTCCCGAGTATATCGGGGCGACAATCGCGCTGGCCTTCTTGTCGGGCGCCTTCCTCCTGGCGATAGGCGTCTTCCGCCTGGGCTTCCTGGCCAACTTTCTGAGCCACCCGGTGATCTCAGGGTTCATCACCGCCTCGGGTCTGCTGATCGCCGCCAGCCAGCTGAAGCACCTATTGGGCGTGCCGGCGGAGGGCGACACGCTCGTCGAGCTCGTCGGCAGCCTGGCAGGCTCCATCCGGGCGTTCAGCCTTCCCACGGCGATCATCGGACTGGGGGGGCTGGCCTTCCTTTTCTGGTCGCGTCGAGGCCTGCAGCCGCTCCTGCAGAAGCTCGGCCTCGCCGCCCGCGCCGCCGGAATGCTCGCCAAGGCTGGTCCGGTCCTGGTCGTGGCCGCATCAACTTTCGCGGTCTGGGCGCTGGACCTGGACGAACATGGGGTCCGCACCGTGGGCGAGATTCCCCAGGGGCTGCCGCAGCTTACCCTGCCCGCCGTCGATCTCGGCGCCTGGACAGCTCTGGCCCTACCCGCGGTCCTGCTCTCCATTGTGGGTTTTGTGGAGTCCGTCTCGGTCGCCCAGACCCTGGCGGCCAAGCGCCGCCAGCGGATCGACCCGGACCAGGAGCTCGTCGCCTTGGGCGCGTCCAATCTCGGCTCGGCGTTCTCCGGCGGCTTTCCGGTGGCGGGGGGCTTCGCCCGTAGCGTGGTCAACTTCGACGCGGGCGCCGAAACCCCGGCGGCCGGAGCCTACACCGCCGTCGGCATTGCCCTGGCCGCCCTGTTCCTGACGCCGCTAATCCACGACCTGCCGAACGCGACCCTCGCGGCCACGATTATCGTGGCGGTGTTGTCGCTGGTGGACCTGACCTCGCTGTCGCGCACCTGGCGCTATTCCAAGACGGATTTCTCGGCCATGGCGGCGACGATCCTCCTTACCCTCGCCATGGGTGTTGAGGCGGGTATCGTGGCTGGCGTGGGCCTGTCACTTGCCTTTTACCTCTATCGGGGCTCACGTCCTCACGTGGCGATCGTCGGACGAGTGCCCGGCACTGAGCACTTCCGGAACATCCTGCGCCATCAGGTCGAGACGGTCCCAGGCATCCTCACCATACGCGTCGACGAGAGCCTGTTCTTCGCCAACGCCCGCTACCTGGAAGACACGGTCTACGACCTGGTGGCCCAGAACAAATCGATCCGCCACTTGGTGCTGATGTGCTCAGCCGTAAACGAGGTCGACGCGAGCGCGCTGGAGAGTCTGGAAACGATCAACGCCCGCCTGAAGGACGCCGCCGTAACCTTCCACCTCTCGGAGGTGAAGGGGCCCGTCATGGATCGACTCCAGCGGTCTCACTTCCTGCATGTCCTCACTGGAAACGTGTATCTGTCCCAGCACGAGGCCGTCAGCATGCTGCGGGCGCAGCTCGAGGCCGAGCGGCCATTGGACCCGAAGGCAAGCTTTGGCGCTGACATCTGATCCACCTGTCGGCAGTCGGTATCGGCAAGCTGACCCGGGCTGGCGACGGGGGCTTCCCCACCTGATGATCGAGGCGCGGCGGTCGCCGTCGCCCACGCCCTTTGGGCCTCGGCCCGGAACGTTCGTCGTATCGGTCGGCGGATCCGGTGGGGCTTGAGCCCAATGGCATAGAGAAGCGTGGCGTGAGGGTCTGTGAGTTTCCGCTTTGGGTCGGGGACGATCCTTCGCTCCAAGCCCGCAAGCGGGTGCGACGAGGGTCGGCAATGAGCCATTTGCAGACCCCGATCCCGTTGCAGGCCGCATCGCGTCACATCAAATGTTCCCAATTTGTTCTTTACTCGCCCTCCCGCCTGAGCTAACCTCCACCCTGCCGATCCGCGTCGCGCCTGCGCATCCGTCGCCGGTCGAGCCAATTCACGCGCCGTCGGGCGATTGCGCCCGCTTGCCCCCACCTCAGGCCGGGAGCTTCCACCATGTCCGACGCCTGGAACCCGCCCCCTCGCACGCGCCCGCACGCGCGCAGGAAGCCCCAATGCGCTCTATTCGAGGCATCCACCCGAGGCGATCTGCGCCCAGGTCCAGCCCCGGCGCGCCGTCAAATGTCGCACGCGCCGACTCGGATGCAATGATTTCATTGAAGAAAACCTCGAAAAAACGCGTTGTTGAGTCCAGCATTCGCGACATTTCCGCCCGCGATCCGAGGCCCGGCAGGATCGCGGCGCCGCGCCAACCTCCGCCGTCCGGCGCGGGAGGTCCCGGTCTTTCGCGCGCCGCGAAAACCGGGATGACACCGGTGGGGCCGCCCTTCCGTGAGTTCCGTGTGTTCCGTGGTTCCAACCTCAGGCGCCCCATTGCCCCCGCCGCCCGCGCCCGTCACCCTTGAGCCCGCATGACCGACGCTGCGCCTGATCCCGCCCCCTCCGCCCGAGCTCTGCTCCGGGAAGCGAACTACCTCAGGTTCTGGGGCACCCGATGGCTGGGCAGTTTCTCGACTCAGATCCAGTCGGTGGCGCTGGGCTGGCAGATGTATGCGCTGGCGCGGGAGACGCGCTCGGTGGCCGAGAGCGCGCTCATGGTCGGGCTGATCGGCCTGGTCACCTTCATCCCCGTGCTGCTCCTGACCCTGCCGGCCGGCGAGGCGGCGGATCGGTACGACCGGCGCAAGATCGTGGTCTGGTGCTTGGGGTTGGAGATCCTGATCGTCGGCGCCCTGGCGGCGGCGACCTTCACCGACAGCATGACGCCCGGGTTCCTGCTGGTCGCCGCGGCGCTGTTCGGGGCCTGCCGGGCTTTCTTCAACCCGGCCAATACGGCGCTGGGGCCGATGCTGGTGCCGCGCTCGCTGCTGCCCCGCGCCATCGCGTGGAATTCGCTCGCCTGGCAGTCGGCCTCGATCGCCGGGCCGGCGGCGGCCGGGCTGATCATCGCCAACTCGGTGGGCGCGGCCTACCTCACCTCTCTCGGTCTCTATGCCGGCGCGGCGATCCTCGCGCTGCTGATCCGGGCCAACACCCGGCCGGAGGTGAATGCCGGTTCGCGCTGGCAACTGATGAAGGAGGGGCTGGCCTATGTCTGGCGCCAGAAGATCGTGTTCGGCGCCATCTCGCTCGACATGTTCGCCGTGCTGCTGGGCGGGGCGACGGCGCTGCTGCCGGTGTTTGCGCGCGACGTGCTGCATGTGGGGCCCGAAGGGTTCGGCATCCTGAGGGCCGGGCCGGCCATCGGGGCGACGATCATGGCCGTCTGGCTGGCCGCCAACCCGATCCGGCGCCGGGCGGGGCTCTACATGTTCGGCGGGGTGGCGGTGTTCGGACTGGCGACCATTGTCTTCGGGCTCTCAAAGTCGCTGTGGCTGTCGGTGGCGGCGCTGGCGGTGCTGGGCGGGGCCGACATGGTCAGCGTCTATGTGCGCCAGACGCTGGTGCAGCTGGTCACGCCCGACCACATGCGCGGGCGGGTGGCCTCGGTCTCCTCGGTGTTCATCGGCGCTTCGAACGAACTGGGGGAGTTCGAGAGCGGGCTGGTGGCCCGGTTCCTGGGGCCGGTGGGGGCGGCGGTGTTCGGCGGCGTGGGCGCGCTGGCGGTGACCGGACTCTGGGCGCGGCTGTTCCCCGACTTGCGCCGGGCGGATCGTCTCGAATAAACGGTTTGCCAGACAACAGTCGTCGACGACAACAAACGGGAGATCGCGGCCATGGGCGCGCTTGAAGGCAAGGTGGTTCTGGTCACGGGCGGCGGCAACGGCATCGGCCGCGACTGCGCGCTGATCGCGGCGCAGGAAGGCGCCAAGGTTGTGGTCAACGATCTGGGCGGCGGCCTCAAGGGCGAAGACGAAGGCTCGTCCGGCCCGGCCGAGGAAGTGGCGGCGCTCATCCGCGCCAACGGCGGCGAGGCGGTCTCCAACTCCGACAGCGTCACCAACCTCGACGCCGTCTACGGCATGGTGGACCTGGCCAAGAAGACGTTCGGCGGCCTGCATGCGGTGATCAACCCCGCCGGCATCCTGCGCGACGTCATGTTCCACAAGATGACCGAGGCCGAGTGGGATGCGGTGATCGCCGTCCACATGCGCGGCTCGTTCAATGTGGCGCGGGCCACCATCGAGCTGTTCCGTGAGCAGAACGACGGCGCCTACATGTTCTTCACCTCGACCTCGGGCCTGTTCGGCAACATCGGCCAGGCCAACTATGGCGCCGCCAAGATGGGCATCGCCGGCATGAGCCGGATCATCGCCATGGAAGGGGCCCGCAACAACGTGCGCTCCAACTGCCTGGCGCCGGTGGCCTGGACCCGGATGACCCAGTCGGTGCCGGTCAAGGACGAGGCCGCCGCGGCCCGGCGCGCGGTGATGGCCGAGAAGGTGCGGGCCGACCAGCCGGCGCGGTTCTCGGTGGCCATGGTGACCCCGGCCGCCGCCCACGTCTCGGGACAGATCTTCGGCTCTTCGGGCGAGAACATCATCCTCTATTCCCAGCCCCGTCCCATCGAGACGGTGACCAAGGAAGAGGGCTGGACGGTGCAGTCGATCCTGGACGAGGCGGTGCCCAAGATGGCGCCAAAGTTCTTCGACCTGAACCGTGGTCCGCTCCCCGGCGCCAACAATGCGCAGCAGAAGGCGCCGGCCTAAGGTCTAAGCCCCCCTCCCAACCCTCTCCCTCTCCGTCGCGCTGTTCGAAACGGGGGAGGGGGCTATAGGGACGTCATGTCGCACAACACCTTCGGCCACCTCTTCCGCGTGACGACCTGGGGCGAGAGCCATGGGCCGGCCCTGGGCTGCGTGGTCGATGGGTGCCCCCCGGGGATCGCGCTCAGCGAGGCCGACATCCAGCCGTGGCTGGACCGCCGTCGGCCGGGGCAGGGCAAGTTCGTCACCCAGCGGCAGGAGCCGGACGCGGTGCGCATCTTGTCCGGCGTGTTCCGCGACGACCGTACGGATGGCCAGGTGACCACCGGCACGCCGATCTCGATGATCATCGACAATGTCGACCAGCGGAGCCGCGACTATTCCGAGATCGCCACTGCCTTCCGGCCCGGCCATGCGGACTATGCCTATTTCGCCAAGTACGGCGTGCGCGACTATCGCGGCGGCGGCCGGCAGTCGGCGCGGGAGACGGCGGCCCGGGTGGCCGCCGGCGCGATCGCGCGCAAGATCCTGGCCGGCGTGACGATCCGCGCCGCGGTCGTGCAGATCGGGCCGCATGCCGTCGACCCGGATCGGATCGATTTCGGCGTCACGCTCGACAATCCCTTCTGGGCCCCGGACCCGGCCATCGTGCCGGTCTGGGAGGGGCACCTGGAGCAGGTCCGCAAGGCCGGGTCCTCGACCGGCGCCGTTGTGGCGGTCGAGGCCACGGGCGTTCCGGCCGGATGGGGCACGCCGCTCTACGGCAAGCTCGACGCGGAACTGGCCGCCGCCCTGATGTCGATCAACGCCGCCAAGGGCGTCGAGATCGGCGCGGGCTTCGCCTCGGCGGCGCTGTCGGGCGAAGAGAACGCTGATGAGATGCGGATCGGCAATGACGGTCCGGTCTTCCTGGCCAACCATGCGGGAGGGGTTCTGGGCGGGATCTCGACCGGCCAGCCGGTGACCGCGCGGGTCGCGTTCAAGCCGACCTCGTCGATCCTCACGCCGCGCCGCTCGATCAACGAGGGCGGCGAAGAGATCGAGTTGCGCACCAAGGGCCGACACGATCCGTGCGTGGGCATCCGGGCCGTCCCGGTGGTTGAGGCCATGGTCGCCTGCGTCCTTGCCGACGCCTTCCTGCGCCATCGCGGCCAGACCGGCGGCGGCGTGTTTCGTCCCGGTGATTCCGCAGGGTGATGAGGCCGATCGGCGAGCCAACCGCTGGCGCCTGAAGCGGTGGCCACCCAGCGGTTGCATATTTTTTGGGCAAAATTCTACTCTTCCGGGCGCAACTTTTTGATCCCTCAGAGGTTTTCCCTCTAGGGCCGCGTTATTTCGTTGACCGGGCTTCGCGGCTCGACCTATCCAACGGGCCCGTAATCCGGCCCGGCGAGAGCCTGCGGATCGGGCATCCAGAAGCGGACTGGAGCTGCGTGCGTTACGATCTCCTGAAGATCCTTCTGGTGGACGACAACCACTATATGCGCGTGCTCCTGGCGGAGATTCTGCGTGCGCTAGGCGTTCAACACATTTTCGAAGCCGGCGACGGGGCGCAGGGGCTGCAGATGCTGCGCGACCACCAGATCGATGTCGTCATGACCGACCTTTCGATGCAGCCGTTGGACGGCATCGACTTCGTACGGATGATCCGCACCTCGCCCGACAGTGCAAATCCGATGATCCCGGTGGTGATGATCACCGGCCACTCCACCTTCGCCCGGGTCAACGAGGCGCGCGACGCCGGGGTCTCCGAATTCCTGGCCAAGCCGCTGACCGCGCGGGGCGTGGTGGAACGGCTGCACCAGGCCGTGGAGTATCCACGCCCGTTCGTGCGCACCGACACCTATTTCGGCCCCGATCGTCGCCGCCGCGCTGACGCCCACTACAAGGGCCCCTGGCGTCGCGCGAATGGCAACGAGATCGAAGCGCTCTGAGCGGGACTACCTGAACAGGTGGATGCCGCCCGCGCCCTGGCCCGGAGCCGGCGAGAGCCCCCGGATCTCCAGCCGCGCCCGCCGCGCGCCGCAGACGCAACGCAGCCGGTCCTCCAACTCGAACAGGGACTGCCTGCTGAGCCCCTGGCCCAGCCAGGGCCTCGGGTCCACCGCCGCCTCCCGCCCGCAGGCGCACTGCGCCCAGAGGCTGGACCTCGGCGCCGTCGCCCACCCCAGCCGGGCCTCGCCCGTTGTCATCGCCCGCGCCAGAGCGCTCGATCCGTCCGCCATGTCTCGACTCCTTGAATCAGAACAAAGGCAGAACTTTTTGGGGCTGTGAAGAGGGATCTCGATTGCATCCACAGGGCTGCAGCAATCAGACCTTTTCGCTGATCCGGATGGCGGCGCGGCACCCGGCTCGGATAACCGTGGCGAGCAGGCCGTAGCCCGGCGCCTCGCGGGCGCCTTCGGCCAGCGCTTGATCGCGGTGCGCCAGTTCCTCGTCGCGGAAACGGGTCAGCTCGGCGGCCAGTTCAGGGTCGGTCTCGGCCAGCTCCGCGATCTGGCCGGCATAGTGGCCCTCGATCACTGTCTCCACCGCCTCGGTACAGGCATGAGCCGCCTTCTCGCCCATTAGCGCTGTGCCTGCGCCAAGCGCGAAGCCCGCGAGACGCCAGAGTGGAGTCAGCGCCGTCGGCCTCACCCGTCGCTCGGTCAAGAGCGCATCAAAGCGAGCCAGGTGCTCGGCCTCGTGCATCTCCATGTCGGCGATCTGGCCGGCGATACGGCTGCGGCCCGGCGCGGTGCCCAGCACAGCCCGCTGGCCGCGATAAATGTGCACCGCGCCCAGTTCACCGGCGTGATCGACCCGGAGGATCTGGGCGAGGCGTGCTGCGGAGGCGCCGCGCCCGGGCCTGGATGGGATCGGCTTCTCGCTCATCGTTTCCCTCGCTCCCGGATCGCGGCGAGCCCGCTCAGTCCGGCGAAGACGATCGAGGCCAGCGCATTCCAGCCAGCCATTGAGAGCCCGGCGAACACCCAGGGAACTTCATCGCAGGCCGGAGGCTTCACGGGCGCGCCGTCCAGGAACGCGGCCAGATCGCCGGCGTTGACCACAGTCCCTGCAGAGGCGCAGGCGGTCGGGCCCGGCCAGAACTTCCACTCCGCGCCCGCATGATAGGTCGCGACGCCCGCGCCCAGCAGGAACAGGCCGCCAAGCGCCCAGCAGGTCGCCTCGCGCCAGCGCGGCCCGCCCGGCCGGCGCACCAGGATCATGAACCCCAACCCCAGCCCGAGGATCACCCAATAGACCTCGCGCTGACGCAGGCAGAGCGTGCAGGGCGCCAGCTCGCCGAACCGCTCGAAAGCGTGGGCCGTGGCCAGCATCGTGGCGGAGATCAGAACCGCGCACATCCGCCAGCGGTCGAGGAAGGGTCGAAGCGCCATCATCGGCGAGACATATGGCCTACTCATTCTAGAAAATGAACTTCAGCGCCACGATCCCGCCAACGAGCAGGATCAGCAGCAGCACCGAATAGAGGTTCAGCCGCCGCTCGAATTCCTTGAGCATGGCGGGGCCGAAGTACTTCAGGATTGCGGCCACGGCAAAGAAGCGGAAACCGCGCGTCAGCACCGACGCCCAGATGAAGGTGAAGAGATCGAAGTGCGCCAGGCCCGCGGTAATCGTCACCAGCTTGTAGGGGATAGGGGTGGCGCCCTTGATGAGGATCACCGCTAGGCCCCATTCGTCGAACCACTTCTGAAACTGCGCCTGACCATCTGGGTGGCCAAAGAACGAAATGATGGTCTGGCCGAGTGGCTCCAGGAACACCCCGATCGCATACCCAAGCAACCCGCCCACGACCGAGGCGGCGGTGCAGATTCCGGCATAGACGAAGGCCTTGTCGCGCCGGGCCAGCACCATCGGCGCCAGCATCACGTCCGGCGGGATCGGGAAGAACGAGCTCTCGGCGAACGAGACCGCCGCCAGGGAAGCGGGCGCATGGCGAGACGCCGACAGCCGCATCACCCACCCATACATTCTGCGAAACATGCGGGGATCCTGGCCCTGGCCGTCCCCTCCGCTAGCAGGCGTCGCAGCGGTTGTCTCGCGGGGCGTATCGTTGCAATTGAGACCTTCGGGAGAACGGGGAACCAGCATGAAGCTCGCATCGCTCAAGGGAGGTCGTGACGGCCGGCTAGTGGTGGTCTCCAACGATCTCGCCTGGTACGCCCCGGCTGATCGGATCGCCTTTACTCTTCAGGACGCGCTGGACGACTGGGATGTTTGCGAACCGGAGCTTCGGAGCCTAGCCGAGGGGTTGGAGCACGGCTCGGTGCCCAAGGCGCGCTTCCATGAGCATGAGGCAGCAAGCCCGCTGCCCCGCGCCTATCAGTGGGCCGACGGCTCGGCCTACGTGAACCACGTGGCCCTCGTGCGTCAGGCGCGCGGGGCGGAGATGCCCGACAGCTTCTGGACCGATCCTCTGATGTATCAGGGCGGCTCGGACGGATTCCTGGGACCGCGCGACCCGATCCCCCTGGCCGATCCCGCCTGGGGCTGCGACCTGGAGGGCGAGATCGCTGTGGTGACCGGCGACGTGCCGATGGGCGCGGATCGCGAGACGGCGTTGGCGGCGATCCGGCTGGTAATGCTGTGCAATGACGTGAGCCTGCGGAACCTCATCCCCAACGAGTTGGCGAAGGGCTTCGGCTTCTTCCAGTCCAAGCCGGCTTCGGCCTTCTCGCCGGTGGCGGTGACGCCCGACGCGCTCCCCGGATGGCGGGACGGCAAGCTCCACGGAACGCTTGAAGTCGAACTGAACGGAGCCCTACTGGGAGAGGCCAACGCCGGCGTCGACATGACCTTCGATTTCGGAACCCTGGTGGCGCACGCCGCGCGCACCCGGGCGCTCTCGGCCGGAACCATCGTCGGCTCGGGCACGGTCTCCAACCGCGGACCGGACGGCGGCCCGGGCAAGCCCGTAAGTCAAGGCGGGGTCGGCTATTCCTGTCTCGCTGAGGTGCGAACCATCGAGACGATCACGACGGGCGCGCCGGTGACGCCATTCCTCAAGGCGGGCGATCAGGTGCGGATCGAAATGCGGGACGCCAAGCGCCACACCATCTTCGGCGCCATTGAACAGCGGGTCGCCGCCGGATGAGCGGGGAGTCCGGTCTGGAGCTCGACCAGTACCTACCCTATCGGCTCTCGGTGGCCTCCAACGCGGTCTCGGGCCTTATCGCTCGAGCCTACGAGGACCGGTTCGGCCTGACGATCCCGCAGTGGCGGTTGCTCTGCGTTCTGGCCGAGGACGGCGGTCTGAGCCAGGTACAGATCGTCGCCCGCACTATGATGGATAAGGTGACGGTTAGCCGCGCCGCCCAGGGTCTCGCTAAGCGCCGGCTCGTCGGCCGCAGCGAGAACGCCGCCGACGGTCGCAGTCATGTGTTGAGCCTCACGCCCGAAGGCCGCGCCCTCCACGCCGAGATTACCCCCTTGGCGCTGGCCTATGAGGCAGCATTGATTGAGGGGCTGGCTCTGCAGGAAGTCACGCTGCTGAAGCGCCTGCTGGGTCGCGTGCAGGCGGCGGCGCGGCAACTGTCTGGAGAGGCGGGGCCGTAGGCCCTACGCCGCGAGCACGTCCGGTCGCACGCTCCACCGGTGGGAGCCTTCGCCGAAGGGGAGGTGGAAGCCCCAGGCGGCGCGCTTGCGCTCGTCGGCCCAGGTGCGCTCGAAGGAGACGATCACCTCGGCCTGCAGATCCTCCGGGATCTGGCGCACGTCGTGGCCGAGATTTCGGGCGACCTGCTCGATGACGATCGAGCGATGCGCCTCGCCGCCGAGCGCCACAAGCGCCTCGCGGACGCGGCGACACAAGGTCTGTTTGATGCGCACCGGCTTGCGGGCGGTGGCGGCGATGTCGCCGGTGGTTTCGGCGGTGTGGTCCAGGGCGTTCTGCATGGCAGGAGGGAGCCTGCGCGCGAGGGCTTTAGCGTCAGGTTAAACCGCACGGAAAAGTCGACATTAACGCAACCGAGGCGTGAACCGTATCATCCACCACCCAGCGCCACGGTCGTGCGGTAGACAACAAAGCTGGCCAGATAGGCGAGCGCCAGCATGTAGCCGAACATCAACGCCGTCCAACCCCACGAGTTCGTCTCGCGCCGCACCACGCCGAGCGTGGCCGCGCACTGGGGCGCAAAAATGTACCACGCCAGGAACGATAGCCCGGTGGCCAGCGACCACTGGCTGGCCAGCGTGGCCCCGAGCGCGCCGACATTGGCCTCGGCGTCGCCCACAGCGTAGACGGCGCCCAGGGCCGCAACCGCCACCTCCCGCGCCGCGAAGCCAGGGATCAGCGCCACCACCATCTGCCAGTTGAAGCCGATGGGGGCGAAAAGCGGCTGGATCGCATGGCCGATCATGCCGGCGAAACTGTAATCGATGGCCGGCGCGGTCGCGCCGGTCGGCGCGCCGGGGAAAGTGGAGAGCGCCCAGACGATCACCATCAGCGGCAGGATGATGCGACCGGCGCGCGACAGGAAGATCTCGGCCCGTAGCCAGAGGTTGCGCCCGACATTGGCGGCTGAGGGCAGCTTGTAGGTGGGAAGCTCCATCAGAAACGGCTCGACCGCCCCGCGCCAGCACACCTTGCGGATCACGAACGACACCGCCAGCGCGCTGACGATGCCAGCGGCATAAAGGCCGAACATGACCAGGCCCTGCAGCGAGAGGCCCGGCCCGACCGTCTGGGCCGGGATAAAGGCGCTGATGATCAGCGTGTAGACTGGGATCCGCGCAGAGCAGGTCATCAAGGGCGCGACCAGGATTGTGGTCATGCGGTCGCGTTTCTGGTCGATGACGCGGGCGGCCATGACGCCCGGAATGGCGCAGGCGAAGCTCGACAGAAGCGGGATGAAAGCGCGGCCGTGCAGGCCGGCGCCGCCCATGATGCGGTCCATCAGAAAGGCCGCGCGGGCCATGTAGCCGAAGTCTTCCAGCAGGATGATGAACAGGAACAGGATCAGGATCTGTGGCAGGAACACCACCACCGAGCCGACGCCGGCGATAAGGCCATCGACGACCAGGCTTTCGAGGAGGCCGTCGCCCGGCAGACCCGCGACCAGACCGCCCAAGGCCGCGAACCCCGCCTCGATGGTGTCTTGCGCCGGCCCGGCCCAGGTGAACACCGCCTGGAACATCGTGAACAGCAGGGTGAACAGGATGGCGAGCCCCGCGACGGGGTGCAGCAGCACGCCGTCAATGCGGCCGGTCAGCGTATCGGGCCGCTCGGGCGGGCGGATATAGGTCTTGAGCAGTCGCTGAGCTTCGCGATGGGCGGCGCGGATCTCGGCGGCGTCAGGCTCGCGCCAGAGATTCGGGCCCACGGCCTGGCGATCGGCCATGACCGCATCGATTCCAGCGGCGAGATCGGTGATCCCGCGCTTGCGGGTGGCGACCGTGGTGACGATCGGGCAGCCGAGATCGCGGGAGAGTCCCTCGATGTCGATCCGCAAGCCCTGGCGCTGGGCGATATCGTACATGTTGAGCGCGAGCACCAACGGCCGGCCGACGGCCTTGAGTTCCAGGATCAGCCGCAGGACGAGACGCAGGTTGGTAGCGTCGGCGACCGCCACTATCATATCGGGCTCCGCCTCGCCGACCAGGCGGCCCAAGACCGCGTCACGGGTGACCGCTTCGTCGGGACTGCGGGCCCGCAGCGAGTAGGTGCCGGGCAGGTCGAGAACCGAGACCTGGCGACCGCCCGGCGTGACCAGAAAGCCCTCCTTCCGCTCTACGGTGACGCCGGCGTAGTTGGCCACCTTCTGGCGGGCGCCGGTGAGCGCGTTGAACAGCGCTGTCTTGCCGGTGTTGGGATTGCCGACCAGCGCCACCCTGGTGGGTTCGAGCGCGGCCCCGTTCATGCCGGGTCCTTCCTGAACCAAATGCCGGCAGCGTCGCGGCGGCGGAGCGCCACGCGCATGTCGTCAACGCGCACCGCCAGGGGATCACGCGCTAAGGCGCCTTCGTGCAGCACCTCCAGACAGGCGCCTTCCACAAAGCCGAACTCAAGCAGGCGGCGTTCGAGGTCTCCGGCGTCTTCGGCGCGCACCTGGGTGATCACGCCCTTGTCGCCGATGTCGGCGGCCGCGAGGCGCACGAGGCCGACGGGCGGCGTATCCTCAGCCATCTGCACCCTTCATCGCCCGCCTTATTGCGAACGATTATCAGGTACGACCTTGGGACGGCCGGCGCAAGCGTGTTGCGCCACGCCGTTGTCGTCAGGCGGCGCGCGCGCGCGCCAAGGCCGGCCGGGAACGTCGCAACGCGGCCCCGGCCATGGCGAAGCCGCCGATCATCAGCGCCCAGGTGGCGGGCTCGGGGATCGCCGCGCCGTTGTTCGGACTAGCGAATGCGAAGCTCTGGCGGGCGGACTTCGTGCCGTACTTGCCGGTCTGGGAAATGAAGGTGATGCCCGAGCTGACCGGCCCATATCCGGTCAGCAGGTCGTTGTAGCCCGCGCCGGCGAATTGGCCGATCTGGGTGTTCACCGTGCTGTTGGAGCTGGCGACGGTGTAGGTCGGATTGATCACTTGCCAGATGGCGCCCTGCAGCGCCGCAAGCTGGCTCGACTTGGCGCTCGAAGCCGGGGCCTGATTGAACACCTGGGTGCCATAGTTCACCAGCCGCCCGACCTGGAGTTTCTGAGCGTTCGTCAACACCGTCGCGCCCGGCGCGAAGGGCGTATTGGTCAGGTACTTGGAGTCCGTCGTGAGCTGGTAGCTGTCGTCGTACTTTAGGTTGATCGTGCCGAGCGAGATCGAGTGGAAGATGTCCACGCAGAAGCCGACGATGTCGAAGGATTGGCCGACCGCCGCTGTGCCGTTGTAGGTCTTGAACTTGATCGGACCCGCATAGACGTGGGTGTTCATGCCCGGACCGACGATGGTGGCCGTCCGGCTCGTGTCCATCGTGGCGGTGTTCAGGAAGTACTGTGCGGCGTTGCCCGGAGAGGCGGCCGAAATCGCGCAGGCGAAGACCGCCCCCGAAAGCGCGGTCTTGAAGATCTTCTTGATAGTTTCAGTATGGGACACGACAGACGCTCCTGACGGGGTTTCATCCCCGCCGGAGCAAGTCGGGCGCCAAGTTTAGCCGCGAACCACAACGGTTGCGCCCTTACGGCGCTGCGCTCGAAGAACACCGCCGGCCAGCGTGAAGCCGCCAATCATCAGCGCCCAAGTGGCAGGCTCGGGGATAGCCGCGCCGCCGAATCCGCCCGCGAAGGCGAAAGATTGAGTGAGATTCCTATTTGGATAAGTGATGAGTTGAATGCCGTTCCGGGTCTGCTTTTCCTTGAACGGGGTAATAAAGGTGATCCCGTTGTTCACCGCGCCATAGCTGAGGTTGAAGGCGCTGTTGTAAGAAATTCCGGCCAGCGCGTTGATGCGATTGTTCATCGCGAGCTTCTGAGCGTTGTTGCCGCTCGCGGCCGTGACGTTGCGGCTGGAAACCACTTTCCAGATCGCGCCCTGGACCGCCGCGAGTTCATCGAAACGGGCCACGCCAGGGCTGGCGTAGTTGAACACATTGGTGCCGTAGTTCACGAGCCGGCCGATCTGCAGCACCTGACCCTACGTCAGAATCTGGCGCGCGTTGGGGTCCCAGTTCGAGTCGTGTGTGAGGTCGATGTCATCAGTGTAGGTCAGGTCGGGATTGTAGTCGCCGAGGCTGATCGAGTGATAGACGTCCACGCAGAACGCAACGAGGTTCGTGAACGGCACGTCCGGCGTGCCATCGATGAAGCCGTCGAACTGCATAGCCGTGGACTTGGCGTTGCCGATCCCCTGAATGTTCAGAGTGCGCGCGCTCTCCATAAACCCGTTCTGGAGGACGTACGTCGTGGCGTTCGCCGCCGGCGCGAAGGTCAGGCCGAAGGCAAGGGCCGCCCCGGAAAGCGTCGACTTGAGACCGAAGTTGAACAAAACTCACTCACCCATACTGGAATGATCGCGACGAGCAAAGAACTTAACCGCGCGACCTGTTGCGCGTTCAATTACCCGTTCAAGCGCTCGGCGCAACAAGACTCGCCTGTATGGCGAGTTTCGCGACGCAATGCCGCACCTTGCCGCGCTGTAACAAGCAACTCATCAACGAAAAGACGCACGGCTTTGAGGCCGTGCGTCTTCAAAGACCTCGGGTTCGCAAGATACAGTTCGGGCGATCGGGTCCCCAATGCCGCTCACGAACTTGGATGAGAATCAGGCGCTGGCACGCACTGCTTGCTGTCGCGAACGCCGAAGCGCGGCGCCTGCCATAGCGAACCCGCCGATCAACAGAGCCCAGGTGGCGGGCTCCGGCACGGCGGCGAAGGCGAAGCTCTGGCGCGCCGACTTGGTGCCGTACTTGCCGGTCTCGCTGATGAAGGTGATGCCACTGTGAACATGGCCGTGGCCCGTCAGCAAGCTGTTATAACCTGCCCCGGCGTACTGACCGATAAGCGTGTTCACCGAGCCGTTCGAACTTGCGACCGTGTAGGTCGGGTTGATCACCTGCCAGATGGCGCCTTGAAGAGCGGCCAGCTTGTCTTTCTTCGCGTTGCTGGAGGGAGCCTGATTAAACACCAGGGTTCCGTAGTTTACCAGCCGGCCAACTTGAAGAATCTGTGTGTTGGACAGCAGCGTCGCGCCGCCCGCGAACGGCGTGGTGGTTGTGTACTTGGAGTCGGTCGTGAGTTCGTAGGTATCGTCGTACTTGAGGTTGATCGTCCCCAGGGAGATCGAGTGGAAGATATCGACGCAGAAACCCACGATGTCGAAGGAATCGCCGACCGCGGACGTACCCTCAAAGGCGGTGAACTTGATGGGCGCCGCATAGACATGGGCATTCATGCCGGGGCCGACGATCGTCGCCGTACGGCTCGTGTCCATGGTGGCGGTCTGGAGGAAATACTCCACCGCATGGGCGGCCGGCGCAGCCGCCAAGCCCAAGGCCAAGGCCGCGCCAGGCAACGCGGCCTTAAGCGCGCGAAACGACAAGGCTTGGCTCAAACCGGCTTGAAATTTAATCACCCGACACCTCCTGAACGCCGACCGTTGTCGATTACACCCCGTACACAACGGACCTAGCTGTGCGTCTTCCTTAACGGACTACCAAATGCGCGCAAGCGCACTCGCTTGTGCGGCGAACTCGATCGCTTGGACCTGCAAGTCATGGATGCAAATTATTGACAGTGATCGTGCCATTATCCATGGTCTTCATCCAGAAGACGGGGAGTTAGCCATGGGACGGTGGTTGCGCTGGGGCATGGCCCTGACGGCGGTTCTAGCGGTGGGCGTCGGTGTCGCCTGGTTGAACCGGACCACGATCCTTTCGATGATCGCCCGCGCCCAGATGCCGCCGGTGGGGCCGAATCAGCCGGTCACCTGGACCCAGGGCCCGTCGACGCCGGCCGAGGGCGAACGCCCGCCCAACGTGGTGTTCATCCTGGTCGATGACCTGGGCTACAACGACATCACGCTCCATGGCGGCGTCGCCGACGGGGCCGTTCCGACCCCTAGCATCGATTCCCTTGCCCGCGACGGCGTGGCCTTCGCGCGTGGCTACACAGGCAACGCCACCTGCGCGCCCTCCCGCGCGGCGATCATGACCGGCCGCTATCCCACCCGGTTCGGGTTTGAGTTCACGCCCGCGCCGGTCGCCTTCCAGAGGATGGTGGGAACCGAGTCGGAGCCCGGTGCGCCTGTGAAGCCGAAGTTCTTCGCCGACCGCCTGAGTGACATGCCGCCCGGCAGCACGGAGCGGACGCTTCAGGCGGTGAACACCCTCAGCATGCCGGCCTCGGAGGTCACCGTCGCCGAGGTGCTGAAGGCGCGCGGATACCACAACATCCACCTGGGCAAGTGGCACCTGGGTGGGGCCAAGGGGTCGCGGCCGGAAGATCAGGGCTTCGACGAGAGCCTGGGATTCATCGCCGGCGGGGCGATGTTCCTGCCCGAAAAGGACAAGGGCGTGGTCAACGCCAAGCAGCCATGGGACCCGATCGACCGCTTCCTGTGGCCCAACCTGCCCTATTCGGTGCAATACAACGGCCAGCCCGCCTTCGCCCCCAGAGGCTATATGACCGACTATCTGGCTGACGAGGCGGTGGCGGCGATCAAGGCCAACCGCAACCGGCCATTCTTCATGTATTTCGCGCCCAACGCGCCGCACACGCCGCTGCAGGCCAAGCGCGAGGACTATGACGCCTTGGCGCAGATTCCGGACCATCGGACCCGCGTCTATGGCGCGATGATCCGCAATCTCGACCACAACATCGGCCGGATCCTCCAGACCCTGAAGGACGAGGGGCTCGACCGGAACACACTGGTCATCTTCACCACCGACAACGGCGGCGCAGGCTATATCGGTCTGCCCAAGGTCAACGCGCCGTTCCGCGGCTTCAAGTCGACCTTCTTCGAAGGCGGCATCCGGGCGCCGTTCTTCATGCGTTGGCCGGAGGTCATTCCGGCGGGATCGACGTTCCCCTATCCCGTCGGCCATGTTGACATCTTCGCGACCGCCGCGGGCGCTGCCGGAGCGCAACCGCCGAGTGATCGGGAGATCGATGGGGTGAACCTTTTGCCCTTCGTTCGGGGTGAGGCCGCCGGCCGCCCGCACCAGACACTGTTCTGGCGCTCGGGTCAGTACAAGGCGGTGATGGATGGCGACCTCAAGCTCCAGGTCAACGAGGCGCGCGACAAGGTGTGGCTGTTCGATCTGGCCAAGGACCCCACCGAGCAGCGCGATATCTCGGCGAGTGACCCGGCCACGGTGGCGCGCCTGCGGGCCCTGATCCGCGACCAGGATGCGAGAAGCGTTAAGCCGACCTGGCCGTCGCTTCTGCAGGGACCTGTCTATGTCGATAAGCCTGGCGGCGTACCGCACCTGGCAGGCGACGAATACATCCTGTGGGACAACTGATGAGCTTCCTGCCACCTTCGAACAACGCACATTACCGCGGCCATCCGGCGGCCGCCTGGTTCCTGACCCTGTGCGGTGTGATGACGATCGTGCCCGGCCTGATTCACAGCTTCGCGCCGGCCGGCGGCGCGATCGCCATCGCCGGGCTTGAACTGGGCGACCAGGCGCGGCTGGTGCGCGGGCTGTTCGCCTGGGAGGGCGCGACCCAGATCGCCTTTGGTCTTGGCCTGCTGGCGGTAGCGCTTCGCTACCGTCCGCTGGTTCCGCTGTTCCTGGCCCTTGTGGTGGTGGAGCGCGGGCTGATGAGCCTGCAGGGATGGGTGCTGCTGCCTTCGACCGGCGGCCACCACCCCCCCGAACACTATGCGAGTCCGGTGTCAGTGGTGCTGGCGCTTGGCTTCCTGGCGCTGTCCCTCAGGCCTCGAGCCTAGAACCCTTCGCCGGGCTTGGTGCGGATATTGAGCTGGCCGGCGAGACCCGCCTTGCGATGGTGTTCGATAGCCTGCATTTCCGGGGAAAGCGCCATGGCTCGGAACGCCGCAAGCGAGGGATACTCGGCCAGCGCCACGGCGTCCCAGAGCTCTTCCACTTCGCCGATCATCAGACCAGTCACCTGACCGCTGTAGCGCACGCGTCCGCCCAGTCCCTCGACCAGCTTGCGAACCTGCTCTCCGTAGCGGGCGTAGGCCTCAGAGCCGGTCAGGTGGGCGTCGGACCCGTCCGCGTACTCGGCCTTGGGCTTGAACTTCAGCAGGTTGACCATGACGAAGGGGCCGTCCTCGACGCCGCCGAAGAATTCCATTCCCTGCTGAGGCGCCGGGAAGACCGCGTTCTCAACCTTCATGGCAGTGTCCTTACGAACGACGTTGGATCATGGACTCGAGGATGTCGACGATGGCTTCGGGGCTGTCTTCCTGCAGGAAGTGACCGCCCGGCAGGGTGACGTGGGGCTGGCCCTTGGCGCCCGGAATGCGCGCCTGGATTGCAGCATCACCACCCCGGCTGACGGGATCATTGTCGCTGAAGGCGGTGACCACCGGCCTGTCGAAGCGCTCCAGCACCTTCCAGGCGGCGATGTTCTCCGCCACGGAGCCGTGTTCCGGCGTGGCCGGGACCAGTGCGGGGAACTGGCGCGCGCCTTCCTTGAAGCTCTCATCGGGGAACGGTGCGTCATAGGCGGCGATCTCGGCCGGAGTCAGGTCGCGGTTGGTCCCGCCGTTGACGATCATGCCGATGGGCATCATCGGCACATTCTGGCTGAAATTGAGCCAGGCCATGAACGCCTCCGACATGCCGGTTCCGGTCGGCAGGCCCGTATTGGCGATCACCAGGCCTGAGAACCGCTCGGGATAGGCGGCCACCAGCCGCAAGCCGATCAGCCCCCCCCAGTCCTGGCAGAACAGCGTGAGGTCCTTGAGGTCGAGACCGGTCAGCCACTGACTCATCCAGGCCACGTGGCGTTCATAGGTGTAGTCGGTGCGCTTCGCGGGTTTGTCCGACCGCCCGAAGCCGATCAGATCGGGTGCGATAACTCGGCGGCCGCGCGCGACCAGTCCCGCAATGATCTTGCGATAGAGATAGGCCCAAGATGGTTCGCCATGCATCAGCAGCACTGGCGCGGCGTCTCTCGGCCCTTCGTCCACATAGTGCAGCCGCAAGCGGGTCCCGTCGGCGTCGACGATCTCGTGGTAGCGCGGCGCATAGGGCCAATCGGCTAGCGCCTCGAATGCCGCATCGGGGGTGCGCAGGACCTCCATGTCGGATCTCCAGATTGACAGCGTCGCTTCCGCGGACCAGATAGTGGCACTATGAATGTCATTATATCTTGTCGTCAAGAGGCTCAGTCATGTCGCGGCTGAAGATCTCACTGCTAAGCCTTCTGGTGGTCGCGGTGGCCGGTGGGACGGGTCTGGCTCTGTTTCAGGACCGCATCGCGCTGGCTGTGCTCGACCGCGCCTTCGCCCGCGGCTTGGCGTCGGATCCGTTCGCGGGCCTGCCGGATGGGCTGCATGTCGGCCTCTGCGGCACCGGGTCGCCAATGCCCGACCCCACCCGCGCGGGTCCCTGCACCGCGGTGCTGGCGGGTCAAAGGTTGTTCATCATCGACGCCGGCGCCGGGAGTCCGCGGGTGCTGAACCTGATGCGTTTGCCGCCGGGCCGGATCGAGGCGGTGCTGCTGACGCACTATCACTCCGACCATATCGACGGGCTGGGCGAACTCCTGCTGCAGCGCTGGACCTCTAGCGCGGCCAGGGCGCCGCTGCCGGTCCATGGGCCGCCGGGCGTTGAGCAGGTGGTCGAGGGCCTCGCCCGCGCCTACGCGCTGGACCGCGGCTATCGGATCGCCCATCACGGCCCGGACGTCGTTCCACCCGAAGGATCCGGCGGCGCCGCCCGCGCGTTCACCGCACCACCCGGCGGCTTGGTGGTGTTGCGAGAGCGGGGCCTGAAAATCACCGCCTTCGCCATCGCCCATGACCCGGTCGAGCCCGCGGTTGGCTACCGGTTCGACTACAAGGGCCGTAGCGTGGTGATCAGCGGCGATACCGCCTTGTCCCCTGCTGTAGAGTCCATGTCGCGCGGTGTTGATCTGCTGGTGCATGAGGCGCTGGCGCCCAACATGGTTGCCATGCAACGGGACGCGGCAATGGCGGCGGGACGGAGGAACCTCGCGAAGATCTTTGAGGACATCGTGGGCTACCACACCACGCCCGAGGCGGCGGCCGGGATCGCGGCGCGCGCCGGCGCGAAGAGCTTAGTCTTCACCCACATTGTGCCGCCGCTGCCCGTTCGGGCGCTTGAGCGCCCCTGGCTCGGGCGCAGTCGGGAGGTCTACAGCGGGCCGCTTCGCGTGGGTCGGGACGGCGACTTCGCGACCCTTCCGGCGGCGGGAGGGCCGGTGCGGTGGACGAACCGCCTCGACGCACCTCTCTAGACGGTCAATCCTCAAGTCGATGACTCGCACGCCCTACCGCCCCGACTCGCCGCCCTCAGATGGGCGCCGCCTGCGGGGTCAGGACAACCGCGCGCGCATCGTAGACGCCATGCTGGAGATCATCCGCGAGGGCGAGCTGGCGCCCGGCGCCGAACAGGTGGCGGTGCGCGCCGAGGTGGGTTTACGGACAGTGTTTCGCCACTTCCAGGACATGGACAGCCTCTTTCGGGAGATGTCAGGCGCCATCGAGACGACGCTCCGGATGATCATTGAACAGCCCCTCCATTCTACGGACTGGCGGGATCAACTTATGGAGCTGGCCGAGCGCCGCGCGCGGGCGTTCGAGACTATCGCCCCCTACAAGCGCGCGGGCGATGCAAGGCGTCATCGCTCGCCCTTCCTCCAGGCCGACGCGGTGCGGCTCACCCGGGCGCTAAGGGAGACTCTATTGGGCGTCCTGCCGTCGGAAATCTCTGGGCGGCCGGAGATGTTGGAGGCTCTCGACCTTCTGCTGAGTTTCGAGACCTGGTCGCGGCTGCGCCGGGAACAGGGGCTGGAGCCCGCCGCGGCCCAGGCCCTGATCAAAGGTCTGGTGACGCGGACTATCGGCGCGGATTAACAAGGGCGGCGAAGTCCGGATCGCCGGCCAGGGCGGACCCGCCCGCCGCTTCGGGCGCCAGACAGGCCGCCACATAGGCGCCGACGCCTGCCGAGGTCTGGACGCCGAAGCCGCCCAGGCCGGCGGCCCAGAAGAAACCCGCGGCGCCCTGCTGCCAGCCCAGCACCGGCGCGCGGTCGGGCGCGAAGGTCCGCAGACCCGCCCAACGATGCGGCACGCGGCGCACATCGATCTCGGCGATTCCCATCAGTCGGTCGACGGCGACGGCCACGTCGAGTTCCTCCGGTTGGACGTCATGTGGCGTGTCCGGGGTTTCGTCGGCCGGCGAGACCAGCAACCGGCCCGCGTCGGGTTTGAAGTAGACCGCCTCGTCGACATCGGCGACCATCGGCCAGGATGCGATCTCGGCGCCGGCCGGCGGATCGACCAGAATGGCCGTGCGCCGTAGCGGCGTCAGACCCTGTGGAGCCACGCCAGCCAAAACCGCGACCTGGTCGGCCCAGGCCCCGGCGGCGTTGATGATAACCTGCGCGCGAACGTCATGGCTCCGGGTCGTCACCGACCAGCCATTGCCGCCTGGCTCCAGACTACGGACGGGCGCTGAGGTCAGCAAACAGGCGCCGCGCTCCCGGGCGCCGCGGACAAACGCCTGCAGCAGGACATCGACGTCGATGTCGGCGGCGTCGGGCTCCCACAATGCGCGCGCCGCCGCCTCGGGGCGAAGGATCGGGCATAGCCTTCGCGCCGCAGCCCCCTCGATCAATTCGAACAGGTCGGCCACGTCGGCGAGTCGGGCCGCCGCCGCGTCTAGCGCCGGGAGTTGGTCGGCTGAAGCGATCATCAGGTGGCCGCGCGCGGTCAGCAGCGGATGGTCGGCGAATCCTTGCGGGGGCGCGTCAAAGAACGGCTTCGAGGCGACTGCCAGCCGCCGCGCAGCATCGCCGCCATAGGTGCCCATGAACATCGCCGCCGAGCGGCCCGAGGCGTGCCGGCCGGGTGCATCTTCCTGTTCGACCACCACCACGCGGCGATGCGGCGAAAGGAACCAAGCGGCCGCAAAGCCGACGATACCGCCGCCGATGATGCAGATATCCGTATCGAACCGCTCCATGCATACAGGTTCCCACGCCGCGCCCGTGATGACGAGCCTCTGTCGACAGACGTCTGCAGGCTCGCTAAATCCATCAGACCATGACCGGCGCCGCCGCCGCAGCCTTTCCTCGAGACCGCCTCGCCATCCTGCATCCGCCGGGACGCATGGGCCTGGGCGTCAATCCGTTCGGCAAGGATGTGGCCAATCTCCAGCTCTGGCAGGCATTGGCGCGGCATGGGGGCTGGTCGCGGATCGATGTCCTGGGCTTTCAGCCGCCCGACCCGGCCGAGCTCTCCAGGGCGCTGTTCGGCTCGACGCCTGCGGCCTGCGAGATCGGCGCAGGCGTCGTCACCACGTCTGGCGCGCCTCAGGCCGCAGGACTGCTGCTGCGGGGCCAGCCCGAACTCCAAGATCTGGCCTGGATGCGTCGTCGCCAGGCGGGCGACCGGGCCTATAGTCTCGTCGGCCTGATCCACACGCTGGCGCCGCCCGCCATGCGTCAGATGATCGCCAACACCCAGGTCGCCCCCATGCATGACTGGGACGCGCTGATCTGCACCTCGCCCAGCGTGCGCGACAATGTGGCCTCGATGTTCGAAGGGTTCGGCGAACACCTTGCTCAGCGCACGGGCGGCCGCGCCCCGTCGATCCCGCGCCTGCCAGTCATCCCGCTGGGCGTGGACGCGGCGGGGTTCGCGGCCAAGGCCGAACGGACCGGCGCGCGCGCCCGGCTGCGCGCCGAACTCGATCTTTCCGCTGAGGATGTGCTGGTGCTGTGGGTCGGGCGGCTCTCCTACTACGAGAAGGCCTTTCCCCAGCCGATGTTCCAGGCGATGGCCCGCGCTCAGGTGATCAGCGGCAAACGCTTGGTGTTCGCGATGGCCGGCTGGTTCCCCGACGCTGGGGATCGCAACCTCTATGAAGCCGCAGTCCGCGCCCACGCGCCGGAGGTGACCGTACGGTTCGAGGACGGCAACGACCAGGCCCGCCTAGCCGATCTTTGGGCCGGCGCCGACATCTTCCTGTCGTTGGTGGACAACATCCAGGAAACCTTCGGCATAACGCCGCTGGAGGCCATGGCCGCCGGCCTGCCGGTGGTGGCCAGCGACTGGGACGGCTATCGCTCCACGATGCGGACCGGGATCGAGGGCTTCCTAATCCCCACCCTGGGCGGCCCGACCGGCGGCGGCCTGGGCGCTGCCTATGTCGAGCATCACGCCGTAGGGGCGAGCTCTTACCAGTCCTATGTGGGTGCGATCGCTCAGTACACGGCTGTGCATGTCGCTCTGGCCGCCGAGGCGCTGGCCGCCCTGGCTGGGGACATCGATCTGCGCCGGCGGATGGGCGCCGCCGGCCGGGCGCGTGTGATGGAATGCTTCGACTGGCCGGTTGTGGCCCGGCTCTACCATGGCCTCGCCGACGAACTTTCCGCCGTACGCGCCGCTTCGGCCGACCCGGCCCGCATGCCGGCCGCTGACCCGGTGAAAAGCGACCCTTTCCGCGCCTTCGCCCACTTCGCGACTCACGCCCTGACGCCCGCCACCCGGCTTCGCGCCGCTGACGGCTCCACGGTCGCGGCTGTGCAAGCTCTCAACACCGTTCAGCTCGATGCGGGTTTTCCCAGCCGGCGGGCCTCGATCGAGATCTGCGCTAGGGCCTTCGAGCTCATCGCCGCTGCGCCGTCGGGCCTCACAGCCCGTGAGGTGCTGGAGCGCTTCCCGGTCGCCGAGAGACGCGCCCTGGAACTGGGCCTAGCCTGGATGGCGAAGTATGGTCTGCTGGACTGGCTGTCCTGACCTAGGCTCGGATCAGCGCCTGTAACCCTGCGCCGCCAAGGCCTCGCCCAGCGCGGTCAGGCAGATCTTCACGTGCCAAGGCGTGGCCGAGGCGCCCATCAGGCCGATGCGCCAGACCTGGCCCTTAAGCGGTCCCAGGCCCGCGCCGATCTCCAGATCCCATTCCTTGAGAACGTGCGCCCGCACCTGGGCCTCGTCGATTCCGTCGGGCACTCGCACGGTGTTCAACTGCGGCAACCGGTGTTTGGGATCCACCAGCATCTGAAGGCCGAGCGCCTCCAGTCCGGCGACCAGCGCCTCATGCTCGCGCGCGTGGCGCACCTGCACCGCCTGAACGCCCTCCTCAAACAGCGCCACCAGAGCTTCGTGCAGGCCGTAGAGCGCATTGATCGGCGCGGTGTGGTGATAGGTGCGCCCGCCTTCTCCGCCCCAGTAGGCCATGAACAGGTTCACATCGAGCAGCCAGTTTCGCACCGGCGTCGTCCGCGCGGCGATGGCGGCCTGGGCGCGGGGGCTGATGGCGATCGGCGAGAGGCCGGGCGGCGCCGAGAGGCACTTCTGGGTGCCAGAATAGACGAAATCGGCGTCCCAGGCGGCGACATCCACCACGATGCCGCCGAGCGAGGTGACGCAATCCACCACGCTGAGCGCGCCGTGCTTGCGAGCCAATGCGCAGAGCGCGGCCGCATCGCTTCGCACGCCAGTGGAAGTCTCCGCATGGACGAAGGCCAGGACCTTGGCCGGCCCTTCGGCCAGCGCCGCCTCGACCCGCGCGGGATCAACTGGCTCGCCCCAGGTGTTCTCGACCACGGTG
This sequence comes from Phenylobacterium sp., assembly GCF_044371015.1. Taxonomy (GTDB): domain Bacteria; phylum Pseudomonadota; class Alphaproteobacteria; order Caulobacterales; family Caulobacteraceae; genus Phenylobacterium. The sequence continues at coordinate 32,787 of NZ_JBILUK010000008.1, forward strand.
ACCGTGGCGCCCGCGCGGCCCGCCATGTCGACCATCCGCCCGCCAAACACGCCGTTCACGGCGATGACCGCCCGGTCACCCGGCTCCAGCAGGTTCATCATCGCCGCTTCCATGCCGGCGGTGCCGGGCGCAGGCAGCGGCACGCAGGCGTGGTCGGGCGCGTTGAACAGCCGTTGCAGTCCGGCCTTGATCTCCTCCATCAGCGTTTGGAACACTGGATCGAGGTGGCCGATGGTCGGCCGCCCCAGCGCCGCCAGCACGCGCGGGCTCACGTCGGACGGGCCGGGCCCCATCAGGATGCGGCGTGGCGGCTGAAAGGTCTGCATGGGCGGTCCGGCTGTAAGGTGATCAGGCGAGAAGGCGCTCGTGAATACGGTCTCGCGAGGCGGTGTCCAGCCCCAGCGCGTGTTCCAGATAGCCGTCCACCGAGCCGTGGGCCTCGGTCATCACGTCGAAAGCGGTGCGCAGATAGTCGGCCTCGACGCCCATGGCGGCAATGAGGGCGTCGTCCGGCGGCACACGCCCACCGTGGTTGTCGGCGATCATCTGGCGCATGGACGGCAGACGTGCGGCCATGCGCTCCGGGTCGTTGGTGAGCAGGAAGTCCTCGATAATCAGCTCGTCGGGCACGCCGGCCAGGTGATGCGTCAGGGCGCAGATGATGCCGGTTCGATCCTTGCCGGCGGTGCAGTGGACCAGCACCGCGCCCTCGGTCTCGGCCAGAGCGTGGAAATAGCGGCGGTAGAGGTCGATGTGACGGGTCTGAAAGGGCGCCGCACGATAGTAGTCGGCCATGAAGGCGCGGTGGGCCTCAACCGAGTGATCCTCGCCGCCGATCCAGTTGTTCCAGGCGTCCGCATTGGACTGCGGCAGGTCGTTGTCGATCACCGTGGCGGCGAAGCCCTGCCAGCGGCGGCTGGGATCGCGTTCGCGCTCGTTGTCGCGCCGCAGATCGACGATCACCGAGAGACCAAGCTCTGCCATCCGTTCAAGGTCCGCGTCGGTCGCCTGCGCCTGGTTGGCGGCGCGATAGAGCATGCCGCGCTTCAGCCGTCCGCCGCGCGCGGGATAGTCGCCGAAGTCGCGGAAGTTGTGGATGCCGTCGAAGGGGATGCGTCGGGTCATTGGGGCCTTGTCGGATGGCTGTGCGGACGATCTTAGATCACCGGAACGGCGGTTCGTCGAAGCTGCGGAGTTTTCGCGAGTGAAGGCGGCTGCCTTCGGCGCGGAGCAGGTCGATGGCCTCCAGGCCGATGCGGAGGTGCTGGGCGACGGCCCTGTCGTAGAAGGCGTTGGCCTGGCCCGGCAGCTTGATCTCGCCGTGCAGTGGCTTGTCCGACACACAGAGCAGCGTGCCGTAGGGCACCCGGAAGCGGTAGCCCTGGGCGGCGATGGTGGCGCTCTCCATGTCGATGGCCACCGCCCGGCTCTGGTTGAAGCGTAACGCGCTGGAGGCGTATTTGAGCTCCCAGTTTCGGTCGTCGGTCGAAACCACGGTGCCGGTCCGCAGGCGCTGCTTGAGCACCTCGCCGGTCTCGCCGGTCACCCGCTCGGCGGCGGCGTTGAGCGCGACCTGCACCTCGGCCAAAGGCGGGATCGGGATCTCCGGCGGCAACAGCTTGTCCAGGACGTGATCGTCGCGCAGGTAGGCGTGGGCAAGGACGTAGTCGCCGATCTTCTGGCTGCCGCGTAGGCCGCCGCAATGGCCGATCATCAGCCAGGCCTGGGGCCTGAGCACCGCCAGATGGTCGCAGATGGTCTTGGCGTTGGATGGCCCGACGCCAATATTCACCAGGGTGATCCCGGCTCGGTTGGGGGCCATCAGGTGGTAGGCCGGCATCTGATATTTGCGCCAGATTCCGGCGGCGACGGCAGCCTCGGGGTCGGGCGTCTCCGCCGTCACCATCACGTGGCCGGCGGCGGAGAGCGCAGTGTAGGGTCCGCCGGCCTTGAGCTGGGCGCAGCTCCAGGCGACGAACTCGTCCACATAGCGGTGGTAGTTGGTGAACAGGATGAACTGCTGAGCATGCTCGGCCGGCGCGCCGGTGTAGTGCGCGAGCCGGGCGAGGGAAAAGTCCGTGCGCAGGCCGTCGAACAGGGCCAGCGGGCGCGGTTGGTCCTCCAACGCGATCCAGCCGCCATCGGCCACTTCGTCGCCGATGAAGGAGAGTTCCGTGATCGGGAAGTGCTGAGCGATCTCTATCGACCCTACCTCGGCCCGGGCCACGTCGGCGGCGTCCAGCACATAGGGGAAAGGGATTTCCTGGTTCGAGCGTCCCACCTCGATCTCAACGTCGAAGTCACGCTGCAGGAGGCTGAGCTGCTCGATCAGATAGCTCCGATAGAGATCGGGTCGGGTCACCGTCACGGCATAGCGTCCAGGGTGACCGATACGGGCGTAGGCGCGGCTAAGCCGCGGCCATGCGCGACCCGCCGGCCAGTTGAGCCGCAGTTCGGGATAGACGAAGGCTCCGGCGCGACGGTGGCCGGGATCGGGCGCGGGGCCGCCCTCGATGTAGGATCGCAGGGCGTTCCGCAGCGCCTCCACGCTGGCGCGGTACTCTGTTTCAAGCCGATCAACGATGCCGGCTGGGTCTGTTCTGCTCATCAGACGACATATAGCGACAGGCTGTGACGGTTGCGACTCGGCGCACTGGACGCCGATGGGCATCCCGGCGACAACAGAGTTCGACTGACCGGGGGGACAGCATGAACCGCGTGTTTGGCTACTTCATCGTGGGCGCCATGGTGCTCGGCGTTCTGGTGGGCTGGATTGTCAACCAGGCCCTGCCGCCGGAAGGCGCCAAGGAAGTCGCCGCCAACCTGACGATCCTCACCGACATGTTCCTGCGGCTGATCAAGATGATCATTGCACCCCTGGTTTTCACCACCCTGGTCGCCGGCATCGCGCACATGGGCGACGCGACCGAGGTCGGCCGGGTGGGTTTGAAGACTATTGCCTGGTTCCTCCTGGCCTCGATCGTTTCGCTCTCCATCGGACTGATCATGGTCTATATCATCCAGCCGGGCTCGGGCTTGTCGCTGGTCGCTCCGCCTGTCGAGGCGGCCGCGCCCGGTCTGGCGAAGGCCGAGTTCACGCTTCGGGAGTTTGTCACTCACCTCATTCCGACCTCGATTGTAGACGCCATGGCGCGCAACGAGATCCTGCAGATCGTGGTGTTCTCCGTCCTGGTCGGCACTGCAGTCGCGGCCATTGACGACAAGGCGCCCGCCGTCCTCAACCTGGTCGAACAGGGTGCGGCGATCATGCTCAAGGTCACCGGCTATGTGATGACCGTGGCGCCGGTGGCGATCTTCGCGGCCCTGGCCTCCAGTGTGGCGACCCAGGGACTTGAGGTGCTCGTCACCTACGCCAAGTTCGTGAGCGGGTTCTATGTTTCGCTGGGCCTCCTCTGGGGCCTCTTGATGCTGGCGGGCGTGTTGATCGTCGGCCGTCGGTCGCTTGGACTGATCAGCCAGTTGCGCGGACCGGTGCTCCTGGCGTTCTCCACCGCCTCGTCTGAGGCCGCCTATCCGCGCACGCTCGAGGTGCTTCAAAAGTGGGGCGTCAGCCGCAAGGTGGCCAGCTTCGTGCTGCCGCTCGGCTACTCGTTCAATCTGGACGGGTCGATGATGTACTGCACCTTCGCCACCCTTTTCATCGCCCAGGTCTATGGGATCGATCTCTCCATCGGCCAGCAGATCACCATGCTTGCGCTCCTGATGGTCACGTCCAAGGGCATGGCCGGCGTGCCGCGCGCCTCGCTGGTGGTGATCGCCGCGACGCTGACGTTCTTCGACCTGCCGGAAGCGGGACTGCTGCTGATCCTGGCGGTCGACCATCTGCTCGACATGGGCCGCTCGGCCACCAACGTGGTCGGCAACTCGGTGGCCGCCGCCGTCGTCGCCAAGTGGGAGAACCAGATCGAGGAGCCGGCGCCCGAAGCCGCCAAGGCCTGACCCCACAAGCGATTGAGAGGCGGCCAATACTTCCCATATTGGGGTCGGCGGCGTTTGGGCCGCGTGACGGGACCCAATGAAGAACCACCTGCGCACCTTCACTCTGCTGGCCGCGATGACGGCGCTGTTCGTCGGTATCGGCTTCGCGCTTGGCGGGCCAACCGGCATGCTGATCGCTCTGGTCTTCGCAGGCGGCATGAACCTCTTCAGCTACTGGAACGCCGACAAGATCGTGCTGCGGATGTATCGCGCGGTTGAGGTGGGACCCGACCACCCTGAACCGCTGATCCGAGCCTATGCCTCTGACACCCTGGCGCTGGCCGAACGGGCGGGCATGCCGGCGCCGAAGATCTATGTGATCGACCAGGATCAGCCCAACGCCTTCGCCACCGGCCGCGATCCCCATCACGCTGCGGTGGCCGCCACGCGGGGTCTACTGAGCCTTTTGGATCGGCGCGAAGTGCGCGGCGTGATGGCGCACGAACTGGCGCACGTGAAGAACCGCGACACGCTCACCATGACCATCACCGCCACCATCGCCGGCGCTATCGGCGCGCTCGCCAACTTCGCCTTCCTGTTCGGCGGCCGCGACGCGGAGGGCCGGGCCACCGGAATCGTCGGGATGCTGGTGATGATGTTCGTGGCGCCGATGGCGGCAGGCCTTGTCCAAATGGCGATCAGCCGGGCGCGGGAGTACGAGGCCGACCGAGAGGGCGCTGAGATCAGTGGCGATCCGGGCGCGCTGGCCGATGCCCTGCGCAAGATCGAGGCCTATGCCAAGGGCGGCTACTACAACCCGGATGCCGAGCGGAATCCGGCCACGGCGCACATGTTCATCATCAACCCGCTGGCCGGCGGCATGGGCGACAACCTCTTTTCCACCCATCCGGCGACC
>NZ_JBILUK010000327.1:0-2828 GCF_044371015.1 Phenylobacterium sp.
GGATGTGCTGCTCGCGCGTCGAGAGCGTAAGCACGAAGCCGCGCCGGCCGTCGGCGTCGACGGTCTCGCCGCAGACCCGTCCCGGCATCTGGCGGACGAGCTTCTCGCGCACCGCGAAGAGGCCGACATAGGGGCCGCCGAAGTTCAGCGCATTGCCGATCGACTGCCCTTCGGCCACGGCGATGTCGGCGCCCATCTCGCCCGGCGACTTCAGCAGGCCGAACGATACGGCCTCGGTGGTCACCACGATCAGCAGCGCCCCGGCCGCATGCGCCGCTTCGGCGATCTTCGAGACGTCGGTGACCGTGCCGAACACGTTGGGCGTCTGAACCACGACACAGGCGACGCCAGCGTCGATGGCGTCGATCACCGCCGCCTCGCCGTCGATGGCGGCCTGCAGACGCACGATCTCCATGCCCTCGGCATGGGCGATGGTCTGGGTGGTCGCAGCGTAGTGCGGGTGGAGACCGCCCGACAGAATGGCCTTGTTCCGCCGGTTGACGCGCTTGGCCATCATCACGGCTTCGGCGCAGGCGGTGGAGCCGTCGTACATGGAGGCGTTGGCGACATCGAGGCCGGTGAGCGCCGCCACCTGGGTCTGGAACTCGAACAACACCTGTAGGGTGCCCTGGGCGATCTCGGGCTGGTACGGCGTATAGCTGGTCAGGAACTCCGATCGCTGGATGATGTGATCGACACTGGCCGGCACGTGATGGCGATAGGCCCCTGCGCCGCAGAAGAACGGCCCGGCGCCGGCCGGCCGGTTCATGGCCGCCAGCGCACCCAGCTCCCGTTCGACGGCCAGCTCGCCCGCATGCGGCAGCAGATCGATGATCGGGCTACGGGCGGCGGCCGGCACGTCAACGAACAGAGCGTCGATATCGGCGGCGCCGATCACACCCAGCATCTGGGCGCGATCATCGGGAGTCAGGGGCAGGTAGCGCATGGGGGTTCCAGACTAGTGTGTCACCCCGGTGTCGCGGGGCGTTACGACCGGGATGACAAGTGGTTTGGTCACTGGTTCGCCAGGAAGGCGTCGTACTGGGCGCGGTCCATCAGAGCTTCGTATTGCGCGGGGTCGGCGATCTTCACCTTGGCGAACCAGCCGGCGGCCTCGGGCTCGGCGTTGACCGTCTCGGGCGCCTCGGCGAGAGCGCCGTTGGCGTCGACCACCTCGCCGGAAATCGGCGCGTAGACGTCAGAGGCCGCCTTGACGCTCTCGACCACGGCGAAGGCCTCGCCGGCGCTGACCGTGCGGCCGATTTCCGGCGTCTCCACAAACACCACATCGCCCAGCTGCTCTGCGGCGTGGGCGGTGATTCCAATGGTGGCGACGTCGCCTTCGAGCGCGACCCATTCATGATCCTTGGTGAAACGCATTGAGGGTCTCCTAGGCGCCGCGCTTGCGGACATAGTGGTGGGGGACGAAGGGGCTGGTCGTGACTTCGCAGGCCTGGGGTTTCCCTCGGACAATGACCTGGAGGCGGGTTCCCGGGGCCGAGAGCGCCGGCGGGACAAAGGCCAACGCGATGCCGACCTTGAGGCAAGGTGAGTGGCCGCCCGAGGTGACCACGCCGACGATCGCGCCCGCCCCATCGGCGACCTGCGCGCCCTCCCGCGCAGGGGCGCCTTCAAGAACCCGCAGGCATACCTTCACGCGGCTCGGCCCCTCGGCCAGCTCCTTGACGATGCGGGCGGCGCCCGGAAAGTCGCGCTGTTCGCGGCGATTCTTGTTTATGGCGAAGGTCAGTCCCGCCTCGACCGGTGAGACCGTCTCATCAAGGTCGTGGCCGTAGAGCGGAAGGCCCGCCTCCAGCCGCAGCGAATCCCGTGCGCCCAGGCCGATGGGCCGCACGCGCACGTCGCTGAGCAGCAGGTTCCAGATCCGCTCCGCCTCCGACGCCGGCGCGGAGATCTCGAAGCCGTCCTCGCCGGTGTAACCCGAGCGGGAGACAATGAGGTCGCACCCGAAGCCGGAGAGGCTGCGGATATCCATGAACACCATGTCGGCGACGTCGGGCACGTGGGCGGCCAGCACGGCGGCGGCCTCGGGCCCCTGCAGCGCCATCAGCGCGCGATCCTCCAGCCGCACGACCTCGACCTGACCGGCGAGCTCGTTGTCGATGACGCGGAAGTCGTTGTCCTTGCAGGCGCCGTTGACCACCACGAACAGGCCGTCGTCGTCGGGTCGGCCCGCCATCAGGTCATCGATGATTCCGCCCTTCTTGTTGAGCAGAAGAGAGTATTTCTGGCGGCCGGGCTTCAGGCCGATGAAGTCGCCTGGAACCACGTCCTCGAAGGCCGAGAGCGGCGAGACCCCGCGCAGGCGCGCCTGGCCCATGTGAGAGACGTCGAAGAGGCCCGCGTGCTCGCGCGTCCAGAGATGCTCCTTCATCACCCCGTCGACGTACTGCACCGGCATGGAATAGCCGGCGAACGGCACCATGCGCGCGCCCAGCGCCTGATGCGCAGCGGTGAGCGGCGTGGTCTTGAGCACTTCGGGCGCGGTTTCGGCCACGGGCGGACTCCGGCTGACGACGCGGCGCGCGCCGGGGTTCAGCCCCCCGTCGCCCGCGCCCCCGCTGTCCTTAGGGCCTGAGAGATTTCAGGGGCGCCGGTGGGCGGCGGCCCTCTGCTCCTTCGGCGTCCGCCTAGGCCCTAAGGCTTTGGAGGAACTTTCCAGCGTTCATCAGCCCGCGCGGTCCTTTTGCCTGAGCGTTTCCGGGGCGGTTGCGCCTTCGGCTCTCCCCCGGCGCGTTGGGCGCTGGAAGAGTCTCTCCCGCGAGAGTTGGGGAGGTTGTGTGGGAGGCGTGCGGGGGAGTCAACGG
>NZ_JBILUK010000328.1:0-2804 GCF_044371015.1 Phenylobacterium sp.
CCTCGAAGGTCTGGTAGAGCAGATCCTGGAACTCGGCGCGCTGACGCTTGAACGCCACGGTGTTCATGTTGGCGATGTTGTTCGAGATGACCTCGACGTTCATCGACTGGGCCGCCATGCCGGTGGCGGCGGTGCGAAGAGCCTGCATCGTTCGCTATCCTCTATTGAATCTTGCCGAGGCGCTCGACAGCGCGCCGGGAGAGGTCAGAGCCGGAGTCGATCATGCGACCGGCCTGTTCGTAGGCGCGGCTGACCTCGATCATCCGTGTGATTTCGAACACCGGCTTGACGTTTGAGCCTTCCAGAAAGCCCTGACGCACGCTGGCGTTGGCGGCCGGCTCGGCGGCCAGGTTGGAGCCGTTGCGGAAGAGGTTGTCACCGGCCTTCTCCAGAACGCCGGCATCGGCGAACGTGTAGACACCGACCTTGCCGACGCGCTCGGCGCCCTGGCTGATCGTGCCATCGCCCCCGATGGTGACTTCGCCCTTCTCGGGATCGATGATGATCTCGCCACCGCCATCGCCCATCACCGGCAGGCCGGCCTGGGTCACCAGGCGGCCGGTTGTGTCCATGGTGAAGCGTCCGTCACGCGTGAAGCGCGGGCCGTTAGGATCCATCACCTGGAAGAAGCCCTTGCCTTCGATCGCCATGTCGAGCGGGGCGCCTGTCAGCGTGAGGCCGCCCTGACCGAAATTGCGGGCGACGCCGTCGGCGGCGACGAACTTGACCGGCTTGGGCCCGCCCTGCGTCACGGCGGGGGCGCCCGGCTCGGTCTTCTGCATCATCGACTCCACCTTGAAGCCGGTGGTGTCCATGTTGGCGATATTGTTGGCGATGATCTCCATTTCGCGCCGCAGAACCATCTGGCGCGAGAGACCGACGAGGATAGCGTTGTCCATTAACGGCGGGCCTTTGGGAACGCGTGCAAACCGGAAGTCTGGCTGCAATCTTTGGGCCAACTCATAAATTCAATAAAATCAACAAATAAGAAGGTTAACGGGCGCCTCGCGGCAAATTCCGCCGGGCAGAAATCGTGCCCGTTAAGAACCGTTAAAAACCGCTTCTTAACCAAAGCCCCGGATTCGTGAGCCTGCCGACATGCAGGCGGAGCGCGCGCGTGGCCAAGAAGGAAAAGAAGCCGAAGGAGGCCGAGGCCGAAGCGCCGGAAGGCGCCGAGGGCGCCGAAGGCGAGGGCGGCGGCAAGAAGAAGCTCCCGCTCAAGATGCTGATCATCGGCGGCGTGGGTGCGCTGGTGGTCCTGGGCGGTGGCGGAACTGCGGCCTTCATGATGCTGGCGCCCAAGCCGGATCCCGCCGCGGCCGAGGCCGGAGCCAAGAAGAAAGAAGAAAAGAAGAAGGACGAGAAGAAGAAGGACGAGAAGGGCGGCAAGGAGGGCGAGAAGGGCGCGCCCGTCGTGCGCGAGGGCCCGGACGGCGTTGTTTTCTACACGATCCCTGACGTGGTGGTGAACATGCAGACCGCCGACGGCCGGCCGACCTTCCTGAAACTGAAGCTGACCCTGGAACTGCCCGACGAGGGTGCGGTCGAAGAGCTCGACCCCAACATGCCCCGTCTGCAGGACATGTTTCAGACCTTTCTGCGGGAACTTCGGCCTGAAGATCTGTCGGGCAGCCAGGGCAGCTACCAGCTCCGTATGGAAATCCTTCGGCGCGTGAATCTGGTGATCTCGCCCAGCAAGGCCAACGCCGTGCTCATCGAGGAGATGCTGATCAACTAGCGCATAAGCGCCGGTTGGACGCCCCGCCATGGCCGACGAAACCGAACCTACACCAGAGACCCAGGAGCCCGCCGAGGGGCCGGCCGAGTGGGCGGCGAGCGGCGCCGACCCCGCCTCCGAGCGCATCCTGAATCAGGATGAGATCGACAGCCTGCTCGGCTTCGACATGGCCGACGACGAGATGTCGGAACGCACCGGCGTGCGGGCCATCATCAACTCGGCGCTGGTCTCGTATGAACGCCTGCCGATGCTCGAGATCGTCTTCGACCGCCTGGTGCGGTTGATGACCACCTCGCTCCGCAATTTCACCTCGGACAACGTCGAGGTCAGCCTCGACAACATCTCCTCGATCCGGTTCGGCGACTATCTGAACTCGATCCCGCTTCCGGCGATCCTGTCGGTGTTCCGAGCGGAAGAGCTGAACAACTACGGCCTGATGACGGTCGACTCGAACCTGATCTACTCGATCGTCGATGTGCTGCTGGGAGGACGCCGCGGAACGGCGGCGATGCGGATCGAGGGCCGACCCTACACCACGATCGAGCGCATGCTCGTGCAGCGGATGGTCGAGGTGGTGCTGGCCGACGCGAAGGAGGCGTTCGAGCCGCTGACGCCTGTGACTCTCACGCTGGATCGCCTGGAGACCAATCCTCGCTTCGCCGCGATCGCCCGGCCGGCCAATGCGGCGATCCTGGTGAAGCTGCGGATCGACATGGAGGATCGCGGCGGACGGATCGAGCTCCTGCTGCCCTATGCGACGCTCGAACCCATCCGGAAGATGCTGTTGCAGCAGTTCATGGGTGAGAAGTTCGGGCGCGACAACATCTGGGAAGGCCACCTGGCGACCGAGCTCTGGTCCACCACAACCGAGGTGCGGGCCGTGCTGGACGAACAGCAGATCAGCCTGCGCCGGGTGCTCGACCTCAAGGTCGGCGACACGCTGATGCTGAACGCGACGCCGGATAGCCTGATCGAGCTTCGCGCGGGGGCCATCGCGCTGACCCGGGGCCGGATGGGCCGCCGCAACCACCACATCGCCGTTCGCGTGGAGGCCCCGCTGTCTCCC
>NZ_JBILUK010000329.1:0-2800 GCF_044371015.1 Phenylobacterium sp.
GGCGCCGGTGAGCGGAAACGGCGGCGGGGTCCAGCCCTGGGAGAGCGCGACCAGGCCACGCCATTGCATGGTGGTGGCCGTGCGCGGCGAGGCGGCCCAGGCCAGCTTGGCGCGGTCGCGGAAGACGGGCTGGCCGATACGGTGGATTTCGCGGCGGATCTCACGGGGGCTCATCCAACTCTTGAGCACAGGGACCGGATCGATGGCGGCCAGCAGGCGGGCTTTTTCGGCGTTGGACAGCCTGAGGCGCTGGGCGAGGCGTGCGGCGGCGGTGGCGTCGGCGCCGATCAGGGCCGCCAGCCGGAGCAGCGGCTCGCACTCGAAGAGTTGATCGGCCTCGATCTCCACCAGGGCGTCGAAGCGCGCGAGATCGGCCTCTGCCTTCAGCACCTTCGGCAGCACGCCGGCCTCGGCCATGCGGGCGACAGCGGTGCGGGGGTCATCGGCGGCCAGCAGCTTCAGCATCTCAGCGCGGACGCGCTCGCCCGACAAAGCCTCGATCCCGTCCTTCGCCCGCGCGCAGGCCGCCAGCGCCTCGGGATCCGGCTCGCCCCGGCCCAGCACCGCCACGAAGCGAAAAAAGCGCAGGCTGCGCAGATGATCTTCCGCCAGGCGGCGATCCGGCTCGCCGACGAACACCACCCGACCGGCCCGCGCGTCCTCTAGTCCGCGCCCGGTGGGGTCATGCAGGGTCCCATCGCGAGCGGCGTAGAGGGCATTGATCGTGAAGTCGCGGCGGGCGGCATCCTCGGCCCAGTCGGTTGTGAAGGCGACGCTGGCCCGGCGCCCGTCGGTGGAGACATCGCGCCGCAGCGTGGTGATCTCGTGCGGCGCATGATTGGAGATCGCGGTGACGGTCCCGTGGGCGAGACCCTTCGGAGCAAAGCCCAGCCGCGCCGCCTTGAGCGCGGCGATCACCGCCTCTGGCTCCAGAGTGGTGGCGATATCGATGTCGCCGACCGTCCGTCCCATAATCGCATCGCGCACACAGCCGCCCACAAAGCGCGCGCAATCCGGACCGCCGGCCGCCTCCAGGGCGTCAAACACGCTCGCCGTCTCGGGCCGGGTCATCCAGGGTTGGTGGCTGAGACGCTGCATCACTTGGCCTCGAAGCGGCCAGGCGTCACGCGGCCGTCGGCGGTGACTTCGCCCGGCACATAGACCTTGCCGCGATTGTCGGGCTTGAAGGCCACCGTGCCCATCAGGGAGGCGGCCAGGATCAGGGCCGAAGCCACCACCAGCCAGGGCCATGGGGTGGTGCCCATCGGCCGGCCGGAGCGCCTGGCCCAGGCCGCCCAGGCGAACCAGATCAGGAAGGGGATCGCCACCAGGACGACGCGCAGCAGGATCTGACTAAACATCGTCAGGATCATAGAGCCGGTCGCGCAGGGCGCGCAGGATTCCCGCCGTGGCGCCCCAGATATACTGCTCGGCATGGGTGGTGGCGTAGTAGCGGCGCGTCTCGCCGTTGGGCAGGCGGCCCTCCCGCTCTTCGTAGTTGGCTGGGTCCATAAGATAGCCGAACGGGGTCTCGAAGATGTCGGCCACCTCGTGTGGATTGGGCGTCAGCGAAAACCCCTCGCGGATCAGGCCCACCACTGGCGTGATCAGGTAGTTGCTGCCGGTCTGGTAGGGCGTCGAAAGGCCGATCAGCGAGACAAAGCCAGGATCCAGGCCCACCTCTTCCTGCGCCTCGCGCAGCGCGGTCTCCCAGGGTCGCTCACCCTCGTCCTGGCGGCCGCCAGGGAGAGCCACCTGCCCGGTGTGGCTGCGCAGGGTGTCCGAGCGGCGGGTCAGCAGCACGCTGACTCCGGCCGGACGCTGGACCAGACCGACCAGCACCGCCGCCGGGCGCGGCGTCAGGCCCGCCTCCGCCGGCCAGCCGCCGGGCGTCAGGTCAAAATCCGAACGCACCGGTCCGCCGGGTGCGGGCTCATGCAGCGGGTCGAGCCGGTCGGTCAGCCAGCCCAACAGATCGGGCGGCGTCATGGCGGGGCCTCTTCCGCCTGGCCGAGCGGGAACCACGCCCCCTTTGACACCACCCCCAGAGTATCGCCCCGCGTCTCGGCCATCTCCACGAGCTCGTAGAACACGGGCCGGGTGATCAGCGCCTCAAGCCCGCCGCGCACGTGGACATAGGGCCGGGGTTCGCCGTCAGCGGTGGTCTCGACGCGGATGGGGTGATCCGGCCCGGCCTCGACGACGTCGCCCACATTGGTGGTGAAGCTGAACGCCCCCGAGGCCGCCTCCATCTGACCCGCCAGAAAGGGCGCGTCCTCCACATGGATCTTCAGCATCTCCACCGGCGTCACCAGCCAGTAGCCGTCCGGATCGCGCCTCAGGATGGTGGAGAACAGGCGCACCAGCGCCGCCCGCGCGATCGGCGCGCCCTCGTGCCACCAGCTTCCGTCCCGACGGATGACGATGTCGATCTCGCCGCGATAAGCGGGATTCCACAGATGCACCGGCGGCAGGCCGCGCCCAGGCGCCTGCCCGGCCGCCTTCACAAGGCCGTCGAGCCCGGGTCGGGTGGCGGAATCCGTCATGGGGCGAAGGTAGGCGGCGGCGCCCGGCGGCTCAAGGCGGGATGCAGGCCGCTTCAGAGACCGGTCACCGCACCGGCCACCGCCACATCGGCGAACCGGCGCATCAGCACGCGCCTGGGATCCACCGGCCCGGGCAGGATCACATCCGGTGCGACCTGAAAGCCGACGCGCTGGAAGTAGGGCAGATCCCCGACCAGCACCACGCAGCTCTCGCCTGCGGCCTGCGCCGCCTCGCAGGCTCTGGTGACCAGGGC
>NZ_JBILUK010000330.1:0-2793 GCF_044371015.1 Phenylobacterium sp.
CGCGCCGCCCCTCGGCCTGGGCGCGAAGGTGCTCTATGCCGTCGGTGGTGCGGCCGCGAACCTCAAACACAGGGCGATCTCGTCCTTCCTGGTGATCTTCTACAATCAGGTGATCGGCCTGCCCCCGCAGTTGGTGGGCGGGGTCCTGATGGTCGCCCTGGTGTTCGATGCGATCCTCGATCCATTGGTCGGCCAGATCTCCGACAATCTTCGGTCCCGCTGGGGCCGACGTCACCCCTTCATGCTGCTCTCAGCGGCGCCCTACGCGCTCGCCTTCTTCCTCCTTTGGAACCCGCCTGAGGGGTGGAGCGATGGCGCGCTGGCCATCTACTTGGCGATCTGTCTGTTCTCTGTCCGATTCTTCGACACCTTCTTCGAAGTTCCCCACCAGGCGCTCGCGCCAGAGCTGGTCAAGGGTTACGACGAACGGACCAACCTGATCGCCCTCCGACAGATCTTCGTGTTGTTCGGAGGCGCCGGCATGATGGTCATGGCGCTGCAGTTCTTCCTCAAGGAGAACGCCGACGGCACAGGAGGTGTGCTGGCGCGCGACGGCTACTTCCTCTACTCGATGGTTGGCGCTCTCATCATATTCGCCGCCATCATTCTCTCGACGGTTGGGACAGCGCACCGGATTCCATACCTGTCAGCGCCGCCGGATCGGAAGATCACCTTTCGAGGGATGTTCGCCGAGGTGGTCGCGACCCTCAACAACCGGGCCTTCATCGTCGTGTCGCTTTCAGGCTTGTTCGTCGCCGTGGCGGCGGGCGCCCAGAGCGGGCTCGACATGTACTTCGGCATATACTTTTGGGGCTTGAGCCAGAGCCAGCTCGCTGTCCTGGCGACAATGAGCCTGACCGGTGGGCTGACCGGCGTGGCGTTGGCGCCCGTACTCGGCCGCACATTCGGCAAGAAGATCGGTGTCCTCCTGGCTTCAACGACGGGCCTCGTCGTCAACGTCACGCCGATGTCCCTGCGATTGGTGGGAATTGGGCCAGAGAATGAGACGACGGCGCTGGCCCTGCTGTTGTACTGTCAGGAGTTCACTCACGCGACCCTGGCGGCGGCGTCCGGAATCCTGACGGCTTCGCTCATCGCAGATGTGGTCGAGGACGCACAGGTGCGCACGGGTCGACGTTCCGAAGGGCTTCTCCTGTCCGCCAACACGCTGGTTCGAAAGATGGTCTCAGGCGCTGGCGTCTTCACAGCCACAACCATCCTGGCGTTCAGCCAGTTCCCCGAAGACGCAAAGCGCGGACTGGTCCCGGAGGCCGTGCTCACCAAGCTCGGCCTCGCCTACATCCCGACCATGGTCGGGCTCTATTCGATCGCGATACTGTTTCTGTTGGCCTACAACATCGATCGGCGGAAGCATGACGCAAACCTCGAGACGCTTCGCTCACGGGGCCTGAACTAGACTTCACCTGGACGCAGCTGCGAGCGCACCCTTCGGGGACAAGCAAAGGCCTAGCTGTTTTCCGCTATGATCAGATCGACAAGGGCATCAAGTTGCGGATCGGGCCGATAGCCATTCTTTAGCCGCGCCTCCGTAAATCGCCAGGCGCGCTCGACGCCCTCCTCCAGAGATATCGAGCAACGCCAGCCGCCTGTAGCGCGCGAGATCCTGCTGACATCGAAGATCATGGAGTTGGACTTATCGCCGAGCAACGTCCCCTCCCAGGAAGGCTCGTACTTCACCAGCGTCTTTGACAACACGTTGACGATTTTGGGCTCGGCCCCAATCACAGATCCAACGGTTCGCAGGATTCTATTCCACGTGTGCCCCGAACTGTCAGTGATGTTGAATACGCCTCCAATCGCGTCTGGAAGACCACAAAGCCGTACGAACGCACGCGCGAAGTCCTCCGAGTGCGTCAACGTCCATACGGACTCGCCGTCTCCGTGCACGATGACGGGCTTTCCGTTCACCAGCCGCCACGCCAAGTGATCTCCACGAACGACCGTGCTCGGCAGATTTGTGCGGTAGGTGTGGCTGGGACGGACGATCGTCACCTTGATATCGCCGGCGTCTTCCGCCGCCCTGAGCCGCGCCTCGCATGCGGCCTTCTTACGACTGTATTCCCAGAAAGGATTGTCCAGCGGCGTCTCTTCGCCCACCAGCGAGACGCGGCTGGGCTTCTGGTAGGCCGAAGCGGTCGAGATGAAGACGTACTGTCCGCAGTGTTGGCCGAAGGCCTTGATGTCTCGCTCAATATCGTCGGGTTCAAACGCCAGGAACTGGCAGACCACGTCGAAGTTACGCGCCGCGACCTCCTGATACAGGGCCCCGTCGTTCACATCTCCCACGACCTGTTTGACCGATAAGGGGCCGACAGCCTGGCGCTGACCACGGTTGAAGACGGTGACGTCGTGTCCTGCGCGAACCGCTTCCTCCACACAGGCGAAGGATATCTCGCCCGTTCCGCCAACATAAAGGACCCGCATGGTCAGGCGACTTGCGGCGCGACTTCGCCTTGCACGATCCGGGCGCCGCCCAGATTGTGGGAGTCGTGGAAGTGGTTCACCCGATCAGGGCGCGCGACGAACCGCACGTTCCGATTGACGCCATGCGGGTTTGGCGCGCGCTCAAACACTTCGCGAACGTTTTCCTCGAACACGAGGCGGCCGTCCCCCAGTTCGCCGTCGTCCATCAGCTTCAGACTGGGGTCGCGCTTGCAGGCCTCGATGATCTTGGGGTCCAGATCCTGGACATACCGGCCCCGCCAGGTCAGGCAACGCGCGGCGTGATAGGTCAGCGCGATCATCGCGCGCGGGCGCGAGGCGGGGTTGGGC
>NZ_JBILUK010000331.1:0-2787 GCF_044371015.1 Phenylobacterium sp.
CGGGCGCCGAGTGGATCAGCGTGCACCCCGAGGCCGGGCCGCACCTCAACCGAACCCTCAAGCGCATCCGCCAGCTCGGCGCCAAGGCCGGTGTGGTGTTCAATCCGTCCACCGACCCCTCGGTCATTCAGTGGATGATGGACGAGGTCGACCTGATCCTGGTGATGTCGATCAACCCGGGCTTCGGCGGCCAGTCGTTCATGAAGAGTCAGCTCGCCAAGATCGAGCGCCTGCGCGCCATGATCGACGCCGAGGGCCGCGACATCCTGCTGGAAGTCGACGGCGGCGTGACGCCCGAGACCGCCCGGCTCTGCATCTCGGCCGGCGCCACGGCCCTGGTCGCGGGAACCGCCGCCTTCCGGGGCGGTCCCGAGCATTACGCGGCCAATATCGCCGCCCTGCGCGGCTGAGGCGGGGGGCGCGGGTTGGCCGACTCGCGCGCGCTCCCGTTGCCCGGCCGTCACTTGGCGTTGGCCCTGGCGACCGCCGGAGTCGCCGCCCTCGCCGAGGAGGTTCGAGGCTCCGGTATCAGGCGATGGCGGCTCGACCGCCTAAGGTCGGACGGGTTCGCTGTTCGCGCCCGCGACAACCGCCCCATCGTCGCTGTGACGCCGCCGAGCGGCGACCCCTGGGACCGCCCCGCCTCCAACCGCGACGCGGCGGCGTCACTGCATCGGTTCGATTGGCTTCCGGCCATGCTTTCCGGCGAACCCGAAGACGCGACCGAGGCGCTTCGTCTCACCTTAGGCTGGAGCCGTGTCTTCGGAGGTTGGAACGCCTTCGCCTGGTCGGGCGAGGTGATGGCCCGCCGGGTTTTCAACCTGGCCTGCGCCGGGCCCGCCCTGGCCGCCCGCGCATCGGACGCCGAAACCGCCCTGATCGCCGGCGGCCTTGTGCGCCAGGGGTTCGATCTGCTCGCTGAGCGCGGGGTCGCTGGAGCCGCCGAGCGGGCTACGGCCGCGGCCCTGGCGGGCGCGGTGCTCCGGGGGCCGGATGCGGCGAGGTTGCTCGCGCGCGCTCTGGCCCGCCTCGGCCCAGCCCTGGAGATGGCGGTCGCAGCGGACGGCGCCCACGCCAGCCGAAGAGCCGACCTCGCCCTTGAGCTGCTGTTGGATCTCCAGGCTCTGGATGATGCCTTGACCCAGCAGGGCAAGGCCGCGCCGGAGGCGGTGCAGCGCGCCCTGGCCGCGCTCTCGGCGTCGGTGCAGTTCGCCACCCTGGCGGACGGAACCCTGATGCGCTTCCATGGCTCCAGACCCTGTTCGGCGACGCTCGTCACGGCCGTGCGGGCGAGTGAGGACTCGTCCGGCCGCGCGCCTGCAGACGCGCTGGGCGGCGTGCATCGGCTGGCGACGCCGGGGCTCGAGGTCCGGGTCGACACGGCGCCCCCTCCAACTGGCGCGTGGAGTGTCGCGGCTCGGGAGCATCCCCTGGCGTTGATGGTCCTGGCGGGCGGCAAGCCCTTTATCGAGAGCGGCTGTGGCCGCGACCTCATGGCGGGCTCCATGCTTTCGGTCGCCGATGGAGAACCGGCCCAACGCCTGTCCGGCTTCACCGCCCGCGTTCTTGGGCCGCGCCTGATCGACGCTCATGCAGACATCGAGGTGCAGCGCCACGAGGCTCCGGGCGCGGTCTGGCTGGAGCTCGACTATCACGGTTGGGGCCGGCGGCATGGGGTGGTGTATCAACGCCGGCTCTATCTCGACCTCACGGCGGGGGAGCTGCGCGGCGAGGATCGCCTCACCCCCACGCCCCGCGCCCAGAGCTCCGGCGGGCGCAACTTCACGCCCTATGCCCTTCGGTTCGTGCTGAATCCCGCGGTGCGGGCGCTGGCCTCGCAGGATGGGCGCAGCGTGCTCCTCAGACCCGAGGGTCCGGGCGGGGGTTGGGTGCTGCGCAACGACGTCCTGATGATCACGCTGGAATCGGTTCCGGGTGAGGATCGACCGCATCGCGTGGTGGTGCTCAGAGGCCAACGGCGCGCCGACTCCGACGCCCGCGTGCGGTGGAAGCTGTCGCCCGTCAAGGCGTGATTGACGTGTCGCAGGCGTCGGCCTAATCCGCCTGCGTCCCGCGTGACTGGCGAACAAGGTGGAGATCCACCGGGGAGCGTCGGGACGTCATTGCGCCGCTCGCCTGGGCCTGTCTCTCGAACCTGCCAGAGGAGAGCGCCGTGCCCGCCGCGCCTGACTTCCCACCCGCCCCTGATCGCGTCACCGTCCGTCGCGCGCTACTGTCGGTGTCCGACAAGACCGGGCTCGTGGAATTCGCCCGCCAACTGGCGGGGCTGGGCGTCGAACTGGTCTCCACCGGCGGTACGCGCAAGGCCATCGCCGACGCCGGCCTGCCAGTGCGCGACATCTCGGACCTCACGGGCTTCCCGGAGATGATGGACGGTCGGGTCAAGACCCTGCATCCGGTGGTTCACGGCGGCCTGTTGGGCGTGCGCGACGCGCCGGCCCATGCCGAGGCCATGGCGGCTCACGGCATCGGCGCCATCGATCTGGTCTATGTGAACCTCTATCCGTTCGAGGCGACCGCCGCCTCCGGCGCCGACTTCGAGACCTGTGTCGAGAACATCGACATCGGCGGACCCGCCATGATCCGGTCGGCGGCCAAGAACCACGGCTATGTGGCGGTCTGCACCGAGCCGACAGATATGGTCGAGGTGCTGGCGGAACTCGCCGAGGGGGGCGCCACGACGCTCTCGCTGCGCAAACGGCTGGCGGCCAGGGCCTATGGCCGCACGGCGACATACGATTCCGCGATCTCGTCCTGGTTCGCCGC
>NZ_JBILUK010000332.1:0-2766 GCF_044371015.1 Phenylobacterium sp.
TGCCCGAGGTAGACCCCCAGCGCATCTACATCGTCGGTGGATCCAACGGCGGAATGATGACGCATCGCCTTGCCTGCGAAATCCCGGAGATGTTCGCAGGCGCGGTCGCCATGGTTGCCAGCTTGCCCGAACCGCTACGCGAAACATGCCAGCCTCAAGTCTCGGTTCCGATCTTGATGATGAATGGAACGGCCGACCCGCTGGTGCCCTACGGCGGCGGAAACGTTGGTGGCGCGGGTGCAATAGACCAGGGCCGCGTGATCCCTGCGGAGGAAACACTAGCGTTCTGGATCAAGACCAACGCATGCAAGGGTGCGCCCGAGGAGACGACGGCGCCGGACCGCGATCTCGAGGACGGCATGCGGACCGAAATCCGGACTTGGAAGCGGTGCCGCGACGGGGTGCAGGTTTCCTTTTTCAAGATGAACGGTGCAGGCCACGGGCTTCCCGGCCGTTCTCGAACAAAGGCTGCGCTGGCCGAAGAACTCGGTGGACGCTCCACCAACGACTTCGACAGCAGCGAGGAGGCTTGGGCCTTTCTCAAGAGGTTCAGACGATGATGGCTGTGTCTCGCCGAGAAAACGGAGTGGCCGAGTTTCTGGGAGGGGCGAGGCGTCTTGCGCCCGCCATCTTGGCCGCGACGCTTTGGACGGGTTGTTCGACGGCCATTGCCGAGCCTCGACGGCCGAACGTGGTCATGATCATCGCCGATGATCTTGGCGTTGGCGACGTCCGGTACCTCCAGCGTGGGACATTCCGCACGCCAAATATTGACAGGCTCGCTCGTGAAAGCACTGCTTTTTCGAACGCCTATGTCACTGCCGCTGTGTGCAGCCCCTCACGGGCTGGTCTGCATACGGGCCGTTACCAGGCCCGTTTCGGGCACGACTTCAATCCGGGCAACGCCAAAGACCTTGAAGAGATGTCCCTGCCCTCCGGCGTCGAGACAGTTGCAGGGCGGATGAAGCGCGCGGGCTACTTCACGGGCCTCATCGGCAAGTGGCATCTCGAGGGACGTCGAGCTGGCGCGTCGCCTCTGGAACGGGGATTCGACCAGTATTTCGGGTTCGCCAGCGGTGGCTCCTACATCCTAAACCCACGCGATGGAGACATCCTGCTGCGCACGGAAGGCGAGCCCGCCGAGCGCACGCGATCCCAAGGCTTCAGCCGGATGGGATCGCCCGTCGAGATCGACGGCTACAAGACGGATGTGTTGACCACCGAGGCTTTGCATTTCCTCGCCAAGGCTACGTCCGAGGAGCGACCATTCTTCATGGTGCTCGCTCATCACGCACCACATGTTCCGTTTGAGGCGACCAAGGCCTACCTCGACAGGGTCAAGCACATCCGCGATCCGCAGCAACGTGTTTACGCCGCCATGGTGACCGCGCTCGACGACAGCGTGGGGGCGGTTCTCAAGGACCTCGACCGTCGCGGCCTTCGAGACGACACGCTCATTCTGTTCCTGAGTGACAATGGGTGTCCGCCGTACATCGCGCGCGTATGTTCCAATGCGCCCTTCTCCGGACACAAGCGCGACCTTGGCGAGGGTGGCATTCGCTCGCCCTTCCTGATCAGCTGGCCCGGCAGCCAGCGGGGTCCGCCGGTCTACAAACAACCCGTCATCTCCCTCGACCTCGCCGCAACGATTCTAGGCGCAGCGGGCCTTTCGGATCAGCTCTCGGACTTGGACGGCGTCGACTTGGCTCGCTACGTCAACGCCGCCTCGCAAACACCCCATAGGGCCCTCTTCTGGCGTGCGGGAACCGACCTGGCGGTCCGCCGGCAAAACTGGAAGCTGATACAGGTCGATCTTCCTGAAGGCGGACGCCGGAGCTTCCTCTTCGACCTGAAGCGTGATCACGGCGAACAAGAGGATCTCTCAGGCGTCCATCCAGCCTTGGTCAGAGAACTCGAGGCTGAGTGGCGTTCATGGGACGCCAGAAACATCCCGTCGCGCATGCAAGGGCGCGTCACAACAACGCGGATCGCGGGCGTTGAAGTTCAAGCCCGCTACTGACCCTTCCATCGAGAGCAACAAAATGAAACGACTGGCCGGACTGTTCTTGGCGTCATTGCTCTTCACGCCCGCTTCCGCCGCGGCGCCCAAGCGAACAGTCCAGGAGCTGACGATCCAGTCGGGTGACGGGACCCCTCTCAAGGCCGTCTTGAGTCGCCCGCAAGGCGGCGGACGCTATCCGACCATCATAACCGTACATGGCGGTGAGGGCGGCCGTGATTTTGCGACCGTGCGGGCTGTTGCGGATCCGTCGAGCGACTCGCCGACTGTGCAGATGCTCAACGACAGCGACTGGGCGATCCTGTCGATTGGATTTCGACCCGGCGCCATACTCGGAGCCGAAGAAGATGACGTGGTCGCCGCCGTCCGTTTCGCCCAGGCAAATCCCGCCCTTGACCCGAAGCGGATCGCGCTGGTGGGGGGGAGCCACGGCGGAAATCTTGTGCTCCGCGCCGCCATTCGCACGGCGAAGGCGGCCAACTGCGCCGTCGCGGGTTCGCCCTGGATGACCAACCCAGAGCTCTTTTTGAAGGGGGAGTTCTCTAAAGCGCCCTTGTCCGAGCTCAAGCCCGCCGCGCAGCGCTTCATCTCAACCAGCCGGGAGAGGCTCCTGGCGGGGTTCTCGCGCCGAGGTCTCGTCAACGCTGATCTTGACAGGGCGATTGCCGACAAGAGCATCGAGCGAAACGCCAAGCACATCGAGATCCCGGCGCTGTTCCTGCTGAGCGAGGCTGATGTGCAGGTTC
>NZ_JBILUK010000334.1:0-2761 GCF_044371015.1 Phenylobacterium sp.
ACGCCGTGAAGTACACGGGACGGGGTGGGCAGGTTCGCGTTCAGCTGGCGGCCGCCGCGAATTCTGAAGCTGCTCGCGCGCCCAGCCGGTCGGGCATTGGTCTGTCGTTGCTGTCGCCGGATGCGAGTGAGGCCCGGGCCTATGTGGTCTTGCGCGTCACCGACCAGGGACCGGGCATTGCGCGTCAGCATTTGCCGCGCCTGTCCGAACGGTTCTACCGGGTCGAAGGGCAACGCACCGGGGGGACCGGGCTGGGACTGGCGATCGTCAAGCACGTGGTCAATCGCCATCGGGGCGGCCTGATCGTCGAAAGCGCCGAGGGTGAAGGCGCCACTTTCAGCGTCTATCTTCCGATGGCTCCGGCGAGCGCCTGACGGCGCCCGACGCGGGTGTCGCAAAATTGTCGCCCGATCGAATTAGTTTCCGCGCCGACCCAAGTGGCGTGGCGATGGGGCGCCACGACGGAGAGGCCTTCGTGACTCGTTCCTATTCGGCCGAATTGCGCCAGCTCGTGGCTGAGGTCATCCGCATGGGCGGATTGGCAGAAGCGCAGGTGGTCGACGCCGTCGATGCGGTGGTGCGGCGGGATGTGGCGCTGGCTCAGGCGCTGATCGTGCGTGATCTGCGCCTGGATACCTTGCAGGCGGAGGTGGAGCGCCGGGCGCTTGCGCTGATCGCCCACCATCACCCCGGTGAGGCCGACCTGAGGCGCGCGATTTCGACGCTTAAGCTGGCGATGAATCTGGAACGCTGCGGCGACTTGGCCCGAAACATGGCCAAGCGGAGCCTCGTGCTCTCGGCCGGAGAACCGCTGTTGCCGCTGACCGGGGCGATCGAACGCCTGGGACGCCTGGTTTCCTCGCGGCTGCGCGCTGTTCTGGATGCCTACGCCGCCGGCGACGTAGAGCCCGCTCTGGATGTCTGGCGGCGCGACGGCGAGGTGGACGAGCACTACGAGAGCCTGTTCCGCGAACTGCTGGTTCACATGTCCAATGGGCCGGACTCTGTGGCCTCGGGCGCCCACCTGCTGTTCGTGGCGAAGAACCTAGAGCGGATCGGTGACCACGCCACCAACATCGCCGAAATCCTGCACTTCCAGATGACCGGCCAAGAACTCCAGGGCGAGCGGCCCAAGGTAAGCCTGCCAAATGCGGCCGTGGAGGGCCGAAACGCGTGAATCCTTATGTTCTAGTCGTTGAGGATGAGGACGCTCTGGCGACCCTGCTCGACTACAATCTTGTCAAAGAGGGCTTCCGGGCCGACCGCGCCGCCGACGGCGAGGAGGCGCTTCTCAAGATTTCCGAGGAGCCACCGGACTTGATCGTCCTGGACTGGATGCTGCCCAAAGTCTCGGGCGTGGAGGTCTGCCGCCAGTTGCGCGCCGGACCGGAAACGCGACGCATCCCGGTGCTGATGCTGACCGCGCGAGGCGAGGAATCCGACAAGGTCCGGGGCCTGGACACCGGCGCGGACGATTACCTAGTCAAGCCCTTCGCCATGAGCGAACTGGTGGCGCGGATTAGGGCGCTCTTGCGCCGAACGCGGCCCGAGCTGGTCGAAGAGCGTCTCGAGTACGCGGATCTGGCGTTGGATCGCGGCCGGCATCGCGTGACCCGCAATGGACAGGACGTTCATCTCGGGCCGACCGAGTATCGTCTGCTCGACTTCCTCATGCAGAGGCCCGGCCGGGTGTTCAGCCGTGAGCGCCTGCTGGACGCGGTCTGGGGTTCCAACACCTATGTCGAAGTTCGCACCGTCGATGTGCATGTGGGACGTCTGCGCAAGGCGCTGCGGCAGGCCGGTCAGCCCGACCTGATCCGCACGGTGCGGTCGGCCGGTTACGCCCTCGACGCTGAGGGCTGAAAGGGCGTCACGGCCCCGTCATCGACTCAGCGAAATCCTGCGGGGCCGTTGGGGGGGCGCCATGCACGAGACGCACGTCGCGGTCCGCTGTCGGGCCGCCTTTATCTCGGACATCCACTTGGGCACGCGCGGCTGCCAGGCCGAGCTGTTGCTGGAGTTCATCCGAGCGCTGGATTGCGAGACGCTCTACCTGGTGGGCGACATCGTCGACGGGTGGAAGCTGAAGTCTGGATGGCATTGGCCGCAGGCGCATAACGACGTGGTCCAGAAACTGCTCCGGCTGGCCCGGCGCGGCGTGAAAGTTGTCTACATCCCCGGCAATCATGATGAGGTAATCCGCGATTTCTGCGGCGTGCACTTTGGTGGCGTCGTGGTCGCGCGGGACGCAATCCATGAGGCGGCCGATGGGCGGCGCTATCTGGTGACCCATGGCGATGAGTTCGACGGCGTGGTGCAGAACGCCCGCTGGTTGGCGTTCCTGGGAGACTGGAGCTACCGGGCGCTGATCGCGCTCAACACCCACTTTAACCGGGCGCGACGACTGTTCGGCCTGAACTACTGGAGCCTCTCGGCCTTCCTGAAGCACAAGGTGAAGGACGCCGTTGCGTTCATCGACCGATTTGAAACCGCCATGGCTGATGAGGCGCGGAGGCGTGGCGTGGCCGGGGTGATCTGCGGGCACATCCACAAGGCCGAGATTCGCGAGTTTGATGGGGTGCGCTACCTAAACGATGGCGACTGGGTCGAAAGTTGCACAGCTCTCATCGAACGGTTCGACGGCGGCTTTGAAATCGTCAATTGGCTGGATATCCGTCGCGGTCGATCCGTTCGCGTCGCCGCGCTGGCGGCCTAATCTCACTAGCTGAAAAGAGGCGGCCGCGACCGGGGGGACGGTCGC
>NZ_JBILUK010000333.1:0-2761 GCF_044371015.1 Phenylobacterium sp.
TCGCCGCAAGATCGTGGTGCGCGTTCAGTCGCCCAACGAAAGCCCGGCCTTCGCGCTGGTCGATGTCAATGCGCGCAGCGCCCGCTGGCTGGGCGAGCAATATCCCGGGCTGAAGGCTCCGGACATCAGCACGGTGCGGCCGATCCGCTTCAAGGCCGCCGATGGGCTGGAACTCACCGGATACCTTACGCTGCCGCAGGGCCGGGATCCCAAGAACCTGCCCCTCGTAGTGTTGCCCCACGGCGGCCCGGCGTCGCGCGACACGCTCGACTTCGACTGGTGGTCGCAAGGCATGGCCTCGCGCGGCTACGCCGTCCTGAAGGTCAACTTCCGAGGTTCGGCGGGGCTCGGCCGCGCGCATCTGGAGGCCGGCTGGGGGCAGTGGGGCCGCAAGATGCAGACGGACCTTTCCGACGGCGTGCGGCATCTGGCCGGACAGGGGCTCATCGATCCCAAGCGGGTCTGCATCGTCGGCGGCAGCTATGGCGGCTACGCTGCGCTCGCCGGGACGACCCTGGACCGGGGTGTCTATCGCTGCGCGGTCTCGGTGGCCGGGGTCACCGATCTGGCCGGCATGATCGCATTCGGCACGACGCGGGGCGGGACGTCCACGCGGCGGTACTGGATGCGGTTCATGGGCGCGGAGACCGGCGATGACCCCGTCCTGAAGACCCTGTCGCCGGTTCATCTGGCCGACCGCGCCGACGCGCCGATCCTGCTGATCCACGGCAAGGATGACACCGTGGTGCCGGCCGACCAGAGCCAGCGGATGGCCGACGCCCTGAAGAAGGCCGGCAAGCCGGTGGAGCTGATCCTCCAGAAGGGCGCCGACCACTGGCTCTCCCGCGGCGACACCCGGCTTGAGACCCTGACCGCCACCATGGCGTTCGTCGAGAAACACAATCCGCCGAACTGAGGGGGCGGGCGAAGGTCTAGGGCGCCTCGCCTCGGTCGTCCGGGACGGCGTCGCGGGCCGTCGATGCGGTCAAGTCCGCGACAACGATTTCGATCATGCGCATGGCGAGCGGGTCGGGCGCTGCGAAGGCGAGCCGGTCGAAGTTGATCGGGAGGGCCAGGCAGCCGTGGACTCCGGACCAGGCGAGCTGGGCCAGCAGGCCGGGGTCGCCGGGACGAATCCGGCCCAGCGCCTGGCCTTCCGAAACGGCCTGGATCAACAGGGCGGCGAAGGGCGCTTCGTCCAGGGGATCGCGCGGCGGCTTGGGCAGGGTGTCCGGGCGCACGAAGAGAAATGCGCCGCGAAAGAGTTCGGGCCGGGTTCCGGCGACCTCGACATAGGTTTTCAGCAGGGCCTCAAGGCGCGCGACGGGATCGACGATCCCGGCCGCCAGCTCGGCGAGCTGCGCATTGATGGTCTCGACCGGCTCCATCCAGAGGGACTGCATGAGGCCCTGGAGGCTTCCGAAGTGGGCGTAGATCGTGCCGACGCTCACCTCCGCCCGCAGCGCGATGGCGCGGACGGACACCGCCGTCGCGCCCTGCTCGGCATAGACGCCGGCGGCGGCCTTCTGGATATGCCGGCGCGCGGCCTGCCTTTGCGCGACGGTCGCCGGTTTTCGACCCATAGCGTCCTTATGCGGCCAGGCTCGTCCGGTTCAAGTTCATGCGGGCGCGGAGCACCTCAAGCGGCGTGTCGAGCTCGTCTTCCCAGCGTTCGAAGTTGAGGTTTCGCGCGGTCCGGCCATAGCTCCAGCCGTCCACGAACGCGTCCATGGCGTCGACGATCAGGCCGGGCCGGACGAACGCCATGTGAGCGGTCGTCACCGCCACCCGCATCGCATGATAGGGGAAGCGAAGCTGGGCGAGGTAGAAGGCCGCCAGGGCGAGCTCGCCCCAGTTCGTCGCCTCGTAGCCGGTGAGGACATGCAGGAAGTCGTGGATCTGGAATCCACGCACCATCATGTAGCTGAGGTCGGGCGGGAGGCGGTCCAGCTTGCCGGACCGGGTCAGTTCCTCGTTGAACTGTCGGTAGTTGCGGCCGAGATTCTGCTCCAGCTTGTTGTCCACGATGAAGCGGCGGTAGGCGTGCCCGAGCGTGCCGGGCGCGCATTGGGCCAGGCGTTCGAGCGAAAGCCGCTCGGAGATGTAGCGGCTCGCCAGCAGGGGCGCCGCCTCGGGAATCGAGGCGAGTTCGGCGCTGTAGGCGTCGATCGCCTTCTGGGGCGCCTCGGCCCACCAATCGTGGAACAGCAGATAGACCCCGTAGTCGAGCGGGGCGTCCGCCGCGCGCAGGAACTTGGCCGCAAACGCCCGATCGATGATCTCTGGACCTGCCATGGTCGCCTCCCGTGTTGTCGGCCGAGACTAGCAGGACGGCGATTAAATGAACAAGTTCATTTTTAACGGCCCGGATGTCGGCGGCGCACCGGCGGCGACCTTTGATCCAGCGCAAGGCGCCTTGTGTGGCCTGCGCGCAACACTACATCGAAGGTGAACGAGGGCCGTGCTCAGACGAGGCGGGCCTTGTCGATCCGCCTATCGAGGGGACATCCATGAACATCGATCTCTATTCCGACCGTGCGCGGCAGGCGGTGCAATCCGCCCAGAGCCTGGCCCTGGCGCGCCGCCACCAGCAACTGGCGCCCGAACATCTGCTCAAGGTGCTGCTGGAGGAGCGCGACGGCCTGGCCCGCGCCCTGATCCAGAGCGCCGGGGGCCGGCCCGATGCGGCCGACGCCGCCGTGGAGGCGGCTCTGTCGCGGGTTCCGCGCGTCGAGGGCGGCTCCGGCCAGCTCTACATGAA
>NZ_JBILUK010000109.1:0-10179 GCF_044371015.1 Phenylobacterium sp.
GTGTCGATGGCGGTTTTGCCGCCGACCGAAGAGTCCACCTGAGCCAGCAGGGTGGTCGGGATCTGAACGAAGTCGACGCCGCGCTTGTAGATCGCCGCCGCGAAGCCCGCGAGGTCGCCGACCACGCCGCCGCCGAAGGCTGTGATGATGTCGCCCCGGTCCAGCTCAAGCGCCAGCAACCGGTCGGTCACGTCGGCCAGTCCCTCGAAGCTCTTGGTGCCCTCGCCCGGCGGCACGATCACGGGCAGCGCCGTGATCCCCGCCCGGTCCAGCGCCGCGGTCAGCCGCGCGCCGTGCAGGCCCCAGACCGTCTCGTCGCTGACCACCGCCGTGCGGCCGCGCGACTGGAAGGGCGCAATGCGCGCGCCGGCCTCATCCAGCAGGCCGGCGCCGATCCTCACCTCGTAGGCGCGCGCGCCCAGGCCGACAGGAACGGTGAAGATCATTCGACCGGCGCCCCGATATGCTCCGCGATCGCCTTCAGCACATGGTTGACGGTCACCTGATGCGCCGCGTCGCCCGTCTCCACGGTGATGTCGGCCTCGGCATAGATCGGGTAACGCACCTCGGCCTGCGCCTTCAACACCTCCATGGGATCCTTGCCGGTCAGCAGCGGGCGCGTGTCCTTGCGACCCACCCGCCGAGCCAGGACCTCCAGGTCAGCCTTGAGCCACACCGAGATGGCCTGCGCCTTGATCAGCGCCCGGGTCTCCGGATTCATGAACGCGCCGCCGCCCGTGGCCAGTACGTGTGGCGGACCCTCAAGAAGCCGCGCGATCACCCGTCGCTCGCCGTCGCGAAACGCGGCTTCGCCGAGGGCGGCGAAGATTTCCGGGATCGAGCGTCCGGCAGCGGTCTCCACCTCAGTGTCGGCGTCGCGGAACGGCAGGTTGAGCGCCGCGGCGAGCCGACGCCCGACGCTGGACTTGCCCACGCCCATCAGGCCCACGAGGGCGATGGTGCGGCCGCGAAGCGGTTCATAGCGATCCATGACGCGCCTGCGCTTACACGACCACGCGGCCTCGCGCCAACGCAGGCGCGTCGCTACATTGTCGGCATGTGGCGCATCCTGATCTTCACCGGGCTCCTGCTGTCGCCGACCGGCCCCGCCCTGGCCCAGGTGGAGGTGGCGCCGCTGGCGGCCCCCGACGCCTTCTCGACCCCCGCTCGCGACACCGGTCTCGGCGCGGACCTCTGGCGCGGAACGCCCGTCGAGACGGCCCGCGCGGTCCTGCCGCTGTTGGCCAGCCGCCCGCTGACGCCCGCCGCCCAGACCCTGGCCCGCCGGGTGCTGGCCACCGGCGCGACCGGTCCCGAAGGCTCAGCCGGCGACTCCGCCCTGGCCGGAGGCCGCGCCCAGGCGCTCATCGCGCTGGGCGACGTGCCCGGCGCGGCGCGGATCCTGGATCGCGCCTCCGGTCTGGAGCGCTCACCGGAACTGGCCCGGGCGGCGGCTGAGACGGCTCTGCTGACCGGCGATGCGCCGCGCGCCTGCGCCATCGCCCAGAACCTGGGTGCGGGGCGGGGCGAGACCTATTGGCTGCGGCTGCGCGCCTTCTGCCAGATGGAGGCCGGCCAGACCGCACAGGCCCAACTCACCTTCGACCTGGCCCAGACCCAGGCGCGCGACGCGGTGTTTGGCCGCCTGATGGGCGCGAAGTTGACGGGATCCGCGCCTGGCGCGGCATCGCTGCGCAACGGCCTGGACCTCGCCCTGTCGCGCGCCTTGGCGCTTGATCTCGCGCCGGCTCGCCCCTCGCCCGCCGTCGCCGCCGCGCTGACGGGCGCTGAGCCCTCGCCGCCGGTCGTCGACGTCGCCGCCCTCGACGTGACCCTGGGCGGAATCGCGGGCGCCATCCAGGCGGGCCTGCCACCGGCGGAGGCCGTATCGGCGCTGATCGCCGCGGCGTCCGAGGCCAACGCCGCCTCTCGCGCCAGGCTGCAGGGCGCGGCGCTGTTGGCCGCCGCCTTGCTGCCAGAGATTTCCGGCCCGGACCGCGCGCGCATCGCCGGGTTCTCCACGGTGGAAGGCCGGACCTCGCCTGGCCGGAGGCTCGCGCTCAACGCCGCGCTTGAGGGTCGCCGCGCCGGAGAGGTGGCTCTGCTGGTGCTTTGGACGGCCGCGGACGCCGGCGCGGCCGGACCGAACGTCTCGGATCGGGTCGCGCTCGTCCGCGCACTGATGCGCGTCGGCCTGCTCGCCGAGGCGCGCGCCTTCGCCCTCGAGGGCCTGGCGGCGCTGAAGTGAGCGCGGGCTGGGTCGAGGCCTTTCTGGAGATGATGTCCGCCGAGCGGGCCGCGGCGGCCAATACGCTCACCGCCTATCGGCGCGACCTGGAGGACCTTACCGGCTTCCTGGGTCGTCGGAATCGGACCGTCGGCGACGCCTCGGCCGAGGACGTGGAGGCCTGGTTCGCCGATCTGGGCGCGCGGGGCCTTTCGCCCGCCACGGCGGCGCGGCGGCGGGCGGCGGCGCGTCAGTTCTATCGATTTGTACTGGGCGAGGGCTGGCGGCCCGACGATCCTTCGCGGCGGGTTGATGCGCCGCGTCGGGGCCGGTCCCTGCCCCGTGTTCTGAGCCGCGAGGAAATGGATCGCCTGATTGCCGCGGCGGCGGCGCGGGACGGCGCCCAGGGCCTGAGGCTCGGTTGCATGGTCGAGCTGGCCTATGCCTCGGGCCTGCGGATCTCGGAATTGACGGCGCTGCCGCTGGCCGCCTTGGCGCGCGATCCGGCCTATCTGATCGTGAGGGGAAAGGGCGGCAAGGAGCGGCTGGCGCCGCTGAACGACGCAGCCCGCGCCGCGATACGCGCCTATCTGGAAGTTCGCGCCCGCTTCCTGCCGGCCGGGTCGAAGGCCAGCCCCTGGCTGTTTCCCTCGCGCGGCAAGACCGGACGGCTGACCCCGCGCCGCTTCGCCCAGATGCTGGACGAGGCCGCCGCCGACGCCGGCATCGATCCGGCCAAGGTGAGTCCGCACGTCCTGCGCCACGCCTTCGCAACCCACCTGCTGGAGGGCGGCGCCGACCTGCGCGTCGTCCAGACGCTGCTGGGCCACGCCGACATCGCCACCACCCAGATCTACACCCACGTCACCTCGGATCGGCTGCGCGAGACGGTCGAGACCCGCCACCCGCTGGCGCGGCGACGGCGCGAACTTGCGCCGAGAGGGGGCGAGCCCTAGGTTCCGCGCCTTCCGGGGCGCCCCACGCCTCTCACCACGGACATCCGGATGGCCGCGCACTATCTCGAGTTCGAGCGTCCGATCGCCGATCTCGAAGCCAAGATCGAAGAACTGTCCAAACTGTCGGGCGGCGGCGCCGCGGGCGCCCTGGATGGCGAGATCGAGGCCCTGCGAACCCGCGCCGCCCAGCTCCGCCGCGAGGCCTACGCCAACTTGGACGCCTGGCAGAAGACCCAGGTCGCCCGCCATCCTGACCGGCCGCACTTCGTCGACTATGCCGCCACCCTGTTCGAAGGCTTCGAGGAACTGCGCGGCGACCGCAGCTTCGGCGACGACCAGGCGATCCTGGGCGGCATCGCCCGCTTCCGCGGCCGCGCCGTGGTGGTGATGGGCCACGAGAAGGGTCGCGACACCGCCACCCGGATCAAGCACAATTTCGGCTACGCCCGGCCCGAGGGCTATCGCAAGGCCGTGCGCCTGTTCGAACTGGCCGAGCAGTTCCGCCTGCCGGTCATCAGCTTCGTCGATACGCCGGCCGCCTATCCCGGCATCGCCTCCGAGGAACGGGGCGTCGCCGAGGCCATCGCGCGCTCGACCGAAAAGGCGCTGATGCTGGCCGTGCCGATGGTGGCGGTGGTGACCGGCGAGGGCGGCTCGGGCGGGGCGCTCGGCATCGCCTGCGGCAACCGGGTGCTGATCCTGGAGCACGCCATCTATTCGGTGATCCCGCCCGAAGGCGCCAACTCGATCCTCTGGCGTGGCGCGCGCACCCCGGGCGAAGCGGCGCGGGCCATGAAGATCACCGCCAAGGACCTGCTGGGCATGAAGATCGTCGATGCGATCATCCCCGAACCCGCCGGCGGCGCCCACGCCGACCCTGAGGCCGCCATGGCGCTGGTCGGCGACGCGGTGGAAGCGGAATTGAAGGCGCTGGACGGCCTATCGGTCGCCGAACTCAAAGCCCGCCGGGCCGAACGCTTCTACGCCATCGGCCGAAACTAAGCCTACCTACGCCTCCGCGAACGGGTGCGGCAGCGGCCCGGATCGGAACAAGATCACCGGGTTCTCGTCATAGTCGCCCATCTCGGTGTCGGCGGTGGCCGAGAAGGCGACGACCGCCGGGCGCAACGGACCCAGGCGCTCGGCCTTGCGGCGGGCTTCCTCCGCCGTCTTGCAGCCGATCTGTTGCTCAGCCTTCAAAGACTTGCCGCGTCCCTGAACGTAGGACTGGATGATGTAGACGGTTTCCCTGGCCATGGGCGTTCACGCGCCGGTTCGGGGCCAGGGTCAATGGCCGTGCAACAGAACCGGTCGCTCACCCCGGGCTGATCATCTTCTCGGGCCGCACCCATTCGTCGAACTCTTCGTTCGTCAGGTAGCCGCCGCCGACGGCCTCTTCGCGGAGCGTGGTGCCGTTCTTGTGCGCGGTCTTGGCGATCTTGGCGCAGTTGTCGTAGCCGAGCTTGCCGTTCAGCGCCGTGACCAGCATCAGCGAGCGTTCAAGATTGGCCTTGATGTTGTCTTCCCGCGCCTCGGTGCCCACCACCATGTTGTCGGTGAAGCTGACCGCGCCGTCGGCCAGCAGGCGGCAGGACTGCAGGAAGTTATAGGCCATGACCGGGTTGAACACATTGAGCTCGAAGTGGCCCTGGCTGCCGGCGAACGCCATCGCCGTCTGGTTGCCCATGATGTGGGCGCAGACCATGGTCAGGGCCTCGGCCTGGGTGGGGTTGACCTTGCCCGGCATGATCGAGGAGCCGGGCTCGTTCTCCGGCAGGGCCAGCTCGCCGAGGCCCGCGCGCGGTCCGCTGCCCAGGAACCGCAGGTCGTTGGCGATCTTGAAAAGCGCGCCGGCCGCCGCGGTCAGGGCGCCATGGCTGAACACCATCGCGTCGTGCGCCGCCAGGGCCTCGAACTTGTTGGGCGCAGTCACGAAAGGCAGGCCGGTGATCTTGGCGATCTTCTCGGCCACCAGTTCGGCGAACCCGATCGGCGCGTTGAGGCCGGTGCCCACCGCCGTACCGCCCTGGGCCAGTTCGTAGAGACCGTAGAGCGTCTCATCGATCCGCCGGCGCGACATGGCGACCTGATGCGCGTAGCCGCCAAACTCCTGGCCGAGCGTCAGCGGCGTCGCGTCCTGGGTGTGGGTGCGGCCGATCTTGATGATGTGGTCGAAGGCCGCGGACTTCGCGGCCAGGGCGACATGCAGATGGGCCAGCGCAGGCAGAACGGACCGCACCACTTCCTCTGCCGCGGCGATATGCATGGCGGTCGGATAGGTGTCGTTGGACGACTGGCTCATGTTGACATGGTCATTGGGATGGACCGGCTTCTTGGAGCCCATCACCCCGCCCATCATCTCAATGGCCCGGTTCGAGATCACCTCGTTGGCGTTCATGTTGGACTGGGTGCCGGAGCCGGTCTGCCACACCACCAGCGGGAAGTGGTCGTCGAGCTTGCCGTCGATCACTTCCTGGGCGGCGGCGACAATGACCTTGCAGAGGTCCGGGTCGAGCTTGCCGAGCTCCATATTGGCCTCGGCCGCGGCGCGCTTGACGATGCCCAGCGCCCGGATCACCGGCTTGGGCTGCTTTTCCCAGCCAATCTTGAAGTTGCCGAGGCTGCGCTGGGTTTGAGCGCCCCAATAGACGTTGGCGGCGACCTCGATGGGCCCAAAAGTGTCGGTTTCGGTGCGTGTCGCGGTCATGATTGAGGTCCCCATTCAGCCCCAGAAGGGTTTACCCGCGCGACCGGAGACTGCAAGGCCGCCAGCCGCTATGAGGTGGAGGTGACCGATGACTGGACCCTTCACGGCAAGGTGCGCGCGCGGGAGGCCGACGGGCTTCTGGAACTCTGCGTCGACGGACTGACGACCCAGGCCAAGTATTACAAGCCCTTGATCTATGAGTTTTTCCGCAAGGCCTGGCGCGGATCACGGCCGGCCTGGGGCGACTACTCGGTCGAGATCGCGATGGAGTATGTGGGCGATGCGCCCTGGCTCGATCTCGATAATCTCGCCAAGGCGATCCTCGACGCCATCAAGGGCTATGCGTTCCATGACGACGCACAGGTGGCCCGGCTGCTGGTGGAGCGGCGCCCCGGCGAACGCGAGCGGGTCATCGTCACGGTTCGTCGCCTGGCTTGAAACGCGAACCGGCCGCGTCTCCGGGGAAAGAGGCGCGGCCGGCTGGGATGCTGAACCGGTTTGGTGGAGCTTTTGGCTCAGCGGTACTGTTGCAGCCTTGTGGTGCGCAGGCCTGCAAGGCCGTGACGCTCAATCGAGCGCTGCCAGGAGACGAACTCATCCTGGGTGATGCCATAGCGCTCCAACGCCTCATCCATGCTGATCAAGCCGCCGCGGACGGCGGCGACCACCTCGGCCTTGCGGCGGATGACCCAGCGCCCGGTGTTGGCCGGTGGCAGGTCATTGCGGGTTAGCGGCGCGCCCGTGGGCCCGATCACATAGACCTCGCCACGGCTGTTGGTGCGCGTCTGTTGTTGCTGAAGCATCGGCTTTCTACCGCCCCACGATCACTGAATGATCCGCAAGGTAGCCGCCCAGCCCTAACGTCGCTTCAATGGGTATGGTCAATGTAGTGTTAAGCATCGAGTCCCCCTGTGTATCAAATCAATACACATCGACACTAGTGTTCATACTAATTAACTAGGCGATATTATTCTATCTCTTGATGTTGATCAGCTCTTCCAACATCTGATCGGCGGTCGTGATAATCTTTGATGATGCTGAATAGGCTTTCTGAGTTTGGATCAGGCCGGTGAATTCCGCCGAGAGATCGACTGTGGAGGCCTCCAGACTAGACGGCGAAATCTTGCCCGCGCCGCCGACGCCGGCTTCTTTGACCACGAACTCGCCGGCCTCGATGGTCGGGCGATAGGCGTTACCGCTCACCTGGGCGAGGCCGTCAGAGTTGGGGAAGGTGGCGATGCCCACCTTGGCCACGGTGCGGATCTGGCTGTTGTCGTAGATCGCCGAAACGATGCCGTCGTCGTTGACCTCGATCGCCACGATGCTGCCGACGCCGGCGCCGTCGCTGGAGATGGCGTTGACGGTCGAAGTGGCCGAGTACTGGGTCACCTTGTTGAGATCGAGGTTCACTGTCTGACCCGCGAGCCCAAGGCTGTTGGCCCAGCGGGGCTGAGTCGCCGTCCCAGATGCGGCGAGCGGAAGAGTCGCCGGATTGCCCGCGGCGCCGAACAGTGTCGTGTTGGCCAGATCGATAGTGCCGTCCTGGTTGAAGAACACCTGACCTCGGGCGAGCTGGCCCGGGCGGCCCGCGACTGATACGTCGGTTACGGGGATAGCGTAGATTTCCGCGTGCCAGCGGTTTGGGTTGGCCGCATCATCCTTGAGGAAGGCCATGGCCACCTTCCGCGATCCACCGGTGGAGTCGATCACGTTCATCTCAATGACGAAGTCAGGTCGCGTGCCCGTGGCCGGGTCCGAGGCATAGTCAGCCATCGAGGCGACCGTCGTGCCGTTGTAGGCGGCTTCGCCGGCCGAGATGACGCCCGACTTGTTCAGATTTGCGCTGATCTCGACATTGCCCGTCGGAGCCACCGCCGCACCGAGATTCTTGACGTTGATCGAGTTCATCTTGTTGAGATCGGACGGGTTCACATCGAACGTCCCGTCAGCTTTCACCGGCCAGCCCTGCAGATAGAGCTTTGAGTCGTTGACCAGGAAGCCGTCAGCGTCGACGCTGAAGGAGCCTTGGCGGGTGAAGCTGCGGGCGTCGGCGGCGGTAAGGCCCGCGCCCTTGGTCGAGACCACAAAGAAGCCGTCGCCGGAGATCGCCAGATCGGTGGCGGAGCCCGACGCCTGGACCAGGCCCTGCTGGCTGACGAACTGGCGCGCCACGCCCTGAACACCGCCAGCGGAGTACTTGCCCTTCACCGCCTGGGCGGTGACCACATTGGCGAAGTTCACCTGATTGCGCTTGTAAGCCACGGTGTTGACGTTGGCGATGTTGTCGGAGATCGCCGCCAGCGCCGACGAGTTGGCCACCAGCCCGGAAACGCCGGCGAGCATGGCTGAATTGATGCTCATGGTTTGGGTCCGTTCCTGTCGTTAAAGGGCGCGGCCGGTCAGGCCGCAGGGACGGGCGGCGCCTGGCCGCCCGTCGTGTTGGAGGACGTGATCACAGGCTTGGGAGCCTCGCGGATCAGGGTGATCTTTTCCCAGGGCACCTGGGCGCCGTTGAGGGTGACAAGCGTCTGGCCGTTGACCTGCTGCACGCCGGTGACCACGCCCTGGGCGATCACCTGGCTGGGCACCGTTGCGCCGCTGGAGTCGGTGGCGGTAACGCGCAGGGAATAGACCCCGTCCGCCATCGAGGAGCCTGACGCGCTCTTTCCGTTCCAGGTGAAGACGTGTTCGCCGGCCCCAAGTCCGCTTGGCGCGAGCGTCTGGACAATGCGGCCCCGGGAATCGAGCACCTCGGCCTTGAGGTCGGAAGCCGGGCGATCAAGCTTGTAGACCCACTCGGCCTTGCCGCCGGACAAGGCGGCTACATTGGCGTCGGCCCGGACTTCCTTGCCGATCAGGCTGACCGCCGTGGCGACGCCGGAGCCGGTGTTGGTGACAAGCTTTTCCAGCAAATCGTTGGTGAGCAGTTGCTGCTCCACGCCGGTCATCTGCACCAGCTGAGCGGTGAACTCATTGGAGTCGAGCGGCGCCAGCGGATCCTGGTTCTTGAGCTGGGTGGTAAGCAGCGCCAGAAAGGTGTCGAAGTTCTCGGCCAGCCGCGTGCGGCCCGTGGCCGAGGCGGAAGTTGCAGTGGTCGCGGCGACGGCGTCGATGGCCATGGTCAGATCCTCAAATCCAGGCCGGCGTTGACCCCTTGGCGGAGGCGAAGCGCGCCTTGCACGGCGCTATCTGCGGCGCCGATCGCGCTATCCAGCGCGGCGCGGAAGGCATGTCCCCGAAACGACTGGCCGCCTTGTTCGGCGTCCTGCCACGCCTGCTGGCCCCGACCGCCGCCGTCACGCGCGACATCGAAGGTGAGGCCGCCCGAGAGATCGAAGCCCGCCTGCTCCAGCGCCTGTCGCAGTTCGTTGGAGCGCGCCTTCAGGTCCTGAGCGGCCTGGGGATTGTCGAAGGTCATGGCCGCGGTCATCCGGCCATGGGCGCCGATCTCAATCCGCACATCGACCTTGCCGAGGCCGGCGGGATCCAGTTCGACGTCGAACCGCGTCGAACGACCCTCCAGCTTTTTGAGGATGTGGGCGGCCAGGTTGGCCACGGTCTCCGGCGCGCCGCGCACAGGCGCGGTGGCGGAGAGCGACGGCGCAATGGCGGCAGCGTCGGCAGTCGCGGCGTCAATGGGCATCGGGGCGATCGGATCCTCGGAGTCCGTCGCCGCCGTCGAGATATCGATACGAGGCGGCTCGGCGCCGGTCGGGACCGCGGCCTCAGCCGCCTGGACGGGGCGTGGCCCGGCCGCGCCATCGGCGATCCGCCGACCCGCGCCGGGCGGGGCGACGTCGACGCCATCAGCAGCGCGGGCGCGATCCGACTTCCCGGCGCGCGGCGCGGGTTCGGCGCGCGGAGGCGCGACCAGCGCGGCGGTGGTCGTCGCCGGCGGCGTCGCCGTCGTCGCCTGGATCGTTGGCGCCGGCTCCGGCGGCCCCGGTGGCGATGCGGCCGCGATATCGGAGTCAGGCGTGCTGGCGGCGGCGGGCGTCGCAGACACGTTGGCGGCCGGCGTGGGAGGGGCCGATGCAACGCGTCCCTGACGCGGTGGTTCGCCGGGCGCGGGTGACGACAGCGAAACAGCGCCGGCCCCGTCGCCCTTTGGCGCCGAAGGGGCATCCGGGGAGTCTTCGGTACGCAGGAAGGCGGCGTTCGGCGACGCGTTGGCCAGGGCCGTCGCGGCCGGCAGACCCGCCGTCTTGTCGCGACCCCATGCGGGGGCAGTATGCGAACCGGCCGCCGACGAAGCCTCGGACGAGGTCGGAACCTGCACGAGCGCCGGT
>NZ_JBILUK010000335.1:0-2729 GCF_044371015.1 Phenylobacterium sp.
GCCGCGCGCCGGACGCGGGCATCGAGTTCATCAAGACTGAGCACCTTTGCACCTTCGATGGCGAGGCGGGCTACAGCCTGGGCCAAGGGCAGTAGGGGCTATTCGGCGGGACGCGCGTAGATGGAGTGCTTCGGCTTCTCCATCACCCTTCGCATCATCGGCGTGAAGGCCTCCAGCGGCATTGAATCATAGGCCGGGTCGAACGAGTTCTGATCGTAGAGATGGCAGAACTGCGCCGTGTACTCGAAGTGCGGATGGCCCCGGAACTGTTCGCGCAGGTCTCGGTCTAGGCCCAGGTAGTGGAAGAAATAGTAGCCCTGGAAGACGCCGTGATGTTCCAGCATCCAGTGGTTGGCCTCTGAAATGTAAGGCTTGAGGATCGCTGCGCCGAACTCAGCATGGCTGGCCGGAAGCAAGATGTCGCCCAGGTCGTGCAGCAGAGCGCAGACCACATACTCCTCGTCGCGGCCGTCGCGATGGGCGCGGCTGGCGGTTTGAAGAGAATGCTCCAGCCGGTCGACAGCAAAGCCGCCGTGATCGTCCTTCAACAGGCCCAGATGGGCGATGATGTTGTCCACGTGCCGGCCGCGATGGGCCGCGCTCATGGAGGTGATCGCCGACCAGTCTTCGGCCGTACCCTGGGCCATCGCCGTGAACTTCGCCCGCACGGGCCCGCCGCCGTCCGCCATCAGAACCTCCCTGTCTGTTGAACCGGAGGGTGCGGCCTTGTGCGCATGAGGTCAACCAGAGCTGTTTGACAGCCGCGTCCGGCGGGCGCGTGATGCCGGGCGGGAGGAAAAAACCATGACCGCCGAACTGCAACTGCTCGTCTGGGCCGTGATCCTGACGCTGGCCCAGCTCGCCGTCACCATCGCCGGATCTCTGATGACCAGATCCATGCTGGAGCTAGTAGGCAACCGCGAAGGCTTCGCCGAAAGCACCGGCTGGGTCGGTCGCGCGGGCCGGGCGCATCGCAACATGTTGGAGAGCCTGGTTCCTTTTGCCGCCCTGGTGCTGGTGGCGCACGCGGCGGGCGCCTCGAACGCCATGACGTTACTGGGCGCGCAGATCTTCGTCGGCGCGCGCGTGGCTTTCGCGGTAATCTATCTCGCCGGCGTCCCCTGGCTGCGCACCGGCGTCTGGATTGTGGCGACGAGTGGCGTTCTTCTGATGCTTATCCAGCTTCTCTAGGTCGGGCTCAGCTGGGTTGAGCCAGCCTCGCCGAGCCGCTAAACGGACGGAAGCGCGGCCGTAGTTCAGAGGTAGAACGTCAGCTTCCCAAGCTGAATGTCGGGGGTTCGATTCCCCCCGGCCGCTCCAGTTTCCTCACAATCCCAGCACGGCCTTGGCCATGATGTTGCGCTGGATCTCGTTCGTCCCAGCGTAAATCGAGCCAGCGCGGTCGTTGAAGTACTTGGCTGCGGCGGTCAGGCTGTGGTCGGGGCCGATCTGGCCCTGGCTCTCGGGCGCCGTCCAGCCAGGCACAGGCCCACCCGGTGCGGCCAGATGGGGCTGGTAGAGGCCGCCGTAGCCGTGCGCTGCTTGCAGCGCGAGCTCAGTCAGGTGCTGGGAAAGTTCTGTGCCGACGGTCTTCATCATCGAGGCGCGGGGACCGGGCGCCTCGCCGTGGCTGAGGTTGGCTAGCACCTGCAGCTCGGCCGCGGCTAGGGCGTCGATGCGGATCGCGGCGTCAGCGAGCCGGGCGCGGAACTTAGTGTCGTCGATCAAGCGGACGCCGTCGCCGGAGGCTTCGGCCTTGGCCATAGTCTCTATGCGCTTCAGCCGCGCCTTCAGCCCCGGCGTCGAGACGCCGCCACCCCGCTCGAATTCCATCAGATACTTGGCCACCGTCCAGCCCTCGCCAATGCGGCCGACCACGTTAGCCTTGGGCACGCGCACATCGGTGAAGAACACGTCGTTCTGGATGTGCTCGCCCGAGAGCATGAAGATCGGCCGCACTTCGACGCCAGGCGTGGCCATGTTGATCAGCAGGAAGGTGATGCCGCGCTGGGGGATCGCTTCCTCGCTCGTGCGCACCAGACAGAAGATCCAGTTCGAGACATTGGCGTGGGTGGTCCACAGCTTGTGTCCGTTGCATACGAGGTGCTCGCCATCGTCTATGGCGCTCATGCGGAGCGAGGCGAGATCGGAGCCGGAGCCGGGCTCAGAGTAGCCCTGACACCAGTGATGCTCCCCCGACAGCATTCGCGGCAGATAGTGGGCCCTCTGCTCGGCCGTCCCATGACCGATCAGCACCGGTCCGCACATGCCGATGCCCATGGGCGAGAGAGGCGGCGCGCCGGCTTCGGCGAATTCGCTGGCGAAGATGTAGCGTTGCGCCGGCGTCCAGTCGCAGCCGCCGTACTCCACCGGCCAGGCCGGCGCAGCCCAGCCGCGCGCGTGCAAGATCGCCTGCCAGGCCATGCCGAGCTCGTGCGGCGCATAGACGCTGGTCATCCTGCGGGTGACCGCGCGCATCTCCGCGGTCAGCTCGGCATCGAGAAAGGCGCGCACCTCGTCGCGAAAGGCGCGCTCCGCTGGGCTCCAGCTCATGTCCATCGGTCAGCGCTCCGCGACGTGGGGTAACCTAGTGTACGACCTTGCCGTCGCGTCCGCGAAGGGAGCGCGAAGGGGGACCTCGTTATGACCGATCCGCTGTTCGACCTTTCCGGCAAGGTGGCGCTGATCACCGGCGGCAGCCGGGGACTGGGTTTGCAGATGGTTCGCGC
>NZ_JBILUK010000110.1:0-10117 GCF_044371015.1 Phenylobacterium sp.
CACCCGCGTGTCCAGTCGAGCGATCCGCCCTGTCACGGCCTCGCCTGGGAAAGCGTCCGCCGTCGCCAGGATGGTCTGACCTTCGCGCAATTGCGCCAGGCGACGCTCCGGCACCTGGAAATCGACGCGCATCACCGTCGTGTCGTCCAGAGTGACGATCGGCGCTCCGGGGTTGACCAGGGCGCCCGGCGCCACATCCGAGAGCCCCACCACGCCCGCGAACGGGGCTCGGATCACCCGGTCCGCCCGACGCGCCTGGGCG
The DNA here is from genome assembly GCF_044371015.1 of Phenylobacterium sp. GTDB lineage: Bacteria > Pseudomonadota > Alphaproteobacteria > Caulobacterales > Caulobacteraceae > Phenylobacterium. The sequence continues at coordinate 263 of NZ_JBILUK010000110.1, forward strand.
GCGGCGACATCGGCCTCGGCCGAGCGCAGACTGGCTTCAAACTGGTCGATCGCCGCTTTGGACGCAAAGCCCTGGTCCCCCAGCGCCTTGTATCGATCGTAAGCCCGCTGCGCCTGCACTCGCCGCGCTTCGGCCTGAGCCACGCCCGCGTCCTGCTCGGTGTCGCGCAACTCCACCAGAACGGCCCCGCGCGCCACCTGCTGACCGTCGCGAAACCGCACCCGCTCCACCAGTTGCGTCGTCGCCGCGGTCAGGGTCACCGATTGACGGCCCTTGGCCACGCCCAGCACCTCGGTGACGTCCTCAAACATCCGAGGCTGAACCACCGCCACCGAGACCTGGGTCGGGCCGCCGAAGCCGCCCCGGCGGGCGCCGCCGCCCGGGGGCCCGCCGCCGCCACCCGCGCCGGCCCCGGGTGGACCGCCCTGGGCCATGCCCTGCCCCGGCGCCTTACTCAGCAGCTTCAGGCCTCCGGCGACCAGCATCAACGCCAGGACGACCACGGCTGAGATCAGAAAAAAGTGACGCTTGAACAAACCGTTGCGCTCCGCCGCGCGCCCCCCCGGCGCACGCTTGCATTCACCGGTCCATACACGCGGTCCGATGACAGCGGAATGGCTATGCGTTTCCGCTCTGCAACGTAGAGACGGCTTGTATGCCTAGCAGGCGTTTAGGCGTCGTAACCGGGCAGTTGGCGATCAAGTTTGCGCAGGCAGCCTGGCCACGCCAGCGCCCCACCCACGCCTCGCTGAGTCTGCTTACGCACTTCCGCCTGCGACGCCTCCGGGGCGGTCAGCACGCCATCGCGTCCCGCCGACAGCGCGGCCACCTGCATCTGACAGGCGCGCTCAAGGTAGTACATCCCCACCCAGCACTCCGCAGCCGTCTCGCCGACCGAAAGCGTGCCGTGATTACGAAGCAACATCAGATGCTTGTCGCCGATATCCGCCACCAGACGTTCCCGCTCGTCATGGTTCAGCGCAATGCCTTCGTAGTCGTGATAGGCCAGTCTCGGCAGCACGATCAGCGCATGCTGGGACAGCGGCAGCAGGCCATGCTTCTGCGCCGCCACCGCCACGCCGTGATCAGAATGCAGATGCATCACGTACTTGGCGTCATCCCGCGCCGCGTGCACCGCCGAGTGGATCGTGAAGCCCGCCGGATTGATGAAGTAGGGCGTCTCCTGAAGGATGTTGCCGTCCAGGTCGATCTTCACAAGCGATGAGGCGGTGATTTCATCGAACATCAGCCCATAGGGGTTGATCAGGAAGTGGTGGTCCGGACCCGGCAGGCGCGCCGAGATATGGGTGTAGATCATGTCGTCCCACCCATAGAGCGCGACCAATCGATACAGAGCGGCGAGGTCCACCCGGGCCTGCCATTCCTCTGCGCTGACCCGACCCTTGAGCGAGGTGATCCCCGCGACTGAACCGTCCGCCATGACCGTCTCCATCCTTGTTGCGGCGAGAGTCGCGCCGGACGCCTCCGACGTCAAGCCGAGCGGACCCTGCGGATCGCATCTCGCCATCGCCCGAAGGCCGCGTCCCGCGCATCTCCGGCCATAATCGGCGCGAAAGGCTCCACGGCCGGCCGCGCCGCCGCGGCCTCCGTCACATCGGCGAACACGCCGGCCCCGATGCCGGCGAACAGCGCCGCGCCCAGCGCCGTGGTCTCTTCGAAGATCGCCCGATCCACCGCCACCCCGGTCAGATCCGCCAGCCGCTGGCTGAAGAACGCGCTCCGCGCCATGCCGCCGTCGATCCGCAGCGTCGCGTCCGGCCCCAGCGCGCCCGGCGCGTCCATGCGCATGGCCTCGATCAGATCGCGGGTCTGCAGCGCGCAGGCGTCGAACGCCGCCCCGGCGATCTCCGCCAGCCCTGCATCTCGGGTCAGCCCCAGGATCGCACCCCGCGCCTCGGCGTCCCACCACGGCGCGCCGAGCCCGGTGAAGGCCGGCACCAACACCACCCCCAGCTCCGGATCGGCTTGGGCCGCCAGCGCCTCGGCCGCCTGGGGTCCGCCCGCGATGCCCAAGCCCTCGCCCAGCCACTGGATCGCCGCCCCGGCGATGAAGATCGAGCCCTCCAGCGCATAGGTCGTCCTACCGCCCACCCGCGCCGCAACCGTCGTCAACAGGCGCGCCGTCGAGATCGGCGCCGCCTCGCCGGTGTTGAGCAGCATGAAACAGCCCGTCCCGTAGGTCGCCTTCATCTCGCCAGGCCGGATGCATCCCTGCCCCATCAGCGCCGCCTGCTGGTCGCCCGCCACGCCCCGGATCGGGATCTCCGCACCCAGCACGCCGGCGTCCGTCGTTCCAAAGTCGTCGGCGCAGTCCTTGACCTCCGGGAGCAGACCGAGCGGCACACCCAGCATCTCGCCCATCGCCTCAGACCAGCCACCGGCCCGGATGTCGTAAAGCAGGGTCCGTGAGGCGTTGGTGGCGTCCGTGGCGTGGATGCGTCCGCCTGTCAGCTTCCAGATGACCCAGCTGTCGATGGTCCCCGCCAGCAGATCGCCACGCGCCGCGGCCTCCCGGGCGCCTTCGACATGGTCCAGCAGCCATGCGAGCTTGGTTCCGGAGAAGTACGGATCGAGCAATAGCCCGGTGATCTCGGTCACCTTGGGTTCCAGCCCCCGCGCACGCAGCGCCGCGCAAACCGGCTCGGTCCGCCGATCCTGCCACACCACCGCCCGATGCACAGGTCGTCCGGAGCGCCGGTCCCACAGCACCACGGTCTCCCGCTGATTGGTCACTCCGATGGCGGTCACGTCTGCGAGCGCGCGCCCAGCCGCCTCCACCGCCTCCCGCAACACGGCGACCGACGCCTGGAAGATCGCCTCGGCATCGTGCTCGACCCAGCCGTCCTCGGGATAATGCTGTTCCAGAGGACGCCCGGCTTCGGCCAGCGCCCGGCCGTCGCGCGTGAACAGGATCGCCCGTGTCGAGGTGGTGCCCTGGTCCAGCGCCAGGATCAGCGGTTCGCCCATGGAAATCCTCTCTCCTTCGCCCCGGTGTTTAAGCCCATCTTCATTCGACCGGTTCAGACTTCGATAACCCAGGTCGGACTGTAGAACATAGGAGACCGGTGTTGAGCGTCGCGGTGGGCGGGGACACCCTGCTGAACCTGGCCAAGAGCCGCCAGCCGGTGGATCGCGAGCGTCTGCTGCTCGCCATCGCGGATCTGTGCGAGGCGCCCCATGCAGACGAAGCCATGCGCGCGCCGCCCATTCAGGCGCTGTTGTCTTCGATCTTCATGAGCCTGGTGGTCGAGGCCGAGCGCGACATCCGCAAGCGCCTTTCCGAGAAGCTGGCCTCCGCCGACTGGGCGCCGATCGCACTCGTCAATGTGCTGGCGCTGGATGACATTGAGATCGCCCGCCCGATCATCGCCCAAAGCCCGGTGCTGCAGGAGCATGATCTGGTGCGCCTGCTCGTCGAGGCGACCATCGAACACCAGATCGAGGTGGCCCGCCGGCCCCACCTGCCGTCCAACGTGGTCACAGCGATCCTGCAAAAGGGCGAACCGGCCGTGCTTACAGCCCTGGCCGGCAACACAACGGCCGACGTCTCGCCCGCGGACATGGAAGAGCTGGTCGAAGCCGCACGGCAGATCACCTCCCTGCACGAACCCCTTTCTGAACACCCTCGCTTGAGTGGCCAATTGGCGCGGCGGCTCTATCTCTGGGTCGGACATGCGCTGCGGCAGGGTCTGGCGGACCGCTATCGCTTCGACGTCACGATCCTCGATGAAGCCTTGGCCGCCTCAGTGAGGGAGGCCCACGGCCCCGCAGGCAAGGTCCGCGCCCCTGCCGTCTCTGAAGTCGCCCCCGTCACCGCCCGAGAAGGCGAGCGCGAGGTGATGGAAATGCGCCTCCTGGAAAAGCTCAAAGCTGCCAACCAGCTTCGCCCGGGCTATCTGGTGCGGGCGCTTCGCGCGGAGAGGTTCTCATTGTTCGCCGGCGGCCTGGCGCTGCTCGGCGGCTATGATCCGACACAAATCCGCGCTGTGCTCGATTCCGATCGACCGGAGTTGCTGGCGCTCGCTTGCGCCGGGGTCGGCATTGATCGAAGCGCCTTCCCGGACATTCTCGACATGATCCGGGCGCAGAACCACGGCAATCCCGGCGGCGGGGCCGAGGGCGCACGCAAAGCGATCACCGCCTTTGCCCCCGTCGCCCCCGACATCGCCGCCGCCGCCTTCCGTCAGGCCGTCCGCACGCTCAAGGCCGCCTGATCCGTACGCCAACGGGGTTTGACAGCCCCGCGCAAGTTGGGGCTTCTGGGCGCCGATGAGAAAAGCCTTCGTCACCCGCCTCACATTCGTCGCCAGCAGCCGGCCCGAGGCCCAGGAGGCCCGCGACCAGCTCGTCGCCCGCTACGGCGACGCCGGCCTCGACAACGCTCAGGTCATCGTCGCCCTGGGCGGCGATGGCTTCATGCTGGAGACCGTCCATGAGCTGATGCACTCGGGCAAGCCGATCTACGGTATGAACAAGGGCTCGGTCGGCTTCCTGATGAACGAGTTCTCAGACGACGACCTGCTCGGTCGGATCAACGCCGCCGAACAGGCCGAAATCCACCCTCTGCGCATGACCGCCGTTGACGTTCAGGGAAAGAGCCACGAGGCCATCGCCTTTAACGAAGTCAGCCTGCTGCGCACCACGCGCCAGGCGGCCAAGCTGCGCATTTCCGTAGACGGCAAGGTGCGCCTGTCCGAGATGATCTGCGACGGCGCGTTGATCTCAACCCCCATGGGCTCGACCGCCTACAACCTCTCGGCCCACGGCCCGATCATTCCTCTGGAATCGAAAATTCTGGCGTTGACGCCGATCAGCGCCTTCCGCCCCCGCCGCTGGCGCGGCGCATTGCTCTCCCACACCGCCCGCCTGCGCCTGGAAGTGCTGGAAGGCGCCAAGCGCCCGGTCAGCGCCGTGGCCGACAACTTCGAGGCTCCCAACGTGGTCGAGGTCTACATCGCCGAAGACCGCGACGTGTCGATATGCATGCTCTTCGACGCCGGCCGCAGCCTGGGCGAACGCGTGCTCGCAGAGCAGTTTTCGGTCTGACCCTGCCTCCCCCGCGAAGCGGCGGGAGGTACGCAAGACGAGACCTCACACGAACTTCGGCTTCCGCTTCTCCCGGTGCGACGCCAGTCCCTCCGCCGCTTCCGGCCCGGTGAAGCCCAGGAACTCCAGCGCCAGCGAGGCGTCGAAGGCCGGGCCCGCCGTGCGCAGCCAGTGGTTCAGGGCGTGCTTGGTCCAGGCGATGGCGCGGGGCGCGCCCGTGGCCAGCTTGGTCGCCACGGCCAGAGCGCGGGCGTCCAGATCTGCGTCGTCCGCTACGAGCGAGATCAGGCCGATCCGTTCGGCCTCCGCCCCGTTGAGCGGGTCGCAGGTAAGCAGGTAGTACTTGGCCTTGGCCATACCGCAGAGCAGCGGCCAGACAATCGCAGCGTGGTCGCCGGCCGCGACGCCCAACCGCGTATGTCCGTCAATGATCCGGCAATCCGGCGTGGCGATCGAAACATCCGCCAGCAGGCCGCAGACTAACCCCGCCCCGACCGCCACCCCGCGCATGGCGCTCACCACGGGCGTCTGGCAGTCGACAATGTTCATCACGATGTCGCGCGCCTCGCGCATCACCCGGGCCCGCACCTCGAAGTCGTCGACGATCCCCTGGATCATCTCGAAGTCGCCGCCGGCGGAAAACGCATCACCTTCCCCGGTCAGGATGGCGCAGCGCACCTCAGGGTCCGCATCCACGTCGCGCCAGATCTCGGCCAGCTCGCGGTGCATCACCGCGTCCGCCGCGTTGAGCTTGCCCGGATTGCTCATCACGATCCGCAGTACGCCGGGCGCCGGGCGCTCGAACTTAAGCCGCTTGTAGACGGCGTATCGGTCAGTCATCGGGCCGCCCTCAATAAATCGTGTAGCCGCCGTCGATGGTGAAGCTGTCGCCGGTGTGGAACTTCGAGGCCTCAGAGGCGAGATAGACCGCGATGCCCGCGAAATCCTCCCACTCGCCCCAGCGGCGCATGGGCACCCGGCCCATGATCACCTTCTCGTTGAACTTGTCCCAGCCTTGCGAGCCCGCCGTCATGTCGGTGGCGATCCAGCCGGGCAGGATGGAATTGGCGCGGATGCCGTAGCGCGCGTACTCCACCGCCAGCGCGCGGATCATCGACAGCACCGCACCTTTGGTCGAGGCATAGGCCTGATTGCGCGGCGCGCCGTGCACCGCCGAGGTCGAGGATGTCACCACCAGAGAGCCGCCGGGTTCACCCGCCTTGGCGCGCTCGATCATCGGCTTCACCGCCTCGCGGAACGTCCAGAACACGGCATCGAGATTGACCGTGGTCACCCGCCGCCAGCGCTCGGTGGTCATCTCCTCGAAGGCGCCGCCGCCGCCGACGCCGGCATTGGCCGCGCAGAAGTCAAGCCGGCCGAACCGGTCCACCACCTCGGCGACAGCCGCCACGATCGCCGCCTCGTCGGTGACGTCCACCTGCTGGACGAGCACCTCGCCGCCGTGTGCTTCCAGCGCGGCCTTCGCCTTGGCGTTCTTTTCGGGGTTCTGGCCCCAGACCGCCACCTTGGCGCCGGATGCGGCGAGACCCTCGGCCATGCCCAGGCCGATGCCGCCATTGCCGCCGGTGATCAGAGCGACCTTGCCGGTCAGGTCGAAGGGTTTGAACGCCATCTTGAAAGTCCTCCCGTTTGGTCGAACCCTGTCGGGCGTCCCTGGGTGGACGTCAAGCCGCCTCGATCTCGCGCACGTTCTCGATGCCCGCGCCCTTTAGCGCTGCGATCAGTTCGATCACCACCGCACCCAGCACCTCGGTGTCGCGCCCGCGCACCACGAGATTCGAACCGTATCCATCGGCCCCGAAGAACGGATAGCTGCCGAGGCTCATGTCCGGGTGCGCCTTGGCGACCGCCTCCAGCGGGGCTGCGATAACGCCCTCGCCCGAACCCTCAACCCGCACGGTGCGCGAGACGGTGGGCCGGCCGCCGCGCATGCGCGGGCCCACATCTTCGAGCATTCCGCGCATGATCGAGGGCACGCCGGCGAGCGTGAACACATTGCCGATGGTAAAGCCGGGCGGTCCCTGCACCGGGTTCTTCACCAGATCGCCGCCCACCGGCACCCGCGCCATCCGCCGCCGCGCCGGGGTCAGTTCGCCGCCCCAGCGGGCCTCCATCATCGCCAGAATATCGGGATGCTCATGCAGCTCCACGCCAAAGGCAGCCGCCACCGCATCAGCCGTGATGTCGTCGTGCGTGGGCCCGATGCCGCCGGTGGTGACCACATAGTCATAGCGTTCGCGCAGCGCGTTCAGCGCCGCCACGATCTCTTCCAGTACGTCCGGCACCGTCCGCGTCTCGGCCAGATCCACCCCGATCACGCTCAGATACCGCGCGATGTCGCGCGTGTTGGTGTCCTGGGTCCGACCCGACAGGATCTCGTCCCCGATCACCAGCACCGCAGCCGTCACCCGCTCGTCGCTCACTCCGGACATCCCGCCTCCGCTATCTCTGCGCGCATCCATACCAGCCGACACAGAGCTTGCGAGTCGCCTGTTGTCGAACCAGGGATGAGTCCGGATCAACACGGATGGCTTGCCAGCCCGGATCGCATCGCATTCGTGATCATCCGTTCTGATTCATGGGTCCCGATAGGGCTGTCCGATGCACTTCCCCTCCCCGCTCACGCGCGGCGCCCTCGTCCAGCGCTACAAGCGCTTCTTCGCCGATGTCGCCCTCGACGACGGAACCGAGATCACCGCCCACTGCCCCAATCCGGGCGCCATGCTGGGCCTCAACACGCCGGGCCTCCGCGCCTGGGTCTCCCGCTCAGACGACCCCAAGCGCAAGCTCGCCCATACGCTGGAGCTGGTGGAAGCCGACGGCGGCCTGGTGGGCATCAACACGATGCATCCCAACCGCCTGGTCGCCGAGGCCCTGACCGCCGATGCGATCCCGGAACTGGCCGGCTATGCCTCGCACCGCCGCGAAGTGCGCTACGGCGCGGCCTCCCGCATCGATTTCCTGCTCGAGAGCCCTGGCCGCCCGCCCTGCTGGCTGGAGGTCAAGAACTGCCACCTGATGCGCGAACCGGGCCTCGCCGAGTTCCCGGATTGCGTCGCCGCCCGCTCGCTCAAGCACCTGAACGAACTTTCCACAATGGTCGCAGAGGGCCACCGCGCCGTGATGCTGTTCGTTGTTCAGCGCACCGACTGCGACCGCTTCGCCGCCTGCGCCGAACTCGACCCGGCTTATGCGCGAGGCCTGCTAGAGGCCGCTGAGGCGGGCGTCGAGGTGCTGGTGCGCGGCTGCACGATCTCGCCGGAGGCGGTAGCCCTGGCTCAGGCCATCCCTTGGCGCGACGCGCCTATCCGGCCACAATAGCCGGCAGTCGATAACGGCCGTCGAGAAGTTCCGGTCGGGGCAGATAGGCCCGGAAGCTTAGGGTGAAGGGTCCCGAGGCCGGCGCCGGCAGCCAGTTTGCCGACCGCGCGCCGCCCGGATCGGACCGTGCGATCCAGATTTCCAGAGAGCCGTCCGCGCCGCGGGCCAGGCCCGGGGTCCGGTCGCCGATGGAGTAGCGGCCGAGCGGGTTCTCCACGAGGAAGAACTGCCCCTCCGGCGTGGCCTCATACATTGTCAGCGACCAGAAGGCGTCGACCGGTGGCTGCGCATTGCCGGGAAACTTCAAAACATAGGGGCCATCCCCGGAGAACATCCGGCCCCGGTCGCCCACCGGGTTCATGTACATCGCCTCGGCGGCCGGGAGCGCCGCCAACCCCGCCAACGCCACGCCGGCGCGGAAAACGTAGTCCTGACCATAGTCGCCAAGATTTGACTTGGGATAGGACCAGCCGCCACTCGACGGGCCGGGCCGAACGCTCTGCAACGCCGCGCGCGCCGCCGAGACACCCGCCTCGATCTCCGCCCGCGCCGCCGGGTCGTGCCGGGCGGCGTCGAAGCGCCCATCGGCGCTCAACCCCAGGGCTGCGATCCGCGCAAACAACGCACCGTCCGTCGCCGGAGGCGGATTGGCCGCGAGCAGAGCAGCGACGCTCATGAAGTAGTCCATGGCCGGGGCGGCGCGCGCCGCGAATGTCGGCGGAGGCGGCGCAACCGATCCTGTCAGCCCGAGCCCGTCCTGCACGGCATGCACCGCCGCCAGGTCGCTCGGACCGTCAACCAGCGTTCGCGCGAGCAGCCAGCCTTGCGGCGTCGACAGTCGCACCACCCGCGGCCCCGATCCTGCCTGCCCCGGCCCGACGATGGTGAAGCGCCCGCCGCCTCCGCCGCTCGTCCGCGTGCCGAGCACGAAGTCGTTGTCGGTGTAGAAATTCATCCCCGCCACGGAAATGTAGCGGTCGCCGGTCGGAGGGATCGTCAGCGTCACCGGCCCCCGGGTCAGGTCCAACCAGGCGCTGGAATAAAGCGTGTCGTTGTTGGGCGCGGTCACCGCCCGGCTTTGCGGTCCGGCCAGCGCGCGACTGTGGACGAACCGGTTGATCGCGCCGGCCATGCCGCCCCGCCCGGTCAGCGCCCGCGCCCGCGTCGTGGCCATCTCGATCAAGGGCAGGCCATAGAGCCACGCCGCCTGCGCCGAGGCCCGCAACGTCGAGTCCTGCGCCAACGCGCCGCCAGGTGCGGCGGCGGCGGCCAGGGCGGCGATCAGTTCCCGCCGGTTCATCGGCTCTTCCCCCTCAGAATGCGTACTTCAGGCTCACCCGCACCTGCCTGGGCTCGATGGGATGGAAGTGAATGTCCTCCACCCCCTCCGCCGGCTCGCCCGGCAGCCGCGAAGCGTAGAAGTAGGTGATGTCGTGGTCCCGGCTG
>NZ_JBILUK010000336.1:0-2722 GCF_044371015.1 Phenylobacterium sp.
CTCTCGGGTGCCGACCACCAGCAGCGCCGTCACCAGCAGAGCGATGCCGGCGGCAGGCAGGTTGACCAGACCGCCGTCCAGCGGGCCGCGAACAAGGGTGTTCGGGATGTCGATGGCGAAGGCGTTCTCAATCAGTCCGACGGCATAACCCGACCAGCCCACCGACACAGCGCCGGCGGCGACAGCGTACTCAAGGATCAAGGCCCAACCGACCATCCAGGCCAGAAGTTCGCCCATCACCGCATAGCTGTAGGTGTAGGCCGAGCCCGAGACCGGGACCATGGCGGCCATCTCCGCGTAGCACAGAGCGGCTACCGCGCAGACGAAACCCGCGATGATGAACGCCAGGATCATGCCCGGGCCGGCCTTCTGAGCCGCCTCGGCTGTCAGAACGAAGATGCCGGTGCCGATGATCGCGCCGATCCCCAGCATGGTGAGCTGGAATGGCCCGAGCGTCCTGTGGAGCGACTTCTTCTCAGCCGTCGCCAGGATCGCATCAAGGGATTTCGTCCGCCACATAGCCCCTCCGTCCGGCGACTTTGAGCCGCCAAATTCCCACTAAATTTACCGTGACTTGCTTGCTGCCATGCGGTCAAGCGCCCGGTCGCCCGCGGGGTTCAGAGACCTCCAGGTTGCTCCGCATAGATTCGGATCAAGCGGTGCATGAACTCTCGCCCGTCCATCACGGACTGGACCGAAATATGCTCGTTCAGGCCGTGGATGTTGCCGGCGTCATCGCCCCGGAACAGCCCCGAGAACCCGTAGGTCGGAATGCCGACGGCGATCAGTCGGCCATTGTCGGTGCCGAAGGTTTCCTGCATCGGCGTGACCGGCACGCCGGGGAACATCTGGGCGGCGATCTCGCGGATCGGATCCATCAGCCGCGCCGTCAGCGGCGGCGCCGGCGGGCGCTGTCCGGCGGCGGCCGGCAATGCGCCGAGCGTGACGGTGATGCGCGGATCGGCCACCGCCTGGGTGATGGCCGACGTCACGCTCTCGGTCAAGGTGCCGGGCAAGAGCCGGCAGTTGATCGTGGCGCGCACGCGTTGCGGCTGGGCGTTGGCGGCGTGACCGCCCTCGATCAGGGTGGGGATGCAGGTGGTTCGCAGGATCGCGTTGTAGCTGACCTGGTGGTTGAGATGGGCGTTGGCCAGCGGGTCGTCGGGATTGACCAACAGATCGCGGATCGCGCGCGCTGTACCGGGATCGACCCGGCTTTGCAGCGCTTTGAAATAGCCACGATTGTTTTCGTTGAGCCTGGTGGGGAAGGTGAGCTTGCCGAGGCGCTCCAGGCCAGCACCCAGAATGGTGATCGGGTTCTCTCGGCGCGGCTTGGAGGAGTGGCCCCCAGGTCCGGTGACTTCAAGCGTGTAGCTGGCGAAGATCTTCTCAGCCGCCATCACTGTCACGGCCAACCGTCGTCCCTGGGCGTCGAGGTCTCCGCCGCCGCCTTCCGACAGCGCCAGATCCGCGTCGATAAGTTCGCGATGGTTCTGGGCCAACCAGCTGGCGCCGTTCAGCAGGTTGCCGCCCTCCTCGCCGCAGGTGAGCGCCATCTTGATCGTGCGTCGGGGGTTCAGGCCCTCGGCATGGTAGCGCACCATTGTGTCCGCCCAGATGGCGGTCTGCGCCTTCATGTCGGAGACCCCCCGACCATAAAACTCCCCGCCTTCCTCGATCAGGACAAAGGGGTCGCGGGTCCAGTCCTCGCGGCGCGCATTGACCACATCGATATGGCCCAGCATCAGCACCGCCTTGGCCTTGGGATCGCGGCCCGGCAGCACGGCGACGATGTTGCCGGCGCGTTTATCAGCCTCCGGCACAAGCACGTGAACATTGGCGGCAGGGAAGCCCGCGGCGATCATCCGCGCGGCGATGCGGTTGGAGAGTAAGGTGCAATCGCCCGTGGCGGCGGAAGTGTCGGTCTCCACCATCTCCTTGAACATTGCCCGGAAGGCGGCTTCCCTGGGCTGTTGAGCCTGGGCCGTCGCTGCAAATCCCGAGACGCCAATCGCCAAAGCGAGCGCCATGCTTACGACGCGCATCTTGTCGTCTCCCCCTGCCCCGGGGCGATGGGATGGTCCGCGGCGTGGACTGTCAAGCAGGCGCCGCCGCGGCTCGAGTCTTTCGTCTGAACGCCGATCAGCTATCCTCGGTGAGGGGCAAGGAGATAAGGCGTGGCAATGGAACACTTTGACGTCGTGATCGTGGGGGCAGGGCTCTCAGGGGTCGGGGCCGCGCGGCACCTGCAGACGTCATGTCCCGACCGGACGTTCGTGATCTTCGAAGGTCGCGACTCCATCGGAGGCACCTGGGACCTTTTCCGCTATCCGGGCATCCGGTCGGACAGTGACATGTACACTTTGGGTTACGCATTCAAACCGTGGCGGGAGGCGAAGGCGATCGCCGACGGTCCGGCGATCCTGAAGTATATCCGAGATGCCGCTGAAGAAGGCGGAGTGAACCGGCATATCCGGTTCGGGTCCAAGGTGACCCGGGCGTCGTGGTCCTCAGAAACGGCCACATGGACAGTGGACGTCGCGCGGGGTGGGGAGACCGTAACGGTCAGCTGCAACTTCATCTTCCTTTGCGGCGGCTACTATTCCTATGACGCGGGCTACACGCCCGAGTTTCCGGGGCTGGAGAGCTTTCAGGGCTCGGTGGTTCACCCGCAAGCATGGCCGGAAGGCCTGGACTACGCCGGCAAGCGTGTGGTGGTGAT
>NZ_JBILUK010000337.1:0-2718 GCF_044371015.1 Phenylobacterium sp.
CACTGCTCAGCCACCCGTCGATCGAGGCTATGGTGCTTGCGTCGTAGATGCCTTCGACGGTCAATTGAATGGCCACTCTGCAGCGCGGGACACGGTCCGCGACGAGCGTCAGACTAAGTCAAGTCGGCGACGCCCGCCAACCTGACATCGCGGCTGAGATCGCAAGATATGAACGCTCACAGAGGCGCTCGCATCAGCCCACCAACGGCCCTGCTCGACCACTCGACGTCAGGTTCATTCTTCCAGCTTTGAACGCCCTTGCCGTTGATCGCCAAAGCTTCTTTGTTTTCAACGGTATTGGGCGAATACGTGGGATCCAGGAAGATCAAGTTGAGGCGTGTCTTGGCGACCACGGCCGCCGCAGTCGCGCTGACGGCGGCGGGTGGCGCGGCCGAGACAGTGTCTGTGGGCGGATACGACTTCGCCGACAACGCCTTCGTCAACGACCTGGTCGGGTCGCAGGGGGCTTTCAATGTGATCGGGCACGCCTTCCCAGCAGCCATCACCGATATCGATGCGGGAACCATCGTGTTCAGCTGGCTGCAGGACGTCTTTCTCGACCTTGGCTTCAGCGACAGAGCCGCCGTCAAAGGAGCGGGTGCGGACCTGATGATATTCGAACTGGGTGGCCTCGACCCAATCCACCCTACGACAAATGGCGTCGTAAGGGACGATACGGCGGCCTTCCCAGCCGCGTCCAACAATCTCAATGCTGTTGTGGTCGACCTGAGCCCATTCGGTATTGCACCTATGAGCATGGTGGCCTCTTTTCGGATCGAGACGCCGAGGAACCTGCGGAATGCGGGGGCGTCCGATGACAACGTGGCCTCGCGATCTTTGATCGGGGCTTTCAGTTTGGGCTCTTTGGCGCCGGAAACTGGCCAAAGGGTGCTGATGATCCTGGGCTTTGGTATGGTCGGAGCGCGGATGCGGCTCTGGCCGACGTCGGCAGCCTGACGGGTGGCGGCCAGGCTGGGCGCGACCGCAAACGGAGCTCCGGAACGATGACGGAATTGCTCGCCTTCGCGCTCCATGCCGGCGCGCCGAAGATCGTGCCGGCCCCGGTGGAGCGCCCATGGATGGACGCCACCGGCGATCGGTTCGCCTATCGTTGTTTGCCGCTCAACATCGCCAACGCACACGGCTGGGAGTTGCTTTGCCCGGCGGCCTTCTCGGCGATCTGGGACGGCGGAGCGCAACCCGGGGCCGTGCGCATCATTGATGGCGCGGAGGCGAACAGCGCGCTCGGTCACTTCGGGTCCGGCGTGCTCACCTTCCACATACCGTACCTGTTCCGGACCGAACCCGGCGTCGACCTATACGTTGGCGGGCCGACCAACCGCCCGAAGGACGCCATCGCGCCGCTGACCGGAATCGTTGAGAGCGACTGGTCACCCTACACGTTCACGATGAACTGGATCTTCACGCGCCCGAACACCCTCGTGCGGTTTGAGGCGGACGAGCCGTTCGCCTGCATCTTCCCGGTCCGGCGCGGGGCGCTCGAGTCGGTTCGCCCGGAAATCCGCGACATCTCCAGCGAGCCGGATCTGGCGCGACAGCATGCCGAGTGGTCCGCGGGTCGATCCGAGTTCAACCAGAAACTGATCGCCAACGATCCCGAAGCCGCCAGGCAGGCCTGGCAGAAGTCCTACTTCCAGGGAAATCGCCCGGACGGCGCCTCCGGCCCATCCGACCATCGCAGCCGCCTACGCCTCGCGCCCTTTTCGGATGATCGAGCCTTGAAAGACCCACCCTAAAGCCCAGGCCGGTGGAGGGTTTGGACAGACACCGCCAACGACTCCAGTCTGTGGTCAGGTGACCGCGGGAGCTGGCCGTCAGCTTTGTGTCGTGGACAGCAACAGTGCGATCTGCGCCAGCGCGGCGGCGAGGGCCATCGACAGACCAACCCAGACTCTTGGACTTGCCAAGGTCATGATCATCGGCCGGGTCGGGAAGTTGAACGTCTGTGGCATGGCGGCGAACTTGAACGCGTGGGCGCCGCCGAAGCGCGGGTTGCAGACGAGATGGGCGATGTCGCGCCGGCTCCGATAGCGCATGTAGCCCACCATCGACCTCTCTGGGACCTCCTTGAGCCCCCAGGTGTCGACCATGCCGCCAATGCGGCGCGCCGCAAGAGCCGGGTGCCCGCCGCGGGCGAACAGTGCCGGCATGAACATGCGCGTATAACCCGCCATCACCTCGCGCGCCGGACGCATCTTGCCGGTTGCCGGATCGGCGACATCGCTGTCGGATATGCGAATGACGTTGAGCATGAAAAATTCGCGGCCGTCATCCTCTTCCAGAAATCGCTGCATGACCGGCATTTCGTCCTGGTCGCCGTGGCCGACATTATTGGCGCGCATTCGCGCCATGAGCTGTTCGATTTCGGCCTTGGACAGGGGGCCACGCCAGTTGACGTACCAACCCAGGAACATTGCGTAGGCCGCCAGGGCGACACCCCAGACCCAAAAACTCGCCATCGCCAAGCCTCCTGCGCCAACTGTCCCGATCACTGTCAGATAGGCTCGATCGGGAGAACATACTGGCAGTGTGGATGCCAGTATATCGTGGAACGGTCCGGGCCGTCGAGCGCGGGTTGGTCTCGCCCCACTTGATGCGACAACCCCAACCTCTGGAGTTCATATCGTCACATCACCGTCACCACCTCTTCACGGCGAACGGGTTGATTGGCGGCTCGCCCGCAGCAGCGCGGGCGGG